>JAJZOK010000014.1 GCA_021811525.1 Thermoplasmata archaeon | reverse complement strand
TAGACAATATAAGGATAGGCAGTTCTGGTTGGATTTACCCGGACTGGAACACTGCCTTCTACAGGAAAGGCGTGAAAGACCGCCTCTCATATTATTCCTCAATCTTTAACGCCGTGGAGGTGAATTCCACTTTCTATTCCCCGCTTCCAAGGACAACGCTTGCAAACTGGGCCAAAACCACGAAAGGGCGGAATTTTTTGTTTGCTGTTAAGATTCCCGGCTCTATTACGCATGACAACCTAATAGTGAAGACAAATCAGGCTTGCAATGAAATGATGAGGTTCAAGGAGACGCACCTCGATTACCTTTCAGGAGAAGGCATTCTTGGCCCCATCCTGTTTCAGCTGCCGCCTTATTTCAGGGCAGAACATATGGACAAGCTCATTCAGGTCATCTCATCCTTTGAACATGATAAATTCACCTGTTTCGTGGAACCCAGGCATCCAGGGCTCTATGGTAATAAGGATTTCCAGAGGGAAATTGAACGTATAGGTGCATATGTTGTTGCGGTGGATAGCCCGGAAATGGAAATCCAAAACAATTTGAATGCTTCTTCAGGGAAACAGTACATGAGATTTCATGGGCGGAACAGAGAGCAATGGTTCAAAAAAGGAGCCGGAAAACTGGAGAAGTATGATTATCTCTATTCAAAGGGAGAACTGGAGTCGTTTGCACGCATCATATCTCCTCTCGCCACCAGGGGTGATGAAATTTTTATTTTCTTCAACAACCATCCTTCAGGGAAGGCTCCAGCGAATGCAATGCAGTTGATGGGGATGCTTGGGTCAAAGCCTCATACAACCAACCAGAATACCCTGTTCTGACCCATTAACTCTTATATGGTTACTGCCAATTACAATAAGAAAGGAGAGCATTTCCTCTTGAACAAAATAGAAACCGGAACCCTAATGGATTTCACTTACAAGGGCGCCAAAATGAAAGGTGTTCTGGTAAGCAGGAGCGAGGGAAACCTGAACATTAAGCTTCTGAGCGGGTACAATCTGCTTGTCCCTGATCATTCAATTTCTGACATAAAGTCAGTGGAAACTATCGCGCAGTATGAGGGGCCCGAAGAAAAGAACCTGATTCTTGAGCAAGGGTCGAAAAAGGTTGCATTCATTGGCACCGGAGGAACCATAGCCAGCAGGGTTGACTATATCACTGGCGCTGTTAAGCCTGTCCTGAATCCAGGTTTCCTGAGGGAAAGCGTCTCAAACCTTTCCAAGTTCACCCTTGACATAAGCCTCCTGGAGGCAGTCCTTAGTGAAAACATTACGCCGGAGGACTGGATTCTTTTTGCCAGGACTGTCAAAGACAAACTGTCAAAGAATCATGGAGCTGTGATTCTTCATGGAACCGATACAATGAGCTATACTGCATCAGCCCTTTCCTTCATGTTCCAAAGCCTTTCGGGCCCAGTGGTGCTGATTGGTTCCCAAAGGAGCAGCGACCGGCCAAGCAGCGATGCATTTCTGAACCTTGAAGCAGGCCTGGAGTTTGCTTCCTCTAATTTTGGCGAGGTCGGTATAGCTATGCACCAGAATACTTCCGACAATGCAGTGGCCCTTCATAGGGGTGTGAGATCAAGAAAGATGCACTCCTCAAGGAGAGATGCTTTCAGAACAATCGGGGGCAACCCAATGGGAAAGTACCAAAACGGGTCAGTTACAATGTCCCCTGAAGCAAAGGCATTAAGTGACGAGACAGTCCTGCTGGATAAGCTCGAGACATCCGTTGCGTTAGCGTATTTTCACCCAGGCCTCACGGCCGATGATTTCGCAGCAATTACAGAAAAGAAGAGAGCAACAGTCATAATGGGTACTGGACTGGGCCATACAGGAACCCGATTGTATCCCGTTATCAAGGAGATAGTGGAGCGCGGTGACCACGTGCTTATGACTACGCAGTGCCTTTTTGGCGGGGTGAACATGAATGTTTACTCTACCGGGAGGGAGCTCCTGAAACTCGGTGTTACTCCGCTTTCTAATATGCTTCCTGAGGTTGCGATGATAAAAACCATGCATGTGCTAGCAAATTATCCGGAGGAAGAATTCCGCATGATCATGAGTTCAAACCTGCGTGGAGAAATTGTTGACAGGGAATTCCTTTGGGAGGCCCCATAAATGGGTTCCAAAGTGATGATCGGACTTGAAATCCATATTCAGCTCGGGGGCAAAAAGCTCTTCTGCGATTGCATCACTGAATCAGCAACAGAAACTGGGAAGATCATTGAACGGAGGCTCATTGCAACAACCGGCGAATCTGGAAAGTATGATCCTGCTGCTGTTTATGAGAAATCAAGATCAAGGAGCTTCAGGTACACTGTCACAGATAACAGTTGCCTTCTGGAAGCAGATGAAGAACCCCCACACAGCGTAAATCAAGATGTTCTGAAAAAAGCAGTTTCAATGGCCCTCACACTTAATTGCAAAGTTGTTGACAGGGTAGCCTACATGAGGAAGATCGTGATAGACGGCTCAAACACTTCCGGTTTCCAGAGGACTGCTATAATTGGCTTCAACGGATATGTGGAGACTTCTAGGGGAAAGGTTGGGGTCTCAACTCTATGCCTAGAGGAGGATTCCTGCAGGAAGCTGGAAGAACATAACGGGATCGTAACATATTCTCTAGACAGGCTTGGCGTACCCCTGATGGAGATCGCAACTGATCCGGACATAGTCGATGAGGAACATGCTGTTGAAACTGCAGAAATAATCGGAAAGAAGGTCCTTCTCGCGGGATGGGCAAGGAAGGCTCCCGACGCAATACGGCAGGACGTCAATTTCTCAATGGGGCATGGAAGAGTTGAAATCAAAGGAGTCCCGAAACTTTCCACAATTAAGGCGGCCATTGCTTACGAGAAAGAAAGGCAAACTTGGCTTTCGGAACTTTCCCCAAA
>JAJZOK010000135.1 GCA_021811525.1 Thermoplasmata archaeon | reverse complement strand
ATGACGAGGTAACACCTAAAATTGCAGAAACAATCCACGGAGAAATAAAGAGCTCCATTCTTGAAGTCTTTAAGGATAGTTCACACCTGCAGTTCTGGGAAGAACGGGAGAAGTACATGGGTGTGCTCTCCGATTTTATTAAATCCCACGACAGGTAAAGTATTGAGATGGCTAACCGAATATGTTAGCCACAATTTATTAGTAAACCTGCAACTTAAAATACACTACTGCACAGGGCTGTGCACCTTATCAGGAAATGCGGCCCTCTTATTTCTTCGTTATAAGTTCAAGTCAAGGAGATCAGTGTGGTGGTGAAAAATGGCAAATCATAATGAAGCAGAATTTCTGGAGGAATTAGTAAACAGTCCAACAGAAGGGAAAAATTCGAAGGATTATATGGCCAATCTGGCACGAAAACACGGTTTAATGCCATACCAGGCAGAAAATATTTCCAGTTTCTATGGCCAGAATGAGGGGAAGGTGAAGGTATGCAGAGGGCTCCCCTGCAGGCTTAAGGGAGAAAAAGCTGGAAACGGAATGCTGGGCGGGATTGCTGATGAGGCAATAGAGGAAGTATCCTGCCTCGGATACTGCGACCATGCACCTGTCACGTGGTCCAACGGAACCTACTACCAAATAGGCGATGGAGGCACCAGAGAACTGGATCTCCACACACGCAATGGTGATTTCAGGCAGATTGGTGCACTCCGGGAATATCTTGATTCAGGTGGCTTTGGCATCCTTTTGGAAGTCTTGTCAAAATCAAACAGAACTGAGGTTCTGCAGCTGGTCCATGATTTTAACTTGAAGGGTTTTGGTGGATCAGGCTTTCCGACTTATGTGAAATGGAAAGCTGTATCAGAACACGGGGAACATGAAAAGTACCTGATTGTTAACGCCCACGAAGGAGAGCCCGGGACATTCAAAGACCGTATACTTATGGAATCAAACCCCTTTGAACTAATAGAGGGTGCATTTCTTTCAGCTCTGGTGGTCGGCGCCACCAGCATTGTCATCGCCCTAAAGCATGAGTACCTGGAAGCTGAAAGAGCACTGCAGAAAGCTCTTCTCAGCTCGAAAGAGTACCTTGAAGGGGAGGTGGGAGGCGAGAAACTCCCAGGCATGAAGATAGTGAGAATTCCTGGCCATTATATCACAGGAGAGGAAAGCGCATTAATGGAGGCCATTGAGGGAAAGAGGAGCGAACCGAGGCTCAGGCCACCTTATCCTGCAGATGTCGGCCTATACGGAAAACCTACGCTGATAGACAATGTTGAGACCCTCATCTATTTCCTTGGAAGAATGCGCGATTTCTCTCGGACCGGAAGAATAGTGGCAGGAGAAAAGGCTTACTGCCTGACCGGGGATGTAAAAAACCCCGGATCATACCGGCTTCCATACGGCACATCATCCACTGAACTTCTGGAAAAGAAAGGTGGGACAAGCATTACTGGCCTGAAAGCACTGCTTCCAGGAGGGCTGTCAGGAGGGATCCTTCCAGCGGAAAAGGGCAATGTAAACCTGGATTTCGACTCTGTAAAGGCTTATGGTGCCGGGATGGGGACAGGAGCAATGATTGCAATCTCAAAAGAAAGGTGCATGGTGGACGTTATGGAAGGTGTTGAGTCTTTCTTTGAAAGAGAATCATGTGGAAAATGCATGCCATGCCGCTACGGCACCGGCGAACTTTCCGGGCTTTTCAGCAAATTGAGGAAAGGGGAGGCAACAAGCGAAGACATAGAATCTGGGAAGAATACTGCTGACGTAATGCTAAAGGGGTCGATCTGCGGCCTTGGGCAGGCAAGTGCCAAAATGTTCATTGATTCGCTTAAATATTTCAGCAAAGAAATAGAGGAACATACCTCCGGAAATTGCCCAGCAAAGATCTGCTTCGAGGGGGGCAGATGAATATGCCAGTCAGCATTACCGTCAACGGCTCTAAAATTGATGTGATTGAAGGCCAGAGCATCCTGGATGCTGCGAGGTCCTCCGGACTTGAAATCCCAAACCTATGTTCATATGAAGGCCATGAAAATGGAGTTTGCAGGCTTTGCATGGTGGAGATCGGCAGTCCCTCCAGGATGGTTCCATCCTGTACCACAAAGGTATCTGAAAACATGGAAATCAGGACGAGTACCCCTCTGCTTGACCAGTACAGGAATGGCCTGCTCACCATGATTATGAAAGATCATCCTGAGCATGCTGGCCCAGATGGGGAAAAATGCAGGCTTGAGTCCTATGCAGAGGAATTTGATGTGAAGGCGGAAAGGCCCCCTGCTTCCATGGAAGTGGCCATAGATACAAGCCATCCGGGCATCTCATTTGATCCAGCCAAGTGTATCTTATGCAGGAAGTGTGTTATTGCCTGCGACTCAGACCAGGTGAATGAAGTGGTGGCACTTTCCGGATTTGGAAAGGGCACAAAAGTTGTTTTTGACTTGGATGTCCCAATGGGAGAATCCAGTTGCCTGAGTTGCGGAAAATGTGTTGATTCATGCCCAACCGGTGCACTTATTGAGAAGGGGTGGGAGCCTGCTGAACGCACTGAGGTAACTATCTGCCCATATTGCGCAGTTGGATGTTCTGTGGAATACGGAATAAAAGGAAACAGAATCATCTGGGCTAGAGGCTATGACAAGAGTGACGTAAACAAGGGGAAACTCTGCGTCAAGGGGAAATTCGGCTACGAATTTGAAATGAGCGAGGACAGGTTGACGACACCACTTGTCAGGAGAAATCCCAAGGAACGCACACCACTCAATGGAAGGCCCATTGAAGAGGTCTTCAGGCCTGCCTCCTGGGATGAGGCACTGGACATCATGGCAATGGAGATAGAAAAAGCCAGCAATATGCATGGCCGGCAATCAATCGGAGGCATAGCATGCGACAGGGCAACCAA
>JAJZOK010000046.1 GCA_021811525.1 Thermoplasmata archaeon | reverse complement strand
CCAATCCAGTATAATGTTGCATTTGAAGCATACTCCTGCATGACTGTAGTGTTATTTTCTATTGCAATGTTGTTCCAATGACTGAACGCAAGGTTCCCCACATTATTAGTTGTGACGAATTGCTGGTCTGGTGATATGAATCCGGTACCAACTATATGCCATGTCTCTGCATATATCGCCCAGTTACCGTTGGAGTTGTAATAATTCAGTATGTAGCTAATGTTAAGGTACTGTACCTGCGTATTGTTGTTGTATGGAGTGAGGACAAACTGGTTCATCGATGTAACAATAGAGGTGTTTCCATGAACAGAAACAGATGGAGGAGTTATGGTGTAGTACCATATCGCTGACCAAAGCCCGAAGAACCTGTCCCATGTTGCTGATATATTCTGTGTACCTGAATAAGTGCCGGTGAGTGGACCGCCAACCCAGTGAAGAGTTGCGTTGGAACTGTATTGTGGAGCAAGCAATGATGTGTTCTCTATGGATATGTAATCCCAGTGTGAATAGGCGTCATTGAGGACTGCCAAGGATTGCTGCGATTGATAACTTGCGTCTAGTTTGCTGTACTGTGCATCTTTATGGTTATTCGTAGTGTATTCCACCACAAATAGACCGGCCATTATTACCGTGAGTACCACGAAAACTATGGCCACTATCATTAATGGTTTTTCTGGCATACTTATTTATCCAGAAGTAAATAAACTATATTTTTCAGGATTTAGTGCATTTCATGTGCAAATTGATTCATAATCTGCCTTATTGGTATTTGCTGCAGAAAATTTGTATTATGGTTCACGCTTATATTCGTAAGGAGAAATGAGCATCAGGAAACTATTCTGAATAATAGGGTGCCTGATGTTTTAGCAAGCGACGATTTTCATCAATTCCTTGTCTTCTGATCCAGATTCCATGTTTGATATGACCATGAGATTGTATGCAATTGCCATGAGGACCATTGCATGCACTGTGCATTCGTGTTATCAAGGGATTCAAAGGATCTGCCGTTCCAGAAGTTGTGCCTCATGTACTTGATCGTGGGTTCAATCATTCCCTTTGTCTGTGCTCTGTAAGGGAAACAGAGCCTTATGACAATGCCATAGTACTCTGCGAAATCCCTGAATTTAGGATTGAATCTTGACTCGGAAGCTTTGATCTTACGTTCAAATACAATCTGCTTCGCGTTGTCGTAGAGGATGGTGTCCGTACAGCCACCAAAATACCTGAAGACATTGAGGTGCATCTTTATGACATTCTCTGTGCTGATATCAGTGGTGAATTCAGCATACCTCATCTTGAGTATCCAAGGATCATGGAGAATGCGTAGAGCTTTCTTGATATTTCGTCTATCCCGGCCCTGCCGAAGTCTCCAAAGTCAACCTGCGACTGCTTTCCCGGAACTGTCTCGTATCTGTAGACAGCAGGTATCCTTCTGTCCCTCCTTATTTCGGAAAGTACTCCCTGAGGATGGTGTATCCGCCATCATACCCCTGTTTTCGGATTTCCTCAAGGATCCTGATGGCAGAGAGGTTGTGCGTATTGATCATGTCCCCTATACGGTCCCTGTAAGGGTCCAGATTTGAGCTTCTCTTTCCGTTTTTGTTTAACCTTGGCATCCCGCCGTTCTGCGCATATTTCCTGACGGTCTTCCTGTCAATGCCCCGCTGCCTGGAGACCTCAGTTATGCTGAGGTCTTTGGCAATCCGAGTTTCTTATCATTCTCCACCCCTCACTGTCCAGCAAAATACACTATTTTCCGAAACACGAAAGTGGGGAATTTTAAACCGCCATAATTGAGGAAATTTGATCCGGCGAGTACAAGCCGCCTGGAATAAAAAATTTCTTAAAGAAATTGTAGGATTTGCCAACAATGATGGAGGCATTCTTTTTGTTGGCGTTTAGAATGATGGGGTGCCTATGGGCATGTTGGAATGCGACAATGTTTCTACCTCAATCGCACATGAGATAAGAGGCCTCATCTACCCATCTTTATCACAATATGTAAATATATCTCAAATTAAGCTTCGTGAGAATGAAAAATGTGTTATCACAGTTGAAATAGACGCTACGCCGTATTGTTCTGGTATTAAGGAAAAGCAGGTAACAATGAAACGGCTCACCAGTTTTTTATAAGAAATGGCAGTAGTGAGCCTATTACCCCCATTGGCTTAAATATGTTAATTCCTGCCAAAGCACCATCCATGGGAATCACATTGGCAAAAGATCTGCAAGGCATCAGAAGGCTTCTGAATCTATTCCTGCACATTGATCCTGAAGCCTTTCCATTTTACCTTAAAGCCAGCCTTTTCAAGTGTTTCGGCTGGGGGCAGCCCCATGAACTCAAGATAGTCCACCATTGCCTGGCTGTCGGGAAATAGTGCTTTGAGGTGTGAAATAACTTCCTCACTGACCGATGTTTTAATGGGCGCTTTTATGGTGGATTCTGTCGGCGGGACAGTTTTGGGTTTTGGATTCTTGGCTCGCAGAGGTGCAGACAAATCATCTCTCATGGAAAACCAGTCGATGGTTTCCCTGAAACATTTTGCACCGGGAGGGCACTTCTCATTCTTCGCAAGAATGCATATGACCTCAGCAAGGCTGCTGCCTTCAGCAAGCGAGGCGATTTCCTCCAGGTCCTCTGAATAGTACCTGGGAGTTGTCAGGAATACATTTACTGTTTCATCCTCCAGTCGAACGGCGTAGTCCGGATAGAATAACGAGTTACCACTCCTGACTGGTTCCGGTTCAGGCTCGACAAAGCCAGGCAGTTTTCCCTCCGGTTCAGAAATGATACCAGTGAACTCGGAAACGGACTGGTCTAGATGGTACCTGAATTCATCTTTTTCCTTGCCCTTCTTAAGTTTAACCGATGCATCGATCTCCCAGTCCCCAAAGCGGAGCACATATCTGACAAGAAGAGAGAATTTCGACCCGTAGCGTTCACTGT
>JAJZOK010000134.1 GCA_021811525.1 Thermoplasmata archaeon | reverse complement strand
GATAGAGGATGTACCATAGTGAGTTGAACCAGTTCATCTTCTCCTTGTTTGTTGTGAACCAACTTATTATCCCAAACAGTACAACTCCGCCAGTAACTATCTCAAGTGAATACACGATTGAAGTCCAGCCGTCCCAGAATATGATCAGGGAAGCAAGCCCCATTGCTATGGGTGCAACTATTGACATGCCCCTGTACATATGGTGTTCCTTGGTAGTGTCCTGCCTTCGGGAAGCCATTAATGCAACAGGGTTTGTGATGAATCCAATATAGCCAGCATCCACTGCATAGTCAATAAGGTTGTAAATGCTCGGGGCGGGTGCCGATACCAGCACAATAAATGCGCCAACTGCAGCGAACACTATGAGAGACCATATTGGGATGGCATATTTGCTGTGGAGAGTCTTCATGAAGTTGCCTACAAATCCCGTCCTTCCCATGGCAAACAGAATTCTTGTTCCACTTCCGAGATATATGTATCCTGTTACAAACGGGGACAGAAGCCCGGCGACAACTGCTATTATGAATATTGCCTCAAGCCCGTTTGAGTGGGCGAATATGAAGAATGGGTTTGTTCCATGAGAATAGTTTTCCAGTGCGGTCCAGTTTCCTGGCGTGATTCCGAGAGCACCCCAGTTTATGCTTGAAAGGACTGCAAACGCTATGGAAATGTAAATCAGCGTTTCAATTATAACTGTTAGGATTACCGCTTTTGTTACATGTTCCTTCTTCTTTGACTCTTCTGCCAGGTCTGGTATTACCCTTATCCCTCCGAAGTCATACATTGCCAGCGGCATAGCCAAGAGTATGCTTATCGGCCCAATTTTTGGGAAAGTGCCATAGGAAGAAAGATTGCTCCAGTTGGCCACGAGGAAGATAAGCCCAAGTGACATTGCCAAATAGAATGCAAGCTTCACCATACCAAGGTACTTTGTTGAATTCCCGAATCTTCTAACGCCAAAATAATTGAAAGGCACGAAAGCAAGCAACAATGCAAGCCCAATTAGTGAGCCGAGTACTGTTGGTGTCCCTGCTGTTGAAAGCAGATTAGGCCAGTTGTACTGGCTGGCGAAGTACTGTAGACCTGCAACAATGGAAACTGCCTCAATAGGCGGTATGAAAATGTACCATGCCAGATCTGACATTGAATTGATCAGATTGGTCATCCGGCCGTGGGTGTACAGAGAGAACCTCGTTGGCCCACCAGCCTCGGGGTGAACTTTGGACAGTTCCATGTAGGTAAAACCTATGGATGTATAGATTATGCCACCAAATATAAAGCCGAAGATGGCGCCCGGCCCTGCAATGGATACCATTCCAACAGTACCGAAAAGGGCACCATTTCCCATGGCTCCAACAACTCCTATAATAACGAGCTGAAACAGAGTAAGCTCTTTTCGCAATTTTGGTTTCTTTCTTTTTCCTTGAATGTTCTGTTCCATAAATTTCCTTAAGATTCGATACTTATAAGTTTTCGTAGTAAAGTTTATATAAGAAATATATAAACATTGATAAAAACTATTTATTTAGTTAAAAATAGAAAATGTTGTTATAATTAAAGTCGCATAATTATAGCAAAATTGTCATTCCGAACAAATGGAAAAATGATGGATTTGGTAAATTTAAATGCTGGAGAAATTTTTTCTTGCTTTGGAGTATACTGATAACAGTTCCTGAGCCTTTTTTACACTGACCAGCATGTCCTGTGTCTTGAACTGTGCAAGTTTATCTTTCATGGCTTCTTCCCTGCCGATGCCAAGCAATGGTGCAATAGTTTCCAGGGTCCTTGCAGGTACTCTGGAGCTCACGTATATCTCCCGCAATTGCCTTATTGCATAATCCATGTTGTCGAACATGAAATTTCTTGAACCTGGACTCTGGGAGGCGCCAGTGTAAAACCTTGCAGTGTCCTGTTTTTTCACTTTTCCCTTCCTTATGAGGTCAAGTGCCTTGTCCAGATCTTCTGCAGTCCGCAGCCAGCCCATGGCGCCAAGCAACCTTGTGCGATCCTCGTCAGTTTTAGAATTCTCAAATGCAGAGAGCATGGTCTGGAAATCTCCTCCGTTCAGGGCGAACGACACGGCCACAGAAGTACGTTCGTCCGGATCTATACCGAAATAATTGGAGAACTTCCTGCCCTGAACACCTGCGAAGTCGCTGTCCACCAATACCAGTGTAGATTTTAGTGATGCTCTGGCCACCGATGTGTTAATGAGCTCGCCTTTGACTTTTTCACCCAGCCTTGTTAAGTGCATGCGGCAAAATTCCCTTGCAGCTGTCTTTATAACATTGTTTTCCGGGCTGATCAAGAACAGGCTATGCAGTTCACTATTGATCTCATTGATGACAATTGGTTCATTTGAATCCCAGACTTTCCTGATCCTTGAGATATAGTCGGATGCAGAAAGCCTGCCTGATAGCATTGCATAATAAGCATCATTGGCCAGTCCCCAGATATCCAGGTGTGTCAGGTTGCCCCGGCCGGATACGATTTCCTCAAACTGCTCCTTGGAGTAGGTTGTCCTGTAAAAACCTGAGAAATTGGCGTTCAATTTCACTGGATTCTTTCCCGGGAATTTGCCTTGGGAAGATTCAAGAAGCATTGACTCAACTTTCCTGCCTTGATAGTAAGTGAGAGGTATGGGCCATGTCTGAGCAGTCTTACCGCCAGAGACCATGAATTGCTCCTGCTTCAGTTCAGTCCCCTCACTGCTATGGCTTACCTCAACAATGGGGTATCCCTTCAATTTAATCCACGCTTCCATAACCTTTGATACAGGCATGCCTGAAACCTTCTCTATGGAACTCCACAGATCTGATCCCTTTGCATTTCCGTATTTGTTGTCCTGGAGATATTTCCTGATTCCGTCACGGAAGTTTTTCTCGCCCACATATCCTTCGATCATCCTCAGGATGCTTGCACCTTTTCCATAGCTGATCTCATCGAATATCTGTGCGATGTCATCAGGGCTCTTGACATCTGCATCTATGGGATGGGTATCCTTCAGTGAATCACTCTTTAATGCGCCTTCAGTCCTGAGGAGAACCATATCACCCATGGTATCCCATTCGGGATGGATCTTTGTAAGTACCTTGTACGACATGAATGTGGCAAAGCTCTCATTGAGCCAGAGATCGTTCCACCACTTCATGGTAACGAGATTTCCGAACCACTGGTGGGCAAGTTCATGCGCAATTACTTCTCCTGTGGCTTTGTAGCTGAATGAACTAGTGGAGTCATCTATGCTCAGGTACACTTCCCTGAATGTGATTGCCCCCCAGTTCTCCATGGCACCGGCTGCAAACTCCGGGACAGAGATGAGATGGACCTTAGGGAGAGCGAAGTCGATGCCAAAGTAATCCTCAAACTGGTCCAGTACCTTTGCTGCTATTTCAAGTGGAAAATCTGACTTTGTCAGTTCACCCATTGGTGCTGCCAGGATGACTTCTGTCTTCTTTCTCATTACAGATCTTGTGTCAAACTTCCCCACTCCAAGATATAGAAGGTAAGTAGACATTCTTGGTGTCCTCTGGAATTTGAGGGTCTTCCTTGTACCGTTCTTTTCTAAACTTGATGTAGGCATGTTTGATATGGCATCCAGATCCCCATCTATCTCCACTGATATGTCGAAAGTTGCCTTGTATTCAGGGTGGTCTATGCACGGGAACATACGTCTCGCGCCTGTGCTTTCAAACTGGGTGGTGAATATGTTCCCATTCTTTGCTTTGGCTAGGTAAAGGCCAGTTAGCAGGCGTGGTATAGAACCTCCAAACTCTATCTCCAGGATTGCATCCTTTCCGAATGTATTTTCGATGGAGAGTGCCTGCTCTTCTGGTATCAGGGTAAATTTTGCCTCATTCCCCGACAGCCTGACTGAATAAATTGAAAGATCCACACTGTCTAGCCTGATGTCCTGTCCGGCACCGGCAATGGAGACTTTCTCCTTCCCTCTGTAACTTAGCTTTTCACTGTCTATATTCAGGAAAATTTCATAATTCTCTATCTCTGTGATAAAGCATCGCCTGAAAAATGATAGGGGAAAAACAGATAATAATATATTGGATTTATTGGCCCGAAGCAACGAGCCTTGAGTAAATTTCCAGGATTTCCAATCCTTTGTTTATGCCCTTGGAGAAAGAATCCTCCCTCACAGTCTCAAGGTATTTTCTCATCTCTTCCTTTCTCCCTATTCCTAGGTATGGAATGATGGCTTCAAGCATCATGCCGGTGTAGCCTGTTCCCCCAAAATACTTCTCCACCGTTTGTATGGCACCAGTCATTTCTGAGAACATATTGTTCCTCTGCGCCGGATTTATGCTTGCGCCCATGTAGACTCTCAGGGAATCCTGCTTCTTCAACCTGTCATTTTCAATAAGGCCCAGTAGATCCCTGAAATTGCCTTCGCCATTAAGCCATGACATTCCACTGATTACCTTTATGCGGTCCTCGTCAGTCTTGGATTCCTCAAAGAGTTTATCGAGTTTTTTGAAGTCGTTCCTGGCACCGGCATAGGCTACTGCAACAGCCTGCCTTACATCAGGGTCGACTTTGAAGAATGAGTCGATCTTGGGTGCCAGTTCATCTGCATATTTGTTGTCAATCATTGCAAGATTCAGTGCCAATGATCCTCTCAGCACTCCGTCATTTTCATCCTCTCCGGGTTTCTTGTCCCCAAGGCGCGACAGGTGATGCCTGTAAAACTCCTTGGCAACGGGGATTAGCTTTTTGCTTTCAGGCATTATTAGCGAGAGGGTGGAGAACTGGCCAGATAGTTCCTGTGCAACCACATACTCATCAAGCATCGTGAAGGGCCTGATACTTTCCAGATACTGATCCAGATTGATTTTCCCTGCTTTCAGGAAGGCAAAGTAATCATTGACCATTCCCCAAGCATCCAGATATGAAAGTCTGCCTGGATTGGAATTGATGCCGGATACGAGTTCTGGTGAATAAAGTACCCTGTAAAAACCAGTTTCGCCAGCATTTAACTTAATGAAGCCTTCTGCTTCAAGCACTATTTCTTCATTCTCCATGAGAACTGACTTGACCCCATTGGAGGTCAGGACAGTCAGTGGTACGGGCCACTTGGAACCATCTGGTTTTCCATCGAGCATGAATCTCTCCTGGGCTATGTGCAGCTTGTCTCCATTCCTCTTAACATTGAGTATTGGGTACCCTTTCTTCTTTATCCATGCCTCCATAACCTTTGATACAGGCATGCCTGAAACCTTCTCTATGGAACTCCACAGATCTGATCCCTTTGCATTTCCGTATTTGTTGTCCTGGAGATATTTCCTGATTCCGTCACGGAAGTTTTTCTCGCCCACATATCCTTCGATCATCCTCAGGATGCTTGCACCTTTTCCATAGCTGATCTCATCGAATATCTGTGCGATGTCATCAGGGCTCTTGACATCTGCATCTATTGGGTGCGTGTTATGGAGTGAGTCCCCCGTGAAGGCGCCTGAAGTCTCCGTAATGAGGAATTTGCCAAAGAAGTGCCAGTCGGGATGCATGGAATTTACTGCTTTATGTGCCATGAATGTGGCAAAGCTCTCATTTAGCCAGAGATCGTTCCACCATTCCATTGTTACAAGATCGCCAAACCACTGGTGGGCAAGTTCGTGTGCAATAACCTCAGATATTGTCTGCTTTACCATGGCACTGGTATTTTCATTTACCAGCAGGACGACTTCCCTGAATGTTATTGCCCCCCAGTTCTCCATGGCACCCGCCCCAAATTCTGGCACTGAAATGAGATGGACCTTGGGAAGTGCAAAATCAATTCCATAGTAATCTTCAAAATAACTGATGGCCCCTCCGGCCTCGGTAAGTGGAAAATCTGTGCTCAGGAGGTGGTCCTTGGGAGCTGTGAGGATACCCCTGATCTTGCCCAGTTTCTTTTCCATATGATCAAATTTGCCAACACCTATGTACAGGAGATATGTTGACATTCTTGGCGTTTCCTGGAAAGTCACAAGTTTTTTGCCATTTTTCAGTGTTGCCTCGTCATGAACAGGCATGTTTGAAATTGCTTCCAGGTCATCGTCAATATTTAGTTTAAGTGAAAATACCGCCTTGTAATTGGGATGGTCTATGCATGGAAATGCCCGCCTGGCTCCAGTGCTTTCAAACTGGGTAGTGAGCATGTGTCCTTCCTTGTAATTTGCAACATATAATCCCTGCAGGACATTTCCGACCTTGGCATTGAAATCCACCTCCACTGATGAGTGGCCATTGACACTGTAGTCTGTTTCAAGTGTCTGTTCCTTCTCGTTCATGGTGAAAGGTATTGATTTTCCGTCTATCTTTAGAGAAAGTACAGTGAGCCCAACGGAGTTCAGATAGAATTTCTCTCCCTGGCCCGTAACTGAAATGAGCTCCTTGCCAGTGTAATTAAGGTTCTTGAAGTCAATGTCCAGTGTGAGGTCGTATTTTGATATGTCCATGATATACCATTAGGGAATCTTTGGATAAAAGCTTTGATTGACAAATTCTCCTGTATTCCCAAGTGAGCCAAGCAGGGAGATGAGTAGGACAATTTTATCCAATACTGTATTTCACCATTTTTTTACTGCCGGGTTAGAAATGGTAATTAACAGGACACCCATAGGCAGGTAATTCAATTGATATGACAACCGTAGTCAAAACCGATCCTGCAAGACCTTCTGATGAATCCATTGAGGCAGCTGCTGAAGTCATCAGAAAGGGTGGCCTAGTGGTTTTTCCCACCGAGACTGTATACGGGCTTGGGGCTGATGCTTATTCCAGAGATGCTTGCCTCAAAATATTCAGGGCAAAGGATAGACCGCCAGATAACCCGCTTATTGTGCACATTTCTGACATAGGTATGTTAAATGAGGTTGCTAAAAATGTTTCCAGAGAAATGTTAGGCAAACTGGAGAAAGTATGGCCTGGTCCCGTTACAATCCTATTGCCGAAGTCAGAGAGAATCCCTGATACTGTTACGGGAGGCTCATCCCTTGTCGCAGTTAGGATGCCTGACAACGTACTTTCACTGGAACTTATAAGGAAAGCTGGAGTTCCCATAGCTGCACCAAGTGCCAACATATCAACGAGGCCTAGCATTACTGATTCCAAGCACGCAATAGAAGAGCTAGACGATAGGGTGGATTTCATATTTGACTGCGGACCGACGGTCCAGGGAATAGAATCCACCATAATTGATGTTTCTGGCGGTAAGTGCACGCTTCTGAGGGCGGGGGCCAAACCTGTTGAAGAACTGGAGAAGATATTTGGCCCCATCAGGCTTACGGATTTTTCAAGAGGTTTGCTGGAGAGTACAGTACCACTCGCCCCTGGAATGAAATACAGGCATTACTCCCCAAGAAAGAAGCTTTATCTTGCCTCTTCAGAGTCGTTTATCCTGGAAGTGTCCGGGAGAAACGAGTTTCTCGGGAAAATACTCATAATAGGGTCTGAAGAAACCTGTTCTAAATCCAGGCTTGAATGCATCAGCCTGGGCAAGGAAAACAATATGGACGAAGTTGCAAGAAACCTGTTCTCTGCCTTGCGGGAATTTGACAAGACCCAATGCACCATAGGCATTATACAGCCTTTTGAAGAGAAGGGAAAGGGACTGGCAGTAATGAACAGGATCAGAAAAGCTTCGTCCGGTTATTTTGGGAATCTTGATTCTTTGCGCACCTGCCTGAACTGATTTCTTTTAAATACATTGCTCAAATTATCATACATGCCGCTCGTGGGAATTATTATGGGAAGCAGGAGCGACTATGAGCACATGACTGATGCAATAAACCTGCTCCAGGAATTTGGAATAGATCTCGAATATAGAGTGGTCTCAGCTCACAGAACTCCGGAACTCATGTATGAATATGCCAGGACCGCTGAGGAAAGGGGGTTGGAGGTAATTATTGCTGCCGCCGGTGGTGCTGCACACTTGCCTGGGATGACCGCTTCAATGACACCACTTCCGGTGATAGGCGTTCCAATACCCACAAAAAACCTCAAAGGGGTAGACTCACTCCTTTCAATAGTACAGATGCCAGCTGGAATACCTGTTGCAACGGTTGCAATAGGCAATTCGAAAAATGCAGCCCTCCTTGCTGCAAGAATACTGGGTATAAAACATCCAGATATAATGGAGAAAGTGAGGAAGTTTTCCAGCAACCAGAAGAACAAGGTGCTGGGAGAGAAGCTCCCATGAAGTTGGGCATAATTGGTTCCGGCCAGCTTGGCCTTATGATGATTCTCGAAGGGAAGAAACTGGGAATAGAGTTCCTTGTCATTGACAGCACAAAGGAGGGCCCAGCCTCCAGGATTGCTGACAAGGCTTTTGTAAATGATGAATTCAGGGAGTTCGTTGATAGTTGTGACTTTATAACCTACGAATTTGAGCATGTGGATGAGAGGCCCCTTAAATATGCAATGGAGCAGGGGAAACTCAGGCCAGGAATGCTGCCTGTGGAATTAAAGCGGGACAGGTCTAAGGAAAAGCTTTTTCTCAGAGAGAATGGGTTGCCCGTTGGAGATTTTGAAATTGCGGGCAATGCCAGAGATGCGGCCAGAATTGGAAGAGATTATGGTGATGCAGTGATAAAGCTTGCCCACGGTGGGTATGACGGAAAGGGACAGTATATTGTCAAGGAAGGGTCACTTGAGGAGGAACTGCCGGAAGGCAAGTATGTTGTAGAGAAGTTCGTCAGATTTGACATGGAGGCATCTGTCATCGCAGCCAGGGACTCTGCTGGAGGCATAGCATTCTTCCAGCCATCCCTGAATGTCAACTACAGGGGGATGTTGTATTACAATGCTGCCCCGATTGAAGACTGTGGTATGAAGGAAATCGTTAAAGCACTAATGGAGAAACTGTCATATGTGGGAGTCATTGGGGTGGAATTCTTCCTGAAGGATGGAAAAGCATACATCAATGAATTTGCGCCCAGGGTGCATAATTCCGGACATCATACCCTAATGGGTTCCTCAGTTTCCCAGTTTGAACAGCATGTCAGGGCAGTATGCGGATTTCCACTGGCTGATCCTCAACTTTACAGATCATCAGGCATACTCAACCTGGTAGGCCTCTCACTTACGGATGAATTGAGAACCAAAATCCTTGCACTTCCGGAGACACAAGTTTACTGGTACGGAAAGGACGGCATAAGGAAAAGAAGAAAAGTTGGCCACGTCAATGTTTCAGCACAGTCCTATTCTGACTTGCTGGAAAGGATCAAGACACTGTCATCTTTAGTTTATGGAGAAGACCTGGAGCAGTTTTTCGGATACTGAAACAAAAGATTGGAAATGCCATCAGACATTTGAAATTTTAAAATCTAAAGGATGACCACTGCTTCAACTCCATCGACCGTCTTCAGATCGGAGAGAAGCCTGCCCGGGATTGGGCTGTCTGTGACTATGGTTGCCCTCGGGTCGTCCACAAGCTCAGGGTCGTCCACCATTACCTGCCTTATGCTGATGCCTTCCCTGGCGATTATCTGGGAGACTCCTGAAACAATTCCCGGCTTTGTGGCCTTAGTGGCAACTATCTGGATCACACCCATTCCAAGCTTTGTGCTGACTTTCCTGAAATCCGGGGATGGCTTGAGATCAAGAAAGAACTTTGCAAGTTCACCGTCCTCCACTATCTTAGACAGGATATCGAGAACAGCACGTCGATCCACGCCCAGCGACATTGCAAGAGATGAGGCCTTAACCTCAACATCATCACAATATATCTTTGGGGTACCCTCATGGTCTTTCTTGACAGAAAGCCCAAGAGATATGAGCTTCCTGAGCACCTTAGTCTGAGAAGGATATTTTCTGAATTTTTCTCTGATATAGTCCCACATTTAGACCACGATGCCTTATTTAGACCCCGTCAGAAACTCCGTCTTCTGATATCTGTATGACTGTCTCGCCCTCCGGGAGGTAAGGTGAGTCTATGAGCCTTGCAATCCTCTTTCCACCCTTGCTCTTCCTGAGGTATATCCTGAACGTGGCGGTATGCCCAACAATGTTTCCGCCAATTGGTGCAGTGGGGTCTCCGAAGAATACATCAGGCCTTGCAGATACCTGGTTTGTTACCCCTATCACGGCGTTGTAAATTGTGGCAAACTTCAGGAGATCGTGCATGTGCCTGTTAAGAAGCTGCTGCCTCTCAGAAAGGGAACCCCTGCCCATGTATTCGGATCTGAAATGTGACGTAAGGGAGTCGACTATAAGCAGCTTTATTGGGAATTCCTTCCCAATTTCTATTGCCCTTTCCGCAAGTAGAATCTGATGATGGGAATTGTATGCTCTGGCAACATGAATTCGCTTCAACACTACGTCAGGATCAGCACCTCTAGACTTAGACATCTGGATGATCCTCTCAGGCCTGAAGGTGTTTTCCGTGTCGATAATAAGAACGTCACAATCGAATCCGCCCTGTTCCACTGACATTGTTGCATTTACTGCTGCCTGGTGCATAATCTGGGTTTTCCCGGAACCAAATTCTCCAAAGAACTCAGTAATTGCCTGTGTCTCAAAACCACCTCCAAGAAGGTTGTCAAGATTTTTGCTTCCTGTGCTCAGCTTGTGGACATCCTTCCTTCTCTCCAGGATCTGTTCCCCAGTTTCGAAGTTTCCAATATCAGCGGATTTCCTGGCCGCAGCAATTATCTTGATTGCAGTTCCCTCTGCTATGCCAGCCATTTCTGAAAGGTCCTTAGGGGAAGCCACTGCAATTGTCATTATGTCATCCAGTCCGTTTTCTCTCAGCTTCTCCGCTGTCGCTTCTCCCACTCCCGGGAGATCTTCGATTGTCATCTTTTTCTCTTCTTTGCTTCCTGCCATTTGTACACCTTAACTCTGTTTTCCTTAAGTTTTGACCTTTGGAATTTAGCCCACCTAAACTTTAGACGCAAAGAAACTGCACCAAATGTTGGATTAGATGCAAGTAACTCTGAGTATTTTTCAGGGCTATTGTTTACTAATTGATTAGGTGAATATAATACTTTAATGCTCAAATATTCCAACCAAGTTGGAGCCTTAATCTTGCCATATCCGGCTTAAAGTATGTGTTTCCCGGGGCTATTCAATCAGTTATCCTACCAATCTGAAGGTACACTATATCCTTTCTGGTTGCACAGAAAAATGAGAAAATGAGTTTTTTCGATCATTGTGAATAACTTCATCATAGTAGATTTTACAGCAATAGTTTTAAAAAAAGTATACATTAAGGTAATTCATTAACTTATGAGAAGAGTATTCATTGTTGGTATTTTGGTCATTTTGCTGGCTTCATCGGTTCAAGTTTCCTCTGGAGTGCTGCCTGCCCTCAATCCATCCATTGACAGCCAGCATTACCTGAATTTCAATTCCTACAGCTTGGGTTCATATCCGTCAAACCTGAGTTGGGTTAACTTCAGCAATGTTTCAAAAAACATAGACACTAGAATATCAATTGAAAATTCTATCTATGGCAGAGGCCTGACAATTTCTAACTTCGCATACCGTAACCTTTCGGATTCTTACTTAAGAATCGGACTTGGCCTCTTTCCTGATTTTACCCTGAAGATGACATTCACCTGGAATGAAAATAACAGTTTATCGCAGACAGGACAGAAACTCTTTTTTCAAGATAGTACAGGAAACTTGATGTATTACAAGTTCGGAAGCAATTACAACAACAGCCTTTACCTTGGCAGCAATAATACACAGTTACTGGGGCCAGAACCTCAGCCTTTTGGATTATACACATTACAGCTTTCAGGTTCTGAATTGAACAGTAATATTTACGCTGGAATGGCTTCAGGATTCAACCAGACCTCTCATATGCCTGTTGTCTTCAAAGACAGTTATTCCAGCACAGCAGGTAATTACAGCCTGTTGATTGGGGGTGGTTTTGCTAACCTTACTGTTTACAGCATTTACCTGTGCAGCAATGTGAGCGGTTTTAATCAGCTCAAATCAGGAAACAACATTAACTACAGAGAAAACAACATTTCCTCTGTTTATTTTTCAGGGATCAATCCAGGAATGTTTGCTAAACCATTAGTAGACTGGAAGGATAATTCCATAATTTACGCCCTGAAGAGTACTGGCGGTGATGTATACAGCTACAACTTTTACAACAACAGCAACTCCACACTCTTCGAGCTTGGCTCTTCCCAGTTTCTCATATCCACTGCAGGTACTGCATTCAATGGTTATTTCCTCATCGGCAACGGCACTGGTTCTATCATTTACATTTACAACTACACCACCGGTTCAACCAGCAAATACAAGTTGAATTTTGATCCTGGACAGGAATCAAGGATCTACTCTGCGGGCAAACAAGTTTTTATTCAGAGTGAAAACGGCTCTGTGTATGATTACAACACCGGAACGAAAGAATTGGTAGCCAATCTCTCATTCAATAAGTACACTTACCCAGTGCAATCCTGGGCAACCGGTACCTCCTTTGAGACGGATATATACAACAACAGCACAGGAATGCTTTCTACTGAAGAGCTCAGTAGCAATGGTACTTTCAAGAACGTTTCCAATGTAAATTTGAGTGAGGTGGACTTAAGCCCTTCATTCACTCACGGCGATCTATCAAGCCTTGGTTCAAGCTTCTGCCTATTTTCCAACGATACCTTTGAAACATTCTATGGTCTAAGTGGAGGGGTAGTCACCCCTTACATTATTGGTTCTAACTTCTCCATTGCAGACTGGTCCTATAAATATACATTTCTGCAAAACAAAAGTGGAATTTATCTTCTTGAAAATGGGTTCATAAATCTTACAAGCGTGAACACGGATTCACAGTTTTTAGCTTTTAATCCAAACCTCACTGAGGGGCTATCCATCAGCAATGCGACTATCACTTTATACTCCGTCAACAATGAAACGTTCTCTCATGACAATATCAGCATTGACATTAGCGTACCAGATGTAATTAGGGGGAACATTTCGCTGAATTACCGTGTCCAGTCAAGAGTCAGTTACACTGTCAGTGTAACTCTTGGAAACACCTCCCTTCCACATTCCAATAATACCTTGGGCATAAACACTGTAATGTTTGGAAATGGAACCTACACCTTTTCCATTACTGCATCAAATATAGCGGGTTATTTTGCAGCCTTCACGAAACCTGTCGCCATTGACAATTACAGGCCTTTTGTTGCATCGGACCCGGCAAATAATTCACTGCTGCTTTCCGGGTCACAAATAGGTTTTGAAATATCCAAAATTACAGGAATTGTCCACACAACTGTTCAAGAGCCCGGTAATTTCACTTTGGAATATTCGGGCTATACTTTCAATGTTAGTACGCCGAGCGAATCCGGTTTTTTCAATATCACGGTTGAATTAGTGGATCGCTTCGGATTAAGTTACAACTTCACATTTTCTTACATGATCGACGTGCCGAACCTTTCAGGTTACAGTACAAACATTGTGCCTGGTTCATACCTTAGGGACGGTGACCTCAATCTTAGCTGGATGCAGGTTTCCTTTGCTTCAACTTATAATGTCACACTTACTTCAGGGAATTTCAAGTCAAGCATTGTGACAATTGGGAATTTCACAAGACTTGAACTCAGTTCAGGCCACTATACGTTGTTCCTGAATGCAACTACCTCATCTGGAAATACGAAGGAACTGGTTGAGGAAACCTTTTCTGTCCAGGATTTCAATCCTTCACTGACAGTTAACAGGACAGTCGGAAACTACTTTTCCTTCTTAGGGGACTCACCGAATAACAGCCTCTGCATTAAAGCCAGCACAAATGTTTCTTCCAGGCTATGGGTCAATACAACTGGACCGCAAGGCAGCGAAACGCTGTACAATGGAAATGGCACTTACTTGAATTTCACCATCAGCAGGAGTTCTGCGATTTCACGTATTGATGGCCTATACAACTTTTCAGTTGTGGCTATGGAAAGAAGTGGAAGAGTTTCCTCACGCAACTTCACCATTTCAATAAATAATTCTATTCCCCACCTTTTGCCCATAAACACAACACTCTATTACAATACTTCAAACGCTGAATTGCCCATAGTGTTTGAGAGCAACACAAGTTACTGGTACAGCGCATTAGGCGCGAATCAAAGCAATATTTCCATCTCTCAGCCTTTCCTTAAACTCCAAAACTTAAGCACTGAGATCACTCTCAATGCAAGAGACCTCTGGGGAAATTACAATGAGTCACCCCTTCGGATCATTTACTCTGAAAGGAATCCTTCAATTTTATTCAATGCAACTCCTTTGAGGCTCCTTTGGTCGAGAAACCTGACTATTACTTACAGAATTGCTGATCCCGTGCCGCTTTCAGCGGTAAAACTCTTGGTGAACAATGTGACTGTTCATTTGGGGAACGCCTCAAGTGGGATCGTGAATTACAAGGTCAACCAGGACGGACCTTTCAATCTGACCATTGAAGCCATGGATCTGTGCGGCAACAGCAATATCTCCATGACACTAGCTGCGAAAAGTTCCTATTATCCGCATATCACTGCGTTTGTCCCAGAAGTCTCAATTTTCCTGGGATTTGCTCATTTCAATTCAAGATTAACGGGGAAAGACCTTGAAACTGTAAATATTACTTGGAGCGAAAATGGAAAGGAGATAGGATCTGGAAACAGTTTTTGGGCTCTTGTATTGCCAGGAAGCCACATGTATGTAGTGACTTTGCATTATCATTCCACCACCATTTACAGGGAGAAACGTATCTTCACCTTAGGTTTTGCACCTGAACTTGCAGCTTCCCTGGCTGTAATAGTGGCATTACTTTACCGCAAGTATTCAGGAATCACAGATGATGTGTTATCTAGAGAAATAGTTCTGGAAAACTTAGGGATGAAAAGAAAGGAAATATACAGAATGGCAAGGAAGGCAGGTGTCAGAATTGGCACCCTGACTGACACAATAGCGGCGATGCAGAAGGCAGATGAAGTGCTTCTCCTTAGGGACCCGGATGGTGTGGTTTACCTGATGGACCCTAAGGCTGCAAACAAATAATCATGGAGTTGCCCTCATTGATTCGCAAAGAGAGTTCATAATTATTTGCGTATTCTGTTCAGGGCTCAAAAACTTATTTAAGAATATTATGCATTCCGCAATGCCAGATATTCATGAAGAAAATAGAGGTTCTCGCTGCAATGGCTTTGTTTTCGGTTTTCCTGATTGCAATAGCGCCAGCTTCATCTGCA
>JAJZOK010000121.1 GCA_021811525.1 Thermoplasmata archaeon | reverse complement strand
GACATACGGGATTGATGTGGTGCTTCGCATAATCGTGTGTAGAATCGAACCATGGCTTGATCTCTTTCCTGAGATCAATGGGTGATGGGTACTTGCCATTGATTCTTCTCAGTTCCTCTGCTTTCATTCTCCTCACTTCATCTTTCACTCAATCCCAAGTTTTCTATCAGTACGCTCCCAAGCAGAGCGGTTCCCACATAGTCTGTGTTATAATTGGCCCATTATATTCGTTGACTACTATGCTCATGCTAGCTGTATATCCGAAATGTTCACGCTTTAATATACGTAATTTATACTTGCTCCTCTTTCAAACTAAAAACCAATAAAGATTATATATTTGTTAAAGCCTTCATTTTATAATTAATATCTTGTAAAAACGCAATAATTATTAAAAGAGGAGTTAAATGGAGCAAAATGCTGAAATCAGCGCATTGAGGTCTGAGAAACTGCAACAGGCTCAGTTGTTTTTTAACAGACTGGGAAGCAGGGACCTGAAGTTTGTCGGCGTTGCAGGCTCCGTTTCATATGAGCCAAGATCTGAAGATGACGATGTGGATATTTTCATCATAGCAAAACGAGGAAAGCTTTGGAAAGTGCTGCTGAAGGCATTTCTGGCAAGAAGGATGCTAGGAGATAAAGACATATGCATCTCTCTCACAATGGACGAAGTATTTGCCAAGAATTTGTACAGAAGAGATGCCGAATACGTAGTTGCCTCAGATGCAGTGCATGTCATACCACTCTTTGGATCTGAATATTATGAAATGCTTCTATCAATCAGCCCATTTGTTGAAAGGTATTTTCCAGGCCATATGAGGAAAGAGTATTCGCTTTACGATTCCTGGGCCCTATCTTTTCCCCACATATCGGATTACATGATATTTCTTGTGCTTGGGCCGTACCTGATAATGCGGTCTCTGAAGAACAATAAGGATCTAATGAAAACGAACATAGAAAAATGCTTCAGAGTGAGAACTGGTTTTAGATATTTTTATCTAGACTCAGTGAAATATGGCAATCTCAAGAAAAAAGGAGATGACATTTGATGACAAACACAGCAGGCATATTCTTCTCTTATTCATCTCAGAATGATGCGGATTACCTTCTGGGCAATGCTGATTGTTTGGGCCTGGATAAAGTGATACTTGCCTTAGGCGGGGAGATCACCTTACAGGAAACTGAGTTAGAAAGGGACGCCGGGAAAGTGGTTCTTCTCTTTGAAAAGAGCAGGCTTGGAAAGGCGGAATCATATAACCGGGCATTAAAATGCCTTGACTCCGACATAACTTTCCTCGTATCTGGTGATGTTAGGTTCGATCATGCAATTTTTGCTAAGCTTGCCCGTTATTTTGAGGATGATGTGGGCATGGTCATCCCAAGAGTCGTGCCTTCTCAATATAAGTCGTTCCCCCAAAAGATTGGTTCCATTATGTGGATGATACATGACATAAGCATGGAGTCAGCTTCTGAACATTCAAAGTACTTCTGTGGAGGAGAGTTTCAAGCAATAAAGCACCCAATGCCATTGTTCTCACCAGAAATAATCAATGATGACGAATTCCTTTGCCATCAGGTTTATGCTTCAGGAAAAAGGATAGTATATGCCAGGGACATTGAAGTCTCCAACTCCATGCCTTCAAGCTTTAGGAACCTCTTGCAGCAGCGCACCAGAATCAACTTCGGCCATATCCAGTCCAAGCGGCACAACAACTGGCATTCATCAATCAGCATGGGTAGTTTTCGGGATATGGGACAGTCCATCCGCATCATTCTCACATTTCAGAGGAGATATGGAAAGCAGAGGTTCGGCCTGTCTGTTGCAATCTTCATAGAAATCATTTCCATTATGATCGCATTTGCTCAGTTCCACAGAGGCAAGAGTTACAGATACTGGCATCTGCAGTCCAGTGAAAAGTGATGTAATGCCGGCCATGAATATTATCTATCAGCATATCAACCAAACTGTCATTGCCTACTGCTGGTGCTTAAGTGATTAATATTATCGGAAGGCAATTGATGGCTTTTCCATCTAACTGCCTTGTTCTGGCATTATCCGGCATGATTTCTTTTTTTGAAGAAGAGGAGCAATGGATTTATGTCAAATAAGCGAATATTAATCGCAGCAGTACTCTCAGCACTTCTGCTTCTTGGTGGTCTGCAGTTTTCTGAAGCGGTACAGCCAAATCAAACTCCAATAAAGCATCTTGTTATCATAATGATGGAGAATCACAGTTTTGACAACATATTCGGGACATATGGAAAACTCCAGAATGGTAACCTTGCCCAAAACGTATCCATCCCATACAATTTTGTGGGTCACTATATCTCCCAGAACCTCACTGCTGTAAGCAACGGCACTTTCAACACCGGTAATCCCTACGAAGGGTACAGCAATTACCACGCTGACTGGAACAATGGTTCCATGAATGGATTTCTCAATAATTCCGGCCCGGATTCTCTAAAGTATTTCACTTCCACACAGATGGGTCTGGAATGGTATCTCGCACATCAGTACTCAATTGCTGATATGTATTTTAGCAGTACACTGAGTGAAACACTGCCAAACCGCCTTTACAGCCTCGCCGGGTTTTCACCAGTAAAGGCGGACCAACTTACGCCACCTCCATTTGTGCCATACGGTCAGACTATTTTCAATGAAATGGATTCCTATGGGGTGAGCTGGGCTTATTATCTTAAGACTCCAGTGCTTGGGGATAGCCCGCTCGATTTTATCAGTGGAATGAATTCCCATCTATCCAACATCGGCTCATGGAATACTTTCTTGAATTCGATACAAAACGGGAAGCTCCCACAGGTGAGCTGGATTTCCCCTGTTTCCGGCGGTGCTTTTGGATACAGCCAGCATCCGCCAGATAATATACTGGCGGGGGAAATCTGGATGTTTTATTTCATCCATCTCATTATGGAAAGCAAGTACTGGAACAGCACTGCGATCATGGTCACCTATGATGAAGGAGGAGGCTATTACGATCAGGCTGCGCCTCCAAAAATAGATGGACATCAATTAGGCTTCAGGGTCCCCTTTATACTTATTTCTCCGTATGCAAAGGAGAACTATGTTTCCAGTACCATAATGAGTCATACTTCAATACTAGGCTTTATTGACTATAACTGGAACATGCCGGCATTAAACGTCCTAGTGTCTGATTCAAATCTTATGCTGGATATGTTTGACTTTAACAAGCCTTATACAACTGGAACAGAAATTAGGCCAGCACTAACTTTCACCAATGAGTCTCTGCATATGCTTCCATCCGCTCCTGCTGACAGCATAGCTCTTGCAGAGGAATTCAACAATGTGTCTGGCCTTTACCCCGGACGGCTTCAATTCAATGTCTCCTCGCTCCCATACATGGATCATGGGCAGACCAACACTAGCATGAGCAACTTTTCAGAAAATGTCTTTGTAAAGAACAATTATGGATACACACCCTGGTATCTCAATTCATTAATAACAGTGCCAGTTGCTATAGCCGCGATTTCACTTGCAATTTATGGCTCTTTTCTGCTGGTCAGGAAAAGGTTCAGAAAGAAAAAGGGACCTAAATCGTGACACACACGGGAACTTGACCCACTGCTTTATCAATAGTTAATTGAAGTTGTCAGGATTACATAAGCCTAAATGATGTGAGAATTCCAATTTCACTGCAATTTGTCCCATGCCTAATCTGTCAGCAGAGCAATGGCTCCGTTGCTGTGCCCGTTTGTCTCATTATAATTGCCCTGTCCAACAATCAAAATGCCTGTGACATTACTCATGGAAATCGGGCCGAGGAACTGCACCTGCCCCATGGAAAAGGAGGAAGGCAGGTAATCAGTGATATTTGTAAAAACGATCCCTGAACCGGTTAAATTGAAATAATAGAGTGCAGGTTCCATATGCCCATTTTGAGCAGATGCTTCACCGCCTGCAACAAAGCCATTTTCAAAAGGGGCAAGACCATTAACCCAGTTGTTGAAATAAGCTGGCAGGTTGAAGGACTTCGACACAGAAGTGCCGCTTATCACTTCAAGGGCTGCCTTTGGACCTCCCCCTACTATCCATTTCCCCTGGGTGTAAATTGCAGAATACACTCCAGATTTGTAAAAGTCCGTTCTTGAAATGACATTATAATACCAGCCGCTGGTGAGAAAGCCGAAAATAAAATGCCCTCCTATAAGCCAAGAAGTGCCGTTCCAGAGGATTAGCTGTATCCAAGAGTCATAGCCAATCGGGCCCATGAGGGCCGAATAGTTGATGTATTTTCCATGGTAAAGTCCTACCAGGGACGCATGCTTATCCTCGTTACCTCCAAAGAGCCAGCCAGAACCATTCCACGAGTCAAACCATATCCCTCCATTCTGGAAATATTTCCCCAGCTCCGGCGTGAGGTTGTAATCTCCGGTTTTGTTTAACACCACTGCAGCACCCTCATCTACATTTCCCCATGAAATTTCTCCGGTAAGTATCCACGATGACCCGTTCCAGGATGTGCCAAAAATGCTTCCATTGTGGAAATAGTGGTTGGCAACCTTACTCAAGTTGGTGCCCGTGGCATTTGCGTTGAGTGAGCGTAAGCCGACTAAAGCTGGGGTACTGAAGTCTGTTGGTTTATAATATGTGCTGGTTCCCAACAGCAATATAGAGGAACCATTTTGCCCGAAAGCTTGAATGGAACCTGAAGAAAAGGCCTGGCCAAGGTCGCTGTTCATATTCGTTACCTTAAAGACCAAACCGGGGTGATTCCTAATGTTCTCATATGTGTACAGTTCAAAAGAAGAAATGGAGGCGACCATCAGAATGGACAGTGCAAAGGCTATGGCCATTTTTGCTTTCATGTTCAGATAAAAGAATATATTCAGTTGCTCAGGAATAAACTTTGTCTTTTTACCCAAAAAGCAATGAATATTAACCCAAAGCTACTAAAAGCTGGAAGATGCCTTCTCATGATGACAGCAGTCTGGAACTGAAAGTTGGCGACAGGCTTGTCCCACTTGCCTATTCGGCGGATGAAAATCACCTTTACCTGGCATCCCCCGTGAAAGGCACAAGGTGGCCATCATATATACTGAGGAATGGAACTGCGGAAGTTATCGTGGCTGAAAACATTAAGAAGTTCAGAGCAGAGCTGGTTTCAGATGAAGAAATGAAGAAGGAAGCAATGGCCCTGTTTATAAATAAATATGGCCGTGAGAGGACTGGAAAATGGTATGGGGAGCATTACAGGGTCATCTGCCTGAGTGAAATGAAACAAGAGCTAAAGGGAAAGTGGTCAGAGTCCCAATATTACCGCTGGCTTGAGGCTGAATTTGATTCCATTGCTGATGAATACGACCACCACATTTACGGAAATCCAGTGAATTCACTTTTGCGGGAGAATTCACTGAGCTTGCTCTCCAAAACTTTCCCGGGCAAGGAAAGGTTACTTGAAGTGGGTTGCGGCACAGGCACAGAAACAATAGAACTACTAAAGTCAGGACATGAAATAGTTGCGGTAGACATTTCCCAGAAGATGCTTGACGCAGTCAGGAAAAAAGCCGTCCAGGAGGGTGTTTCCTCCAATCTCACAACTTTCAAAGGGAATGCTGATAGAATAGGCATCTTGGCCGACGAACTTGGTGCCCATTCTTTCCAAGGCATATATTCCACATATGGCGCCATAAATTGTGTCAGCGACATACATTCACTTCCTGAAGGTTTTCATCGGTTACTTTGCGACAGGGGAAAACTTGTGCTTGGAATTTATAACAGAATGTGTGCCTCTGAGATACTCGGATACCTTGCAAAATTAAAGTTCCGCCACTCTCTCGCAAGGTTAAAGCCCATGGCTCCAGAAGGAGAATCAAGGTTTTGCATTGATGTTTACGCTTATACTTTCATGGAGATTCGGAACTTATTTCATAGCCGATTTAAAGTGGATTCAGTTTATGGCGTTCCAGTGTTCATTCCTCCATCGAACTTTTCAGGATATGTGGAGAAGTTTTCCAGGCGATTCAGCTCGATTAAGGCTGTTGACGCCAGAATAGGCAAAATATGGCCATTCTCCATACTTGGAGACCACTTTTTGACCGTTATGACCTCTATAGATATACAATAGGTGCCAGGGTATTACTCCTTGTGCACTAACGTCTCATGGATTCTAGGAATTTCGTAGTCAAGATCTTCAACCACTGTATCCCCAACCGGGCGCTTCTGGAAGATTATGCCCATCTTTGACATCAGGAAGAGATAAGATGCCTTTTTTGTGTCAACGCCAAGGCAGATGCCATAGTTCGAAAATAGATACTTTATTGGAAAACGTTCAGAATAGACCTTCAATTCTTTGACTCCTCCACTTCTACGCTTCTATTTTTATCTATATTGATGAGATTGTCCTGCCAGTACAATGGGTGAACAAAGCCTCTCATAAGTTTTGCCTGGAAAATTGGAATATAAAGGAAATTTCTTACTTTCCTGGAGTTTGACAACATCAGGAATATTACCAGCATGGAGTAAGCCAGTTCCCTCGGACGCATCCCTGAAGTATTCCTTACCCAGGCTCCCTGCCACTCAGGCCAGTGCCTGTTGCTCCGGTGTGTGGAATTGTGCACCATGGCGTCAGGCAAATACCTGACTTTGTAGCCATTATCCCTTAAATATTTCTGCATAAAGTATGTCTCTCTGCCCATCACCCTGGGGTCGATTGATATTTTGGAGGCAATTTTGATAGGCATTACAGTCAGGCTCAAGGGCAGGCCGTAGAGTAATTTATGGCCTATTGCCTGCCCTACAACAGCCCCAACTTTCCTCTCTTTCAGAATGGCAGAGGCTTTGTGATAAAATAGGGGGTCCCTCATTAAGACATCACTGTCTAGGAATACGATATTTTCAGTAACAGCTTTGCTTATGCCCAGTGTTGTGGCATAACCAAGGCCAGTATTCTCCGGGTATATTTCTGCACCATAACCTGAGGCAATTTCAACAGTATCATCACTGCTGTGGTTGTCCACAACGATGAACTTGCGCACTGGAAGAGACCTGCTGGCAGATTCAAGGCACTGTCTCAGCGACGCTCCTGAATTCCTGGTTCTCACGATCACATCAACACTTTTTACAGTGTCAGAAGAATGCATCTTCAAAGCTCCGAAGGTTGCCCGGAACAGGTTTCAATCTAGAGTATGTTCTGAATATGCCTGGGACCCGGGGCAATCGGATATCATGCACTCTTTCATAGGTGAAAGTGTTGAGTAGGACTCCAAACTCCCAGAATTTTGGTCTCAAAAAACATTCCCCTGTTTTGGCAACCACTGCAAATTAATTCGTTAAGAGCTATTAAAGGTTAATGAACGCGTGCTCTTGCTTTATGCAGGAATACCTGTTGAGAAATGCATGAGAGTGACGATTCAACTCTTTGGCAAGTGGATGCAGAAACCAGCGGCACGTTATTATCAAATAGTAATACATATAAAATATATAAGTTTAAATAGCATTATTTGAATATATCTTATCTGACATGGCCAAAAACAATACTCACTTTAAGGCAGCGGTCGGTTTGCTTTTCCTGATAGATTTTTCAGTTACAATCGCAATCCTTTTCACGGACAGTAATCTGCAGACAGATTTTGGCCTTGTCCCTAAGTATTTTATCCACTGGTATGGGCTCCTTGCAACAGCCATTGTAGATTTAACCGGGGCAGCTGTGATATTTACGAAACCTTCAAGGCGCGTATTTTCCATAGGACTCGCCGGGTCCTCTTTATTGGCACTCTTCCTGGTGATAGATGTACTGACTTACCAGATGGTTGGTTTTTCATCCATAACGAGTTTCGCTTCCTATCTGTTCGGCGTAACAAAATACCCAGGAAGTCTCGGTTATATTCCGGGCCTGTATGACGCTCTGCTCTTTTCCTATGTTATTACATCTCTGACTTCTGCCCTCGCAATGAGAAGATTTAATTCCCAAATCAACTGATAGTTGGTGGGAGATTGAAAAAAGTTGCAGTTCCGGAAAAGATCAAGAAGAACCGCAAGATCATCCTCTCTTTTCTATTTGCAGCAGGTATCCTTTCAATTGCAGTTTCCATCTTTTTTTCCATAGATTTGAGCCCCGGAGGAAGTTACACTGTAACTGGCACCAACGGTCTAACTGTTACTATTGTTCCAGGCAATATATCGGTTCCTTCTTCATTATCAGGGCTCGTAAATGTGGAATTGACTGTTCAGGGCAAATCTGACTTTTCAAACTTGAGTGTTCAGTTGGTCCAATCTGGCAAATTGGTAATGCAGAGTACTTTCCACTATCACTCCACAACTTTCGCAGTGGCTTATCTCAGGATCTCAGGCAGTCTTTACAATGCTGGTGGAGTATTAGAGGTAGTGGCTCAAAATGCAGGTTCAGCATCTGTGCCAATTAACTGGAACAGTTCAGATCAAGGTATCCTTATTTCCATTGCACTTTATGCAGGGATTGCCTGCGTATTGTTGGCATTGGCCTTCTCAGATATCAGGAAAGTTCGGATTTGGCCGCTGTTTCCGGCTTTTTTTCTCATAAGTGTGCTCTTTGGCCAGAGATACGATGATTATTTTCTTATTTCCCCCGGTTTCAGGATCTTATCTGGCGTGGACCCGTACAGGTCTTCTGCTTCAGTTCTGCCAGGGCTGACATGGGCATATCCTCCTTTGTTCCTTATTTGGAGTTATACTGTTGACCGAATTTACCTGCTGCTACCTTCCGTGGCCCCCGTAGTGAATTCATCCCTGAATTACCTTGGGACAGAGTCTGGTAATCCCTATGGGGCCTGGAAATCCCTTATGGGATTAAATTTACCACTCCTATATGGTTTGGTCAAGCTGCCTTTGCTAATCTCATTTTACTGGATATTCTACTCTCTAAAGAGCCTCACAGGAAAAATGCACTGGAAATTGTGGCTCCTCAACCCCTTCATTGTGGTTGTGGCAGTAATGTGGGGGCAACTTGACGTTCTGGCAACTGCCTTTATGCTACAGGCCATTATATTCAGCAGGAACGGAAGATCATGGATGGGAGTGATGTTTGCCGCAGTTGGAGCCGCTATTAAGGTTTTCCCGGCACTGATAATCCCATATATACTCCTTTTTTCCAAGAACAGAATCAGGGACATGACTGCAATCCTTCCTCCTCTTGCAGTTACTCTTCTCATTTACCAGTTTACTGGAGGAATTTTCAGCTCAGTTTTTGACCTTCTTTATGCCCGTTCCTTTCCCACATATGGGGGTTCATTTGTCAGCAATGGGCTAAGCTGGCAGGTAATGATTTCCTATTTTGGCATTACTTCTTTTCCGTCACTGTTCCTTTGGGCCTTCATTCCCTTATTCGTTTTGGTTACTGCAGTGTGTTATTTGCGGAAGGTACCTTTGGTGGATTATTCTGCCCTGATCTTTTTCTTGTTCTTCCTGACCTACAATTTTGTAAATCCACAGTATTTCCTCTGGCTCATACCTTTGCTGCTGGTAATGGGCAGAGAGGAGTATGCTCTGGTTATCTCGGCTGTTGGGGCGATCTTCATGCTACTTACTTATAGCTTTACATATTTCCTCAATCCATTCATTTCATGGAACTACCAGAGCAGCGCACTGGGGCAGATTGAGAACATAAAGGTCCTTGTTCTAGGTTCTGCTTTAATCAGGGATATTCTCGCCATCATAGCTACAGTTTTGTTTGCCTTTATGTTCTATAAAGTTGCAGAAAAAAACATCCTACCAAGGCCTATGCCGGATTCCCCATAGACTTGTTGATTCTGTTGAATGAGCTTATGATATCATTCAAAAATTTAACCCACTATTGCATAAGTATCAATTAAACCAGGATATGTTCATAACAGAAATTTACCAATTCAATTGGCAAAGAAAAATGGAACCATTTGCGGGTTGCAACTTCACATTGTGTAACTGTAAGCAAATGCTTCCAACAGTATCGGGAAAATTGAATTTCAGTTCAGTTCTTCCCGGGGAATCTGTTTACGAACTTGTAAATTGCCCATCCCACTCTTGATAACCTGGACTTTCTCAAGTAAACCACCCTATGTTAAGATGAATATTAGAAAAAAGGTATAAGGCAGTCAGAACATCAAGTCTGAATCTATGGTCTAGGTTGCTTCCAAAGATAGGATATTAAAGGATTTTGCCAAATATTGGTCATTGGGGAAAAAATTCACTTTCCCCATGAAATGAGTATGGTCTCCCTTCTGAATGCCTTTACACTGACAAAAAATATGACTAATGCAGCAACAAGAAATCCAACACCTGCTAACAAATTGATTAGAAGATCCGATCCTGATACCACTAATGGCAGGAACACCAGCAACAGCAGTGGGAGCACAACTAAGGCTGATACCTGTTGAGCCGCTCTCACATCCTTCATCTTTGAAGATACCAGAAGGGTGAGGAAGGTTCCAAGCATACCTGTAACGGGAGCTAGAAAGAACATCTGTACCATTGTCAGTTCTGTAGGGAACAGGAAGTATCCGAGATGCCCATAGGTGAGGGCGTCCATTACGACTATGTAAAGGGTGAATGCTACCCAAGAAAGCAGTATTCCTATGGAAAGGGGTGCAAGAGCCTTGCCCGCAAACAGTTCGGAATCCGTGATGGGCGTGGCCAGGAGCGGTTCAAGGCTGTGGTTGTTCTTCTCAAGTATGACGCTCGTTGATCCGATAAGAGAGGTTATTATTGCAGGAATGAAGACCATTATGGTGGAGAAAGTGGAAAGAAGCGCCCTTGATTGCCCGCTGGTTGAAAGTGCAATTGCAAGTGAATCTATCACGCTGACAGCCACAAGCATAATGGGGAGGAGCAGGAGAGAATAGAAAACGTACCCATTCCTTCGGACTTCCTGGAAGTCCTTGCGCATCATTTCCCGCACAAGGCTGATATTCATAGCTTTCCCTCCTTTGATTTCTCCACAATAGAGAGGTAAACATCCTCAAGTGAACGCCTGATTTCTCCTATGAACTGTATCCTGAACCCCTTCCCAACAAGGTATGCGGTTATGTCGGGATTGTTCTTTTCCGGAGAGTCTACTTCCATTACTAGAGAATCCTTGGAGATTCTGGCAGAATTTACAAATGGCATGGCCTCGATCTCTTTCAGATCCAGGCCCTGGATGCTTTCAATATGGAACACAACCGTTCTCTTGAAAGCCTGCGCTTTAAGGGCACTTGGTGAATCTATGGCCAGAAGGCGGTTCCGAATAACTGCGACTCTGTCGCTCAGTTTGTCTGCATCGTCAAGGTCGTGCGTTGAAAGAATAACAGTTTTCCCGTTTTCTTTGAGGCTTTTCATGTAATCCCGGACAAATTTGGAGGATTCAGGGTCCAGTCCGGAGAGAGGCTCGTCAAGAAACACGTATTTCGGATCATGCATCACGGTTCTCAATATGGCAAGTTTCTGCTTCATACCCTTGGAGAATGTGGCTACTAGTGAGTCCCTCTTGTCCCAAAGCTCGAATTCAACCATCAAATCCTTGGTCCTGGATTCAATGGCGCTATCACTCATTCCATACATTCGGCCATAAAACTGGAGATTCCTGTATGCAGAGAGGTTTTCATAATGCCCCGGTACCTCTGGCAATATACCTATTTTCCTGTGAATTTCCGGCAATAGCTGCAACTGGTCAGTTCTGATGTCATCAACTGAGACATATCCGTTTGTGGGGGAAATCATGCCCGTCATCAACCTCAAGGTAGTGGTCTTTCCTGAGCCGTTTGGGCCAAGCAATGCAAATATCTGTGCATCCCGGATTTCGAAATTTAGATCTTCAACGCCTACTGTGTTGCCGTATACCCGGGTAAGTCCTGATACCTGGATCAATCACTCATCCTCGTATTTTGATTCTTCAACAAGGTCTGATTCTTCAGTTGGTGCTGCCTTTGCAGTCACACCAGCATCTACGGCGGGATTCTTTGACAGGTCTGTTTCCTGCGCCAGTTTGTAATGTTTTCTCCGCTTCTCTTCCTTGCATTGCGGACACCTGACAACTCCTGTTCCAGGGATGGTCCATCCAAGGTGAGAGAATTTCATATCCATAATTGGTGCTTTGAAAACAAAACTACAATTGGGGCACTCTAGAAATTTTGCCATGGAAATCCATTTTCAATCATTTTCTAGTTAAATAATTTGATCTCATACCTTATTTTTATTTATAGATGCGGCAACTTTAAAGTATGATAATGAGAATTCCAATATAATGCGAGCTACTCTGTCAAGCATTTCCCACAAGGAACTTTCATCAAAAGAACTCACAAACAATGAAGATCTGAAGCCCGTGGCTGGACAGGAAAACTACTGGCTCGATGTGCAGGACTTCGACGCAGACACCCTAAAAGTGCTCGGCGATTTCTTTTTCTTGGATCCTCTGACAGTGGAGGATATTGGCACCGGAAAGCAGAGGATTAAAACAGAAGACTACCAGAACTACATTTTTTCTGTATCCAAGGGAGTTGTCAAGACAGTTGAAGGTAATTTTGAATATGGTGTGGAGGAGATATTCATTGTACTGTCCGAAAAGAACATCATGACCCTTCACAAAGGTAACTCAACCATAGTGAACCACTCCTTGGAAGCTCTGAAGAACAGGGCAAAGACACTGAAGAAGGAAATATTCCTGAATTCTGTTGCTTTTCACACAATCTATGATTTCTCAGTGGACTCGTTTTATACGGTCCTTTCAGAAATAGAAAATTGGCTTGTTTCCATAAGGAGTGAAGTCCTTGATTTTGATTCCCTCAAGGCCAGAGATATCTCTGATGTAAAAGGACTCCTTGGGCTCATATCAAAAGCAAGAAAGGAATTGAGCGAACTGAGGATAATGCTATCACAGCATCGCGATGTGGTCTCCCTTGCTGAGAGGGGGTCTGTGAAGTTCCTATCAGTGGACCTAATGCCTGCCTTCAGGGACGTCTATGACCACACTTTCCAGCTCATTGAGACACTGGATACTTACATGCTTCGAACCGGGGATGTCAGGGATCTTTATTTCACAATGCGTGCGGCTTTTACAGACAATATCCTGAGGCTTCTCACCATAGTTGCTACTATTTTCCTTCCACTGACTTTTCTGACAGGGTTTTATGGAATGAACTTTACAGCGGGATTCACTCAGCCTGGTACTGGTTCCATTGCAGGTTTCTGGGCTCTCGATGCGTTTATGGTTATGCTGGCAGTGGTGCTTCTAGTTTTATTCAGGAGAAGAGGCTGGGTCTGAAGATTACTCAAACATTTTAAGAAGAAATTACATTCAAGTACAGCAGGAAAGATTCCATGAGGAGATTAAGCAATTCAGTAATTATTCTAGTTGTCTATGCAATCATAGTCATTGTGATAAACTTCGTACTACCAACATTCATCAGAGTGAATTCATTTTACGGAGGTTACATCCCATTTTTCCTGTTCTTTCCCTTTATGTTCCGGAGAGGATTTGGTTCAAGAAGAAAAAGCTCTAGCGATACCTCAGAAAACAAGCAGCCAGAGGACGAATTGCTTAATGGAAATTACAATACTTCAAACTGGGAGGCAAAAAACAGGACGGAGTACGATGAATTTGGCATTCCGGTTAAAAAAGTCCCTGAACGAACATGGTACTACATTGGAATCGCAGTGGTCTTTGCCGTATCAATCTCTATACTCCTCTATCGAGGGATTTTTTCATTTTAAGTGACAAGGGGCATTTTTCACTTTGGCTTCCAATCCATAATTTTTTACGAGTCCGGTAAAAGTCTCTTTCAAAAGGACGCAATTTGTCGGAACCCCAAATACCTTAATTAAAGATGGATTGTTAATGAATCATGGTAGATTTAATCAGAGATTCATTGGCGGGAAAAGTTGCAGTTGTAATTGGGGTTGGTCCCGGACAGGGAATTTCTGCGGTGAGAATGCTTATCAACTTTGGCGCTAAAGTTGCAATTGTCTCAAGAACCGGAAATATGTTTGGACTGGTGGAGTCTTCCACTATCAAGGCTTACAAAGCAGATGCAACGAATGAGGAAGAGCTGAAAGCGGTGAGGGATAAGATTCTATCTGATTATGGCAGTATATACACTGTGGTCTCAAATGTTGGAACATGGCAGTCATTCAAGGGCCTCTTTCCAGAAAGGGCGGATTTCCAGAAAATGCTCGATATAAACCTGATTTCACAGCTAACGGTCCTGAAGGTATTCTCTGAACCAATGCTGCAAAAGGGTGGCTCTTTTGTTTTAGTGGGCGCTTCAAGGCATATTTTCAAAGGAAATGACTTGTCCTACAATGTTTCCAAATATGCACTGGAAGAACTTGTCAGGAAGTCTGCTGAGAGCCTGAGGAAATACAACATCAGGGTAAACGGCGTATTGCCTGGCGGTGTGAGCAAGGAGGACAATTACTACAAAGTTTTCCCATTCAATGTCACTAAATTCTCGGAGAAGACCCAACTTGAACCCATAGAAGTTGCCATGGTCAATGCCTTCCTTGCCAGTGAAATGTCTCTTGGAATAAACGGACAGTGCATTTCTGTGGACAGAGGGCTTAACACCGTTTAACTTTAAATTAATTTTTCAATTTAAAACTGTGTTGCATAATTAATGCAATAATTCTTCTTGAAAATAGGATGGGTGTTGTTTGTGCAGTACAACAACCCCTCAGTCCACGGAAAGAGCAGTAATAAAAGGATATGGTCCCCGTACAATGAATCGCTTGTCAGACGCATGTAGGATATCCTTGACCTCAAAGATATTAATAATTACACTATTGATCTGAAGAAACAGAACAGGAAGAAGAACGGAAGGCCCTTTATTCTTCCGGATAAGATCATTGAGATCCTGGCGAGGATCAGAGCGGTTTTCAATGCATCATTCATATCCCTTGAATCTTACATGAGGATATTTCAGGATATTCTTGGAGTGCCAAGAATCTCCTACACATCAATATTTCGATGAATAAGGGGGATCAAAGTGCCTGAGATTATGAATGCATCCTCTTCTGTTGCAGCGGATTCAACAGGCTTCAAGACCACAATCCGAGGACTGGATGTCCAATAAATGGGCAAAGAAAAGGAAGGGATGGATCAAGCTTCATGTCTCAGCTGACACAGAAAGGTTCATGGCATCCCGGATATCGCTGACAGCAGAGCACAGTCATGATGCCACTCAGTTCGGTAAACTGATCACTGGATCAGAACACAGGGTATTTGCGGACACCTGACAACTCCTGTTCCAGGGATGGTCCATCCAAGGTGAGAGAATTTCATATCCATAATTGGTGCTTTGAAAACAAAACTACAATTGGGGCACTCTAGAAA
>JAJZOK010000076.1 GCA_021811525.1 Thermoplasmata archaeon | reverse complement strand
CGCAATCATTGACTCTAGAGATTTTCCATGGGCATAAATGACAAGATTCAATTATTGGAGCAATTCATCAAAACCTAAACCATATTTAAACAACCTCTCCTTCTGAGTTCTGAAAGCTAATCGGGGGGCGGAAGCTCTATTCCTCCGATTAGCTGGGGTTTCCGTTTCTCCCGATAGCGGAGGAAACTTGTAATGGAAACCGCTAAATCAAAGGGAAAGAGGGGCATTTTTGCACTTGCTGTAGGAATCATCGCAGTTGTCATGGCCATATTCCTGTCATCTGTCATAGGGCACAGCCTGGTATCCTTGAACGATCATTCTTCTGTTCTCAAGGGAGACACACAGACACAGTTCATCTACAATGCCACTGGCTCAGGGATAGCATTTGCCTCTGTCAATGGCACTACCACGTATGACATGCCGTACAATGAGACGGTCAGCTACGTTTTGACGAACCTCACCCAGGGAGAGCTCAATGATTTCTCAGTGTCCAATCTGACAGTCCTGTTTGGATCCCCGATAACGGGAAATGAAAGCCTTGGCTTCGGCTCAAACGAATCGAACTTCCAGCCATTCCTCAATGTTTCATTGAAGAATGAATCGTCAGAATATGTGCAACTGCAACCTCAGTTTATAACGGGCAACCAGTCCTCGTACCTGATGATAAGGATGTCTGGCAACACCACGTCATACAGCTTCAACGTTTTCGTTTATGGAAACAGGCAGTTCTCCTTCCTTGGTCCATTTGCAGGAGAACAGGTGGGATACCTGGTTTCCGGCATGGTGATCTTTGCAGCTGCATTCATGGAATCCCCATGGCTGGACATTGAGATCATGAAGAGGGGGAAGAGCCTGGTCAAGGTGCCGCAGAGAACAAGGAATGGAGGTAAGTAGAATGGCTCATAAAATCATGGGAAAAATAAAGCCCACATATGGGAACTGGAGCGTGGGAGCAGTCATCATATCGGCGATGGCCTCACTCTCAGTCATTGCGCTGATGTTCGAGAAGCCAACGTTCGTGGTGTTCGGAAACACTTACGTGATCACGGAGGGCGTGCTGATTCCCGGCATCATCATGGGATTTGCATCCTGGCTGATTGTTGAGATGTTCACCTCACCAGGAAAGGGAAAGCTTGATCTCCTTGCAAGGTTCGTGCCCGCCTTCATGGCTGGAATGTTTGTTGGCGGTTTACTCGGCCTCCTGTTCCACTTTGGCAGGTATGTGCTGCTGCCAATATACTACGGGAACCAGGCTGCAATCTTTGACGGCATAGCCATCGTTGTGTTCTCACTGGTGACCATATGGCATGCAGCCTGGCTCCACACCAGGTCATATGTGGGAGGGAAGAGGAAGTGAGCCATCCTTCGACCATTCCTCTAATGGCACATCTCACGCTGACAACAGATTCTTCCTCGTCAACCTTTAACGGTAATAGCATCCTGGTGAGCATATGGAACCTCGTAATGGGATTCATCAAGGGCATAGTCGGCGCCATGGTGGGAGCGGCAACCAACATCATATATGCCATGGGTGCAGCGTTCCAGCAGATACTCTTTGCATGGGCATCAAGCGCTGCCTCGTACGGCATATGGAGCTTCCTCATGGCAGGCATCTCCCTTGTCCTGACATTCTTCATCGTATACTTCGTCATGGACTTTGTTGGTGCAGAAAAGGATGTGGAAGGACTGGAGGAAGCCCTTTAGATGTGCCGGTCCGTATGGTACGACCCCACAACCTGGGGATGCGGCGTCACCCATGACTGGAATTCACTGGCATCCGCATTCCAGGGGAGGGTTGCAGGCCCCTTCGTGACTGCACTGATGAAGCTATTCTTCTCGCTCATCCACATAGTGGTCTATGCCATACTTGACGGGCTGTCCACACTGATCAACACTGAGTTGTCAGTGATCACGGATGCATCAAGGTCCCTGGGAATAATGTCGCTTCCCGTGTTTTCCGGCCTCTTCGTGGCGTTCTTTTCCATCATGTTCCTCATTGCCGGTGAGATGAAGGACATCCCCGTCCTGGACGTGTTTGCATGAACAGGGGAAAGATGCTGATCCCCCTGGCCATCTCGGTTATTTCGATGATTGTTCTCCTTAACTTCACGCCAATGGCTCCCTCTAGCTCACAGGCAAATCCCGACACATCCACAAACAACCAGACCATATGGATTTACCAGGGCAGCAGGCTCTTATACCATGGCACAGGGAACACATCAAATGATTCATTCTCCATAGGCACCATAACGCAGGATGCCAGTGAGCCCATCACCTACAATGCGACCATATACCAGCCGGACTGGGAGATAGACGGGAACAACCTCTATTCCGGATCATCCCATACCCTGGACCTTTCCCCAGGTAACTATTCATACAGCGACACCAGGGCGCTCCCTGAGCTCCTGGGATACGTCAACCTGGAAACGGGCTCAAAGTATTCCGTGAGCTGGAACATCACAACCGTAAGTGCGCCAGTTGCACGCATAAATGCACCACAGACCATCGACAAGGGCACGCCCGTGCAGTTCGAGGAGAGCGCGTCAGGAGGCATTGGATCAGGATACAATTACACCTGGAACTTCGGCAACGGGATCACGTCGACGATCCAGGACCCCACGGTGACGTTCAGCCATGAGGGCACGTATGAGGTCAACCTCTCAGCATCGGACTGCACAGGGGGATACGGTAACACCACATTGAACGTTACGGTGGGGGCTCCGCCATCCATCTCATACAGCCCGCACACCACGACCCTCAGGCCAGAGGAGAACTCATCCGCAACCATGCTGAACGTGAACAGGAAAGACTTCAACTCCAGGGAGTCCACGGGCCCCCTCTACCATGCATGGATGAATTTCTCTGAGGATGTGACGACATTCAACGGCACACTGAACGCGTACAATGGAGGTGAGTTTGCCTTCGTCCCTGGCTTCTATTCCGGATCGTCCGCATACTACACCATCGGGACCGTGTACGTCAATGCAACCTATGGCTCCCATACCCTTCACTGGTCCCATGTATATGACGTGCTGACGGTCCTTGGATCGACCACCTATTATTATTCAATGGCACCGGTATGGCACCTGGGCGAATCCTTTCATGGCAAAGTGGACTTCAACTTCACCATCACCCCTGATCCAGGTCACCCTTATGCGGGATTCGGGAACATACCTGTGGGCCTCGTAACCCATGGAGTGAGCGGTAATGGATCTTACGGCCAGACCAACCTCTCCTGGTCGGGTAGCCCCTCATCCTCACCCATACCCTTCACCCATGGCTATGCCTGGGGCATGAACACCTCATATTTCGGAGCCCTGAATGAATCCTATTACATCCACTGGAATTCATCACATCCAACTACGTCTGTCTACAACGGGAGCTATGAGAACGGAACCTCAGGGGAATTCCATGGCTCAGGCTACGAGGCCATTTCCTTCACATCCGAGAATAACGCCTCTGACAATTTCCCCTACAATGTAACCTGGATCACTGAGCCTTACCCCACGCTGAACATTAGCTCAGGCGCCAATCCCACTGACGTGAACGTAAAGACGGCATTCTATCCCCATGCCAGGGGAGCGGGACCGTTCACCTACCTGTGGTATGTCGATGGCACCAGCGTAAGCAATGCCCGGAACCTTACCTATGAATTCAGCGATTCAGGTTCCTACAATGTTACGCTGGAGGCAACCGATCACTACGGGAATTCAGCGAACGCTTCACTGACCGAATACGTGAACTCAGGGCCATCGGTGCAGGCAAGCGCATCCTTCTATTACGTGGATGTGGGGATTTCAGATCACTTCTATGCCAATGAATCCGGCGGAACTCCACCTGTGTCGTACAACTGGACCATTGACGGCCACACGTTCCACACCCAGAATATCACCTGTGCATTCGGCGTGGTGGGAAACTATACGGTCAAGGTATCCGTCGTGGATGCAGCAGGCGGCACATCTTATGCCCTTATGAACATAAGGGCAAACAACTCGCCATCCGTGGGGATCACGCCAAGACAGGCAACTGCTTCAGTAACAACACTTTTTGAGGCTTTCACAGGGAATGGGACCGGCGAAATACACCTGACATGGACATTCCCCTCAGGGAGCGCCTCAGGGAGGTATGCCAACTATTCATTCAGCAATGCGGGAACCAGGGAGGTAATCGTTCATGCGAAGGATGAAGGCGGCTTCTCAGGCAATTTCTATTTCAACATAACCGTGAACCTTTACGTCAGGATATCCGCCAGCACAAGCGAGGGCATATCCCCTTTGAAAGTGGATTTCCTTTCATCGGTGCTGGGCGGGTCCTCATATTCGTACAACTGGGACTTCGGGAATGGCAAGGCATCGGTATCCGCAAGCCCCAGTGAAACATTCGGCACCGGGAACTATACGGTGAACCTGACAGTGAAGGACCAGGGAGGAGCCCAGGGATATTCAGCCATGGAGATAGAGTCGCTTCCTGCGCCCGTGAGGCTTTCGTACAGCCCGCAAAGCAATGTAACTGTCCTCACCCAGGTTGAATTCCAGGCCAGGGCAGCATGGTATGCCCAAAATGCTTCCATCACCTGGAACCTTCCCAACGGGAACCAGTATTCAACCTTGGAATTCAACTACACCTTCCCTTCGTATTCGGCGAACAACAACGTAACAGCGGATTTCAGCTACACCTTCAATGGTGCCCAGGCATACAGGACACACATTGACGTGGGAATGGTCCCCAGCCTGCCTGTGATCCAGGTTACAGGCTACAAGTCCAATGTCCTGGTGAATTCCTCAGTCACCCTTGATGCATCGGGATCATTCAGCTATGATTCCAGCATCAAGGAGTACAGGTGGACCTATGACAACGTGACCTACGGTCAGCCTTCTGAGACATTCACCTTCAGGCATGCGGGGACCAGGGACATCACAGTAAAGGTGATCGACGGGCTTGGTGCGGTATCCTCTGAGACGCTTGTGGTTACGGTGTCGTCTCCTACAGCATCGGGCAGCATTTCTCTCACGGTGCAGGAAGGCAACGGCACCTCGTCCATCGTGTTCAACGTGACTGCGCATTCAAGATATCCGGTCCAGGATGTGGAAGCCGTCCTCTCAGGTCCGGATGCTTCAGGCAACACTTACTTCCTGGATTATGCCGGAGGCTCAGGCAACGCAACACAGTGGACATTGTCGCTCAATGAATTCAACTTCACCTCAGGCACCTACAGGATTGAGTTCGTGGCATTCAGCAACGATTCCTCGAACTATTCCAACTCAGAATTCAGCATCTCCCCAAGCCTGCAGGGTGGGGGCTCCAACGGGTTCACGGGCCTGGGCTACTTCGTCACAGCAGTGGGCGGTCCTGCCTCCTTCCTGACGCTCATGGGCGTCATAATTTCAGCAATTACCGTGATCGTAGCCCTCAAACAGAGGGGAACCCAGGTTGTGGAAATCGGTGGGGATGAGTACGAGTCGAGGCCCGGCGGGGACCTGAGGAGAACGAAGAAGGGAAAGGTGTAAAAACATGGGTAAAGCAACAGACCTGGCAATCGGAGTGTTCGTCCTGATCATAATAGTGATAGTGCTGACGAGGATGGGCCTGGACCTGTCAAGCCTCATCACGCTGTTCAGGCATTTCTTCCTTGGGCCGCCAGGCGGCACCAACATGACGGCAGGAATGATCCTGGAATGAAGGCGGCAGCTGCGGGAATTGCACTTCTCATTGTGGCATTAATCGCATTGCCACTATCCATTGCTCACTCTCCTCAGCTCTCACACAGGGTATACGCATTTTCCTCCCATAAAGGATCTAAACAGTCCCTGTTCCTGGAAGGAAACCAGTCAGACATGGAGATGTTCAGGAACTGGTCCATCGTGATTGAAGGTCAGGGGAATTATGAAGTCGTTGAGAATGGTTCAGTACTGGCTAAGGGATACAGCAGCTCTTCAATGGTTATACATGAGATATTCAATGCTTCACAGGTTTCAGTGGATGTATTCTTCAATGGAGTGAAATACAGCTTCGACAACATAACCATAATAAATTTTCTATCATCAAAATCGCTCATTTCCGTGTCCGTGTCATCCTACATGCCGCACCAGTCCCAGTTCCTCACGGTACAACCGGGGCAGTCACACGCACTGATGTACCAGGACTGGATAGCATATTTTTCAACTTCCAAGAACGAATCCTTCACCATCACAGATAACGGACATAACCTGACTTCAGGGTATGTCCAAGGCTCCAAATCAGTCGATTTTAACGTTTCTAAGGGCGGAGCGAGTGTTATCATCAAGATAGGCGGAAAGACCTATGCTTATCCGCAAGAACTCATTGCAACGGTACCTTTGCAGCAGTACTACGGCCATACAGCCCCAAAGGCTCAATTCACACTGTCAGAATACATCGATTTTGGTATTCATGTCCTGACGGATGCTTCCATTGGCCTTCTTTTCGCAATATTGACAGTGGGGGCCTGGGTTATTTCCAGGAAGAACCGCAGGGTTATGCAGATGAGGTAAAATCATGGGTTATGTAGCAGACAAGATCATAGAGCGTAGGCAGGAAAAGGAACAGAAGGAGCTTGAGCAGTCAAAGAAAGATATTGACAGGCTCAAGAAGGAACGGGATCGATATGTGTCCATATGGTCCACAATCCGGGAGACATGGTGGAGATTTGCCCTTGGCTTCTTCCTACTGTATGTTTCGTATCGGCTTGTAGGTGCACCATTTACACTGGCAATGGCGGCCAGCATGAGCCTACTGATCTTCCTGTATACCGACAGGATTCACAAGGTACCAAGTGAAAGGATCCTTGAACTCAAGGTCCACAAGAAGAGTCTCATAATCCATGAATTCAGGGTGCCATCAGGCCTTTTCAACATGGTTGTGTTTGAAAATTATCAACCGGCAGCCCGTTCCAACATCGGGGCAGTGCATCTTGCTGAAAGGGTGGAATTCGATGAAAAAGGAGTAATTTCATCCATACACTTCATGCATCCTGAACACAACCTTCTCAAGTTCATAATGCACGCTGAGGAGTACGAGAACCTCATTCAGATTCTGATCAACCATGAGCATATGATCACCAAATACGAGAAACTAATGCCATTGCTTACAAAGCTTGCTGCAAGGAAAATTACGAAGGAACAGTTCGAAGCTCTGGGTACAGCATACTCTGAGGATGAAGACCAGGCTCCAAAGGTGATCCGGAAATCGCTGGAGGAAATCCAGGACCTCAAGGACACGAACGACCTGATAAAGGTGAGGTCCTCCCAATGATTGAGCACGATTACTCCATGCGGAAGATCAGGATACAGCAGATCTGGGACGACATCTTTGCCCTCGATCCTTCCCTGGAGGACAACAGGTACGCCAAATTCTCCTACAGGGAATTCAGGGAAGCAGAGGACCAGGATGAGCGGGCTCCGCCCATATCATCGGGCATGATGCGAGTGCCCGTAGGATTGTCAGTGTCAAAGGTCCACAGGGTGGAGCGAACTCAGGAAGCAAATTCTTCAAGGATCGGTGAAGGGGAGATATGGGCTATCTTCCACAGGGTGCCCCAGATATTCATACTCAAGAGGTGAAAAAATGACGAAGTTTAGAACTGTAAACCAGAACGGAAAGAAGCAGGCCATTCCCATAAAGGAGAGAAACGCCACATCGATTCGCAGGGAAATCTCACCCAACCAGATCAACAGGATGGGAATCAGGAATCCCGGATCCTTGACAGATCTTGGTTACAGGATGAAGGAGTCTTGGCCTGAACGAAGGACAGCGATAGATGCAGCAATGAAGAAATATGGAAAAAAGAAGACTGCATGGAAATTTTCAGATCTCGTAAGGATGAATGCTCACCGACCACATCTGAAAGAAATCGCACTCCACGACCTGAGATATGTAACTGGAGAGAACTAAAGAGGTGTAAAAATGGCAGAAAAATGGATTACTGTAAAGGATAAGGAAAAGAACAGGCAAGTCAAGATAACTGGAATGAAGGAAGCAAGGCCTACGCTTGAGATGAAACTTCGATACAGCGATGTAAATCCGAGCAGGAAGGAAACCTTGACTCTAGAACAGCTCGCGAGAGACCAGCTGAAGAGAGCAAGTCAGGCTACAACAGTAGATCAGATGCTCCTCCATTTGGAAAAGTACACAGGCCTTCTTGGTAGCTTTTCTTCATTCAATTCAGTGCACATAAAGGAGCAGGATCCATATGCAACCGTAGTACGCTCAAAGAGCGATTGGCAGGCATATGGCTACAAGGTAAAGGAGGATGCTGTACCTATCAATATCCTATTCCCTGTTGTTTCCGGAAAGCACGCATCAAATGGAAAGATACTTGACTTCATCAACAAGCTGAGAGCCCAGGGCTTAAGTGATGAAATGATAGATGAAAAGGTCAGAGAAAAATACCCCAATAATCGCGTACCCACTCATACATTTGGCATAACACAGGTCTTTGACAAGAAAGCAGTTGAAGCCAAACCGGGAAAGAAGCAGATCAACGTCTTTGACAGGGATTCGGAGATGAAGGCACAGTCTCTGTATTCATACCTGAAGGATGTTGCATCTTCAAACTACAGGGTCACTGAGGATCCTTTTGCTGGTGGTAGAGGATTCACATCTCAGGATCCGGAACATGGCCAGAGAATAAATGTAATGAAGGTTCCGGGTGAAAATGTCCAGGCACTCAGAACATTGCTGCATGAACTTTCACACGCAAAGCTTGAACACGTCTACGGGAAAGGCGGAGCCAGAGGAGTACAGGAATCCGAGGCAGAATTATCTGCATGGCTTGTTGGGAAACACTTTGGCTATGACTTCAAGGATTCTTCTCCGTACATAAAGGGATGGTCATCACGCCAGGACTTCAAGGAAGAGAATGTGGACAGATCAATGAAGACTGCTGCATGGATCATTAAGAATGTTGATCTAGAAGAGCTGAAAGGAAAGTCTGTGCCTGAAGCTTCAGTTTCCGTCCAAACCACAAGAAAAACCATCGGAAAGATGAAGTCCCTCCAGGCAACCTTGGGGTGATCTGATGGATGAAGGTTCAAGGGACGGAGCTCACGCATTTTATACCATGTATATGAGCTGTTCGGAACTACCGGTGAACCGTCCGCACAACAGGTCCAATGTCCTTTCCTATTTTAAGTCCCTGGTGCAGCTGGAGAACATGCTGTCACCATTCACGGATGAAATAGATGGTTATGAGGATTCATACAGGAAGATCTACGAAAAGATATCAAAGATTGATGAAGAGTCTCCAAACTATGTGAATGAATCTTATCAGATCTGTGGGGAATTCCTTGGCCTTCTATCACAGGCAATGCAGGAGCTTGGCCTTCTCATACCGGTGAATGCAACGTCCAGTGATGGTGTTTTGTCGGAGCCTTACAGCGATTGAAATGCCAACATTTGAATATGGAGAGAAATCAACATGGCTTATTCCCTGGGTTAAGAGGCGTATCAAGCAGAACAGGAATCTCATTGGAATTTTTGTCGGCGACACAGGATCCGGGAAATCTCTTTCCTCTATTTCCTTGGCTGAGCAGATAGATCCGGATTTCTCAGTGGAAAGGATTGTCTTCACAGTTCAGGAACTCATAACCCTTGTTAATTCAGGGAAACTGAAACCTGGCTCTGTTGTTATTTTTGATGACGCTGGCCTTGGTGTCAATGCAAGGTTGTGGAAGAACCAATCATCGGTCATATTCGGAATGCTCACCCAGGGCTTCAGGTATATGCAGATCATTCTCCTTATCACCGTGCCAAAGATTTACTTCATTGAGAGGCAGTCAAGGAATCTTATTCACGTGATGTTTGAAGCCACCGACGTACAGGGAATAATGAAGCCAAAGTTGCCTTTCCCGTCACCATACCATGACGACAAGATCTGGTTCAAGTATCCCCAGATACAGAGGGGATTCAAGAAGATCACGATCAAGACAACCAGGTTCAAATTACCTTCTCCAGCACTCATTGAAGCATATGAAGCTAAGAAAAAGGAATACATGGAATCAAAGTTCAAGGAATTTGAAGAAAAACTCACTGGAAGATCCAGAGATTCAGGTGATGGAATTCCATTAACATGTGGTGAATGTGGTTATTCCTGGCAGTATCATGGGTTTTTGAGGGTTGCCCGGTGTCCTAACTGCGAAACCAGAGTGTACATTCTGGAAAAGGAGAGTCGATCTTCAGGATATGATGTCAAATGCAACCACTGCAATTATATCTGGAGATTTACCGGTTCGGCAAAGAGAACAAGCTGCCCAAATTGCGAACAGAAGGTAGATCCTGAAAAGAACAGGGTTCCAGATTCCGATGATTCCAATTTAACTGTGTGAAGTGTCCTATAGGACACTGACAGGACACCAGTAGGACAGCTTAATTTTCCCTTATTTTATTGTTTCTCTAATTGATTCTGTCCTGTTTTGGCGGTGGTGGATAACTTTTCATGTATTATATAGATAAGAAAGCAGGGAGAGGGGTTTTGAAAATTAGGCTGGTTTAAACAATCCGGTGAGGTTACCGTCAGGAATCAGGGGAAAATACTATTTTTCTTTGTATTGCCAAGAATGCATCAGTTTGTTTCAGCAGCCAAGGTCTTCAGAAGTGTGCTATTTCCCAATTGAACTGGTAATGTCGGAAAAATATTTTAATAACATCTGAATTGAAATATTTTTATTAGGAGATTAAACCAATGATCTATTTTTGAACAAAAGGATTTGAACTTATGCTGCCAATTCTGACTTTCATAATCCATTCGGGACTCTATTTTCTCAACGTTTTCCATTCATTTTGCAAATTCTAGAGTCGGGAAATTAGCACGATAAGTGGCGTATTTCCCTTTTCAGCAGAGAATAACGAATAATTGGTGGGTAGAAGGGAGTTGTTAAATTACAGAGAGTTGCTACAAAATTAACAAATAAAATTTGTATTATATTTGACTCTATGAATGGTAAAGTTGCGATTGCAGTATCAATACTTGCCGCGGTTCTTATGATTATACCAGGCATCAGTATTGCATCACCCTTACAAAGTAATGTTCACCAATACCAGGTAGGAAACGAAAAGGTGATTATCAAAGGGAAAAACACTTTTGTCATGTTAGGAACTGGATCCTACAAAGTTAATTGGAAGATATTTGAACTACAGAATGCCAGTCTTAAAATGATTCATTTTTCATCCTTTAATATTAGAAGGATAAAGAACAATTTGCAAAATTCTGTAGTTGTGATGAAGAACAGTTCATATGTGAAAATAGCAGAAATATTTTCATTCCAAAGAGGATCAATCGATTCAAGTATTGCTGTGAAAAATCTCATAGCCCAAAACACAAGTTATTACGCCGTTTTTCAACTGGCTTCAAATCCGGTTCATACCGTTTATCTAAATGGCAATACGCCGCTTAAAATAAATATGGCTACGACACAGTTAGGAAAAAAACTCACAAGCAATTTGATCCCATCGAATGACTGGAGTGCTACCTTAGGGCGCTTAAAAGTAAGTTGGCGCAATGAGATGTCAACATTTCAAATTGGAGGCATCGGGACCAATGCTACGGCGTCTAGGGTTTCCTTGCCATTTGGGCCAATAACATTGATGAAAAATGAAACCTACTCGGTTGATCCGGTATTGAGCCCGCAGATGCCTGCTCCCTGCCCGGGATGCGGCGGTGGAGGCAGCTCTGGTACCCCTCCACAACTTTCATCTTTTCAGGTCAGCACAACCTACTCCAATACAATTTCAGGGGCCACCAGCATTCAAATGACAGCAAATGTTTACTCTCTTGGGTCGGGTGGCGATACATTGAAAATGTATGTTGTTAATGCGCTAAATGGGCAATGGATTCAAATTAGATCCTGGAATCCCGGAACAACAGGTTCCTATCCAGAAACTTGGTCAGCAACCCCGGGAGTGTACTCATACTTTGTTGCTTACATTTACAATTCATATGGTGGCGAAAGTATGTCGTCTGGGCACTCATTCAATGTTTTTACAGAGTTTCCTTCTGCTGGATCCAATGGCAATATTATCCCTGGTCAAACATACTCATCAAAACCCGTCTACAATTCACAAGGCTCATTGGTCGGCTATCTAACTTTGCAGGTAACATCAGATTTTAACTATCCCATATCTTCTACCAGTTACCCATATATGAGGCTGGAGACATCTTTTCTTAGAGTGGATTCCTCAAGCAGTTATTGGGTAAACAGCGTCTATCAGAACTTTAAGTGGACTGGAAACCAGATTTCTACACCAACCTCACAAAACTGGGTCTATTTCAAAGTTCAGGATGAATCCTATCAAAACTATCAGAATGGCACCTGGCAGCTGGGAGAGGAGGCTCTTTATTCCGCATTGACAGTTTTGGTTACTGCCGAATCTCTCGGGACCGGTGCTATCATGGCGGCCCTGTACCCGATATTCTTCCACCAGATAAGTCAGTCTCTTCCCACTGGATATAATGATATAAATGTCTCCCATAATGCCGGGTTTACTGTTACAAAGTATGCGGTATATTACAATCCACTGGGCTACAGCTATAACTATGGTTTCTCCTTCAAGGATTCCTATATATTCAGTTTCCATCAAAACATGCAGTTTGTACAGGCCATCAGCACGAGCTACACGCCTTCCAATGCTATGCTCAACTACTTTGAATATTCCGCCGGATTCACGATTTCCAATGGTGGACAGGGACTCTTCGGTGGATCATTATCGGAACCCATATACATAGCGGAATATGCATGAGGGAGGAGCCATGAGATCAACATATAAGGTGGTGGCAATAATAATTGTAATAGTGTTTTTCACTTCTTTCACAGCAATCAGCTTACACAGTGTATCATCAAGCATAGGGCTCAGTCCGGACAAGACACCATATAATCTGCTTTCATCGTATGAATACAATGATTCAAATTACAATTACAAGGTTGGATACCTGAACTTCAGTGGTTACGGAAACAGGGTAAGCTACGTTTATGTTGTACTCCCTTTGCAGGGAAACAAAGTGGTGAATTCCAATTACACCGGGCCATTCCTTTATTTCTCTATTTTTAAGGTTAGCCAGAAGACAAGTTTTCCTTTCTCCAATACTTCTCTGTCTGCAAGCATTCAGATAAACCCTGGTAAATATCTCACCTCTCCCAAGAGCCGTCTGATTCCTCAGGCTCTGCCATATTCATTAAGCAGCTTAGTTCAGGGTTCTTTTACGAATCAGCCCGTTGGTATTGGAAATCTGACCCTTTGGATCAATGTCACAGTTACTCCAGTTTACAATATTGGCCCTTACCATATCTCAGGAAGAACCCAAACGCTCTCGACTCAGTTCATAGTGAATGTTTCCAATGCCACCAAAACATGAATAACAAGTTAACTTTTAGTGTAAAACTTAACGCTCTTTATATACTCATAATCTTATTTTCAAAGGTCAGTATATAAGGGCCCATAGAAAAACCATTAAGTCTTGACATAAACTTAACAGGCATTTTGAGAGCCATTGTAAGATCTTCAGAAAAGTTTGAAGTCAGGATCCTCAGGCCATCTGAATGGGAGACCTTGAGAGAAAACCTGGACATTGACATGAAAAGGATCTGTACTTCACTCCTGGTAACAGGAATGAGGTATGCTGAACTGCAGAGATTCAGGGAGAATCCCGACTGGTTGGATGGAAGATTCATTTATCTCCCTCGAGGATCCATGATGAAAGTCAAGGCAAAACAGAAGGAGAGGGCCATAAGGTTAAGTGATATCGGCAAAACTCTCATTTCTGATCTATTCCAGGCTCGGCATCCTTTGCCTGAACTTCCTGCATTTGATATGAAGTTGAGAAGGTTATCAAAAAGGATCCTTGAAGGACCACCGGTCAACAATAAGACCTTCAGGAAGACATGGGAATCCTGGTTAGTGTTTTATTATCCGGATAAGGCTCTACAGATTGCATTGAGTCAAGGGCACTCTACCGTAACACAGTACGAGCATTATGTTAATATCCCATTTGAGGAATATGATCGCAAAGAAATGAGGAAGTGGGTTGAGGGATGGGAATAGAATTTCAATGACCCTCATGAAATTGCTGTAAAATAAAAAAGAGGCGAAAATGGCCAGGTGAATTTATAAGTTCAGCTTTTCCTTGACCCGACCAGAAATAACCTCTATTGCTGCTTCTGACATTATTTTGCCATTCGCGTTTAGATAAGTAGTGATGGCATGTTTGGTAATTTTAGATGGCGAATATACTCCGGTGCTCTTGAACCAATCTGCCAAGTCGTTCACAAGCTGATCTGTTCCCTCCAGCTCTTTCTTAATATTTATCCGAATACCCAGCGCAAGTGCATCCATCAATTTTTTCACCATTTTCTGGGCCCTAAGCTCATCTTCACTGAGAGAGAACTGGATATCTAAGAATCTCATTTGGGCGCTGCGCATCCGGCTGGGAGTCATTTTAACCAAGTGGTAATTACTCTGTAAGAACTCGGAAAACAAATCTGACATTTCTTCAAGTGGCATTTCTTTGAACTTCTTGAGATTGTTTCTCTTTTCCTCCTCAGGATTCCTCATCCCACTTTCTTCTCCATACTCTGAAAGCTCTATATCAATCGTGCTATCATACCAGCGAGTTCTCACATTATTGCTATACAGAACCCCGTTATTCAGCCACCCATAGCTAAGAAGACCGATTTTACCCAAGTGTTCTCTGTAAATTTCCAGAATTCGCTTGAGTTTTGTTATTTCGAAACTTTTTTCCTCGATTTCGTCTGCATCATCTGGTTCCTCAAGAAAAGATAATTCTTCCTCTCCTTCTTTCAATTCTTCTTTAACGGTTTCTATATCTTCTTCACTTATGACCTTGATGTGAACTAGAAGGACGTGTGTTTCATTTCTGGCGATGTCCAGAAACTCGTCTAACTCATCTTCTTGTTTCGACCATCTCATTTCAGGTATTTCTTCATCAGAAAGGCTTTCGGTGTAGAATTTTGACAGCTTGAGTTCATCGCATTTCAGCATCAGTCTATTGTAATAATCCTCAAGGTCTTCCATAGGGATTCCATCCTTCTGTTCCAAGTCATATAAAGATATTACGATTAAAAACTTATCATACCGCATCGATCACTTTGGCGCCCGAAAAACCTACCACTCAAAATTGACTGGTTTATTTATATATCTCCTACCCATGATTTTACTGTCCGAAAAAGAAATCTTTATTGGACACTTAATCAAGGAAGTATGATAGAGTTGAGGGAATGGGTTGAGGGATGGATATGACATTTGACAATGGTGCAATAGAACTTAGGAAACTGCACGAGGAATTCGCAGAAAAT
>JAJZOK010000125.1 GCA_021811525.1 Thermoplasmata archaeon | reverse complement strand
ATGTGAGGAACTCGTTTGCAACCACGATGTAAGGCAGGTTGTATTCTCCCCTGCCCATGAGCATGGCAGGCCAGATGATTGTGTGGAAGATTATGTTGTCCTTGCCCATGAAGTGGTACATTTTCACGTCCTTGTCAAAATAGAATTCCTTCCAGTAGTCTTTCCTGCCCATTCTTTCCGAAAGGACCCTGGCTCCGGATATGTATCCCAGAAGTGCCTCAAACCAGACATAGATGCGTTTGTGCTCATACCCTTCCAGCGGCACCGGAACGCCCCATTCAATGTCCCTGGTGATTGGGCGCTCCCTGAGGCCAGCCTTTATGAAGTTCCTGGTGAATGCTAAAACGCTGTGCCGCCAGAAGTCCTTGCCATCAAGCCATTTGATGAGCTGGTCCTGGAAAAGGTCCAGGCGGAAGAACATGTGCTTTGTCTCCCTGAATTCCGGTGGCGTGCCGTCCAGTACGCACCTTGGCAGGATCAGTTCCTGAGGGTCCAGCAGTTTCCCGCAGTTGTCGCACTGGTCTCCGCGGGCTTCCTCAAAACCGCAGTTGGGGCATTTTCCTTCAATGTACCTGTCCGGCATGAACCTGTTGTCCGTGGGGCAGAAAGGCGATACCATTGTGTGCTCGGACAGCAGGCCTTTCCTGTGGAAATCCAGGAAGAATTCTGCAACAGTTTCCCTGTGTTCCGGGAATGTTGTCCTGGTGTAGATATCAAAGTTTATGTCAAGCTTCCTGAAAGATTCAAGGTGCTCCTTGTGGTACCTGTCCGCGATATCCTTTGGTGAAATGTGAAGCCTGTCAGCTGCAAGTGTTGCGGGTGTGCCATGCTCATCGCTGCCTGATACAAACATGACCTCGTGGCCATGCATCCTGAGAAAACGGACGAAAATGTCTGAGCTGAGGTAGGCGCCGGCAACATGCCCCAGATGGATGGGGCCGTTGGCGTACGGCAACGCTACATTGACAAGTATTTTTGACATGAAGTGACTCCTGTGGTTAAATGCAATTGCATTTCAGTATATGTTTTTAGTTCCACTATCTCATATATATCAGGTGTTTACAAGAAACGTTATGAAATGTGCTGAATAATATTGCACGAATTGGTAAAGGAATATTATTATAAATTTACTTCATGAATTTTATTACAACTGGGTTCAAGGATGATAGAATGGGATTGGAAGTAGAAGATTCTGGGTTACAAGGTACAGAAATTGTTGCACATGCTAAGAAGGATTCCTTAGGAAATTGGACAAACCCTCATTTGTTGAGTGAGCATTTACGATCAACTGGAGATCTGGCATACGACTTTTCTGAAAAGTTCCATTCCGGAGAATTTGGCAAAACACTTGGGATTCTTCACGATCTTGGAAAGGGGCGTAAGGAGTGGCAGAGATACTTCAGAAAGAAAAGCGGATATGGCGACTCCCAACCTCCTGAAGACCATGTAAGTACTGTACAACATGCAATTTATGGAGCCAAATATGCAATGGAGAAATTACCAGTTTTTGGTGAAATTCTATCATACAGTATAGCCGGGCATCATTCCGGCCTACCCGATTGGTCATCGGAGGATGGTGGGCAGGCTTCTCTGAAATACAAATTGAATTCAGATATTGATTTGAAATCTATAGATCGTAGTATAATTCAGAATTTAGAGACACTGGAAATAGATAAGATTCCGTGGAAATTCGGTAGAGGTCTTGATCTTTCCTTATGGATCAGGATGCTATTTTCAAGCTTGGTGGATGCTGATTTCCTGGATACTGAATCGTATATGAACCCAGAGAATACTGTTCTGAGAAGAAATAATATTGATTTTTCCAAATTGCTGAATAATTTCAATGAATACATGGATAAAAAAGAAGAAACCGCTGAAGACACACAAGTTAATCAAATAAGAAAAAAAGTTAGGGAGAAGTGTGTAGAATTGGCCAGTGAACCAATGGGAGTCTTTTCTCTTACCGTCCCAACTGGAGGAGGAAAAACTCTTTCCAGCCTTGCTTTTGCCTTAAATCATGCGGTAAAACACAACCTTGATCGTGTCATATACGTAATACCGTATACCAGCATAATAGAACAGAATGCTGATGTGTTCAGAAGCGCGCTTGGAGAAGAAAGTGTAGTAGAACACCACTCCAACATATCTGATGAGAAAGAAACCGAACAAACCAGACTTGCAAGCGAGAACTGGGATGCGCCAGTCATAGTAACAACTTCTGTTCAGTTTTTTGAATCTCTATTCGCATCAAAGCCAAGCAGATGCAGAAAACTTCACAATATTGTAAACTCCGTTGTTGTTCTTGACGAGGCCCAGATGTTACCTGTAAACTATCTGGAACCGATTCTCAAGACCTTGAAACTCCTAGTTGAAAAGTACCGTGTTTCAATTGTTCTTTCAACTGCAACCCAACCGGCCCTGAAAGAGCACACTGTTGGAGGAGTGGATTTTCCTGGCTTTGAGAATATAACGGAAATAATGGGAAATGGAGTGTCTGAACTTTATGACAGTTTAAACAGGGTAAAGCTCTATATGCCTGAAGACTTGACATCACCAAAGCCCTGGGAAGAACTCTCTGGGGAGCTCTTACAGTATCCACAGGTGTTGTGTATTGTTTCGGACAGAAAAAGTTGCAGAGAACTCCATAGCCTCATGCCCGAGGGTACATTCCACCTGTCCGCTCTTATGTGTGGTGCCCATAGAAGCGTTAAAATTAAGGAGATAAAACAAAAACTCGAAAATGATGAACCTGTTCGAGTAGTCAGTACGCAACTGGTAGAAGCAGGCGTAGACATCGATTTCCCCGTGGTATACAGGGCTATGGCTGGACTTGACTCTATAGCACAGGCGGCGGGACGTTGCAACAGAGAAGGAAAAAATAGTGAGCAGGGAAAAGTAGTTGTCTTTAAAAGTCCCCGTAGTGTCCCAGCAGGAATTTTGCGAAAAGCGGAGAACACACTTAAGCTTATAATCTCAGAAATTGAACCCAATTACCTTGAGCCTGCTTCATTTGAGAGGTTTTTCACTGAACTTTACTGGAAAGCCAATAATCTGGACAGTGAGAAAATATCAGATATGTTGGAGTGGTGTTCTACTA
>JAJZOK010000007.1 GCA_021811525.1 Thermoplasmata archaeon | reverse complement strand
TTCAGCTGGAAGGAGCAGTGAACTTTCACTCATTCCACTGGCACAAAGATAATCAATTTAATACAACCGAAGGCATATAATATATCATGAAAGTGCCGGTCCTTTATGGGCAGGGTGAGATGGAGGGGTTCAGGAATGAGGTTGAATACATCTCAAGAAAATTCTCCTGGAATCTATCAGAGAGCTGGGATGGAATGGCTGATGCGGAATTCCCTGACACGCCGGATGAATTAAGAGAAGAGCTTCTTTCATTTCTTGGGCCTGAAGAAGTGGAATTCTCACCAGAGGAAAGGTACAGGCATTCCCTTGGAAAATCTTCACCGGAAATCCTCTTGGCAAAGCACGGCAGGATCACAAGAATAGTGGATGCGATTGTGCTTCCCAAAGAGGAGCGTGCCCAGCAGATTCTTTCTGATCTGCTCCAACATGGGTTCAGGGCAACCATTTATGGTGGTGGAACCTCTGTTTCAGGCTCCCTTCTTCTCTCCGGAAAGGAAAAGACCGTGAGCATTGATACCAGGAACTTCAGGAAATTCATTGCGAGAAACCATTTCGCAATTGTTGGCTCCGGCCTCAGGGGGGCGGAAGCGGAAAGGGCCGCCAACAGTAACCGATTGACACTGGGAAACTTCCCGGAATCCTTCATTCATTCAACAATAGGAGGATGGGTCGCCACAAAAGCAACAGGGCAGGAGTCAAACTATTATGGCGGAATGGAAAACCTGACTCTTGGGGTAAAGATGGAAACCTCAGGCGGGACCCTGCAGGATGACCTGGTTCCCAGGGAATCCGTTGGCATGCAGCCCAGAGACCTTGCCCTTGGCAGCGATGGCAGGAACGGCCTCATAACGGAAGTCGCCATGAAGACATTCCCTCTGCCTGATGGCAGATATTACAATTCCAGAATATACAATTCATTCTACGACGGAATTACCTCTCTCAGCAAAATGAAAGTTTTCCCTGCTGTGGCAAGGCTTTCTGATGAAACGGAAACTGAGTTTGCCCTGATGGGGGCTGGTGATTCCGCAGCACTGAAGCTATTCAGGGGATACCTTAAATTGAGGGGGCGCTCCAAAGGTTCGCTCCTGGTAATTGTGAACAACAACCGCGCAGTGCTTCCGGGCAGAAAGAATTCAATCTCCACAGGCTCAGGGCCGGCAAAATCATGGGAAAATGGCAGGTATTCACGGCCAGGCCTTGCCAACATTCTCTGGAAATCCGGGTTGATTCCGGATACCCTTGAGACTTCTGCCACATGGGAAAATATATGGGCTGTGTATGCTGAAACCAGGAAGGCATTCTACTCTTTCAGGCAGGCGAAAGGATTTCAGGGTGAAATCATGGCACACCTGTCCCATCTTTACCGTGAAGGGGCATGCATCTATTTCACTTTCATAATAAAGGGGGAAGGTGAACTGGAACTGCTCCAGGAATTGCGTGACAAGCTTATCAGGTCATTCATGGCAAACGGGGGTTCTGTAACTCATCACCATGGCAAGGGAAGATTTTTTTTACCTTACATGGATTCATTGCTGCTCAAGGCCCAGGAGAGCTATTTCGACCCGCTTCTTGGAGGGGAAAGGTAAATGGATTTTGAATTTTCATACAAAACAAGAACTTCAGACATTGAAAAAATCAAGGGAAACCCATGTGACGTGCTAATTGTTGGTGGCGGCATTACTGGAGCGGGAGCTGCAAATATACTTGCTGCAAATGGGCTTAAAGTAGTCCTGGCAGAAAAGGGCGATTTCGCATCTGGAACTAGTTCGGGGTCTTCTAAGCTTATTCATGGGGGGCTCAGATACCTTGCACAGGGAGAAATAATGGAGGTGAGGAGCCTGCTCAAGGAGCGTAACTACCTCACCGCGAATACTGACATTGTCAAACCCATGGATTTCCACATTCTGGTTGACCAGTATTCCTGGAGGAAAGGCACCCTGAGATTTGGTTTATATCTCTATAACCTCCTTTCTGGAAAATTCTCCATTCCCAGGTTCAGGGAGAACCACGGGCTCTACCCTGAGTCGGTGAAGGGATACTTTGTTTACAGTGACTCTTACACGGATGATTCCCTGCTGGTTATTTCCAACATAGTAACTGCAAAGATGCACGGGGCCGTCTGCCTGAACTATGTTGAAGCTGTGGATTTTACCACCAAGGATTCAGCAAGCGAGGTAACCCTTCTGGATCACACCACCGGGGAAAAGTTCTTTGTTGAACCGGAAGTGATAATCAATGCTGCCGGGCCGTGGGCTGGCGAGATTTCAAGCAAACTTGACTTAAAGCTCGAGCATGGGCTGAAACTCAGCAAGGGCATACACCTGGTGGTGCCTGCGGAGAAGATACCTGTAAAGAATGCCATCGCCTTCAGGACATATATCGACAAACGGCAGATGTTCATTATACCGCGTGGAGAAGTGGTGCACATTGGAACAACAGACACGTTTACAAGTGAACCTGATGATTTTAACATTACAGATGAGGATGTGGATTATATTGTGAAGAGCGTTTCGCACCTGTTCCCGGCACTGAGGAAGGAGGACGTTATCACTTCATTCTGTGGCATCCGCCCCCTCTTTGGGGAGGGAAATGATCCTGGTTCAGTAACAAGGGATTTTGAGGTACGCATGAGGGGAAATGTGCTGAGCATCCTTGGGGGGAAGATTACAAACTACAGAACAGCTTCTCAGGATACGGCACTGAAAGTTTCAGAAATGCTTGGAATGAAGTTAAAAGTTAAAGGGCTGCCCGTTATTGAATACAGGCGCCCTGATTTGAGCCTTCCGGAAAGGATCGAATATGAAATATACCACGAGTGCCCCGTTTACACTGAAGACATCATGAGGAGAAGGGAAGCTGCAAGAATTTATACCCTTGATATGGGAAAATCAATTGAGCCTGTGGTCAGGGAGCAGGCACAAAAGGCAGGTATGCTGAAAGGATGAAGATCTTTGCTATTGTCAATCCCATTGCAGGAGGAGGATATGCTGGTGAAATCTACAGGTCAGTCCTCAAAGAATTCGAAAAATTCGATCTTGAGTTCCATCTCACTTCTGGCCCGGGCAACGCAACAGAACTGGCAAAGGCTGCCCTGGAAAACGGCTTCACCCACCTGGTAT
>JAJZOK010000019.1 GCA_021811525.1 Thermoplasmata archaeon | reverse complement strand
GTTTAAAGGGTGTTCTGATACTGTATGGGTATTCAATGGAGTTCAGAGCACATTTAGTATCTTGGTCAGACATTGAAAAGTGGTGCAGTGCCATCAGGGCACAGGTAGTAGACAACTTTTCACCTGAGGTTATCATTGGATTGTCGCGCGGAGGGCTCGTTCCATCGAGAATCCTCTCAGACTCACTATGGATCAAAGACTTACTATCAATCAAGACAGAACACTGGGGCATTACCGCTACGAAGAGCGGGCAGGCAGTCCTCAACGATCCGGGAAAGCTAAACCTCAGGGGAAAGAAAGTGCTCATTGTGGATGATATCACGGATACCGGCCAGAGCATGAAGCTGGCATACGATTTTGTGAAAAGCCAGGATCCTGCAGATATCAAGACAGCAACAATGTTGCATATTACCAGATCAGAATTTGTCCCGGATTTTTATGGTGAACTTGTGGACCAGAAGCAGTGGACCTGGTTTATTTTCCCATGGAACGTATACGAAGACTTGGACAATCTCCTCATGAAGGCCATGAAAAGCAAGCTGAATCTGGCTGGCATCAAGGCGCTTCTCAGTGAACAGTATGACCTTGACATTTCTAACGGACACCTGGACAGGGTGCTAAAGGATTTTGTAAGATCAGGCAAACTTCTGGAAGAGTCCCAGAATTATGTGAAAGTGGAGAAGTAAAATTATCAGTGGATTACTGTTCCGGCCTTTCCATCAATAACTTTTCCAGCTTCATCCAGTGAACCTATTATCGCATGTTTCCCGGAAACTCTGGCAAATTCAAGAGCGGCCAGGACTTTCGGGCCCATGCTCCCCTTAGGGAAAATGCCAGATTGCAAATCCTTCTCAAGCTCAATGGCACTGATATCCGGAATAAATTCCTCTTCTGGGCCGCCGTAGTTCCTGTATACCCCCTTGACATCTGTGAGGATAACAAACTTGTCAACTTCAAGTATTCTTGCAAGCAGTGAGGACGCAAGATCCTTGTCGATTACTGCATCTACACCCATATATCCTCTCTCGGATTTCACCACAGGGATCCCTCCCCCGCCCGTGCATATGGGCATGAAGCCATCATTGAGGCAGTTGAAGATTGCAGCACGTTCTACTATATCCTTAGGGACTGGGGATGGAACCAGCCTCCTGTAGCCCTTGTTTCCCTCCTCTTTCATCTGCCATTTCCTTGTTTTCATAAGGTCGTCAGCGGTTTCCCTGTCGTAATATGGGCCAATTGGTTTTGTTGGGTTCAGAAATGCACGGTCATCCTTGTCCACCACTGTCCTTGTCATTATGACTGAAGCTTCTTTCAATATGCCCTTCTTCAATTTCACGCTGTCATAGGCTTCAGCAAGGATCTCACCGATAAGGCCCTGCGACATGGCTCCACAAGCATGAAGGGGCATGGCCTTGGTAACCTTGCGCGAGGCTTCGTTCTGAAGAAGTATGTTACCAACCTGCGGGCCATTTCCATGGGTTATTATAACATTATTTTCCAGTATTACGTTAGAAATCCTCTCAAATGCCTCAGTAGCCCTGTTAAGCTGGGAATCAAAGGTGCTGTCATCTCCGTTTCTCAGGAGGGCGTTACCCCCGAAGGCAATGAGTATCTTCTTCATGAAATCACCAGAATTTCAGGTTTATCCCATTCTGATTCAATATTTAATTCCAGTGCCTGTTATTTTGAGGGATATCTCGAAATATTTCACTCCCTGACAATTTACCTGTGAAGCGAAAAGCAATTCTTACATGAAGTGCTTCCCTTCTCATGAAACTAGTTATAGCCCATACGCCAGACCCGGATGATTCCTTCATGTTTTACGCTATGTTCGAAAAGAAGATCCCCTGTGCATTTGAGTACGACCAGGTGGTAAAGGACATTGAGACTCTGAACAAGGAAGCACCAGGTGAACTGTATGATGTAACTGCAATTTCCGCCAACGGATATGCAAAAGTACATGACAAGTACTACCTCACAACTTCCGGTGCAAGTTTCGGCCTGAGTTATGGACCAGCTGTGGTTGCAAAGAAGAAGGTTGACCTTTCCGAATCCGTAGTCGCTGTGCCGGGGAAATTCACCTCCGCTTACCTGCTTTACAAGATGTTCGGGCCCAAGCCAAAGGAATTCCGGGAAGTGAGATTTGACCAGATTCCTGAAGCTGTACTTTCAGGCGAAGTTGATGCAGGCATCCTGATACATGATGAGCAACTTACCTTCCAGGACAAGGGGTTAATCAAAGTTCTTGACCTTTACGAGAAGTGGAAGGAGTACGCTGGTGATCTTCCCATCCCCCTCGGTTTCAATGCAATAAAAAAGTCCCTTGGAAAAGACGTTGCAATGAAATATAAGAAAGATTTCGAGGACTCCATCAAGTACTCCATGAAGAACGAGGATGCTGCAGTGAAATATTCCCTTAAATATGCCAGGTATGCCGACATGGAACTTGAGAGAAAATTCATTCGGATGTATGTGAACCCATTGTCCATTGACTTCGGCGAAAAAGGCAGGAAGGCACTGGAGCTTTACTACAGCAAAGCCGTCTCAATGAAGCTCATCGAACCCTTCAACCTGGAAATAATTTAAATAAACCGGATAAGGACTGCAGTAGCAATAAGGACTCCTCCGATGAGGTAGTCCATATATTTTGGAGGCACCCTGGAAATAGCTTTTCCAAGCCCTTTCCCTGCAACGAATACCATGACTGTGAGCGCGATGCCGCTAGCCAGGAAGAAGATTAGCAATATTGTGGCTATCTGCAGGCCGCTCAGTGTCGCTCCTGAGATCACAATGGGCAGGAGCGCAAGGTCAGGAAAAGCACTTACAGAAAGTGCGGATGTCTCAGAAATGGAGGTCTTCCCCTCCGACTCCCGATACCCATTTATTATGAAGTAGAGCCCAATAATTACAAGGAGCACTTCGCCCGCAAGGAGCAGATAACCGATATAACTGTGGATGAGTACCAGCCCAGCATAGAAAATTGCCACGGCCACTATAATTGAAGTTCCTGCATGCGCAAAGCCGAGCCCAGCTGCCACGCCGTATTTTTTTGTCGGTGAATAAGATTTCGCAGAAGAGATTACTGTAAGGGGCAGCCAGTGGTCCGGTGCAATCATGTGCAGTGATGACACAGAGAGGGCAACAAGAAGCAGCAGGAAATAAAGGCTCACCGGCACTAATGGGCAGCTATTATAAAAAGATGGATTTCCGGGGCCTTTTTAAAAAAAAATTGAACTTAGGCCGTAAGAGTGAAGTTTAAAACTTTTTCCGACATTAATGCAATGATAAACGTGACTTCTTTACAATGGGTCAAGGATGAAATACAGGCAATGAAAGATGCGGGAAGATTTGTCCCCATCAAAGTTCTCCAGTCTCCACAGGGGGCGTGGGTCAAGATTGAAGGTAACAGGGTCCTCAACATGTGCTCCAACAATTATCTGGGCCTCGCCAACCATCCGGAAGTAAAGAAGGCAGCAATTGAGGCCATTGAGGAGTTTGGGGTTGGTGCCGGCGCGGTCAGGTCCATTGCAGGCACGAACGAAATTCATTTCAAGCTGGAGGGGAAGGTCGCAAAGTTCAAGCATATGGAAGCAGCCCTGGTATACCAGGGAGGGCTTCTGGCAAATTCTGGAACCATACCATCACTTGTGAGCAAGGAGGATTACGTGCTCAGTGAAGAGCTTAACCACGCAAGCATAATTGACGGTGTAAGGCTCAGCGGTGCCCAGAGGGGTGTGTACAAGCACCTCAATATGGCAGACCTTGAGGTGAAGCTAAAAGAGAACGTGAAGAAGTACAGGCGGTCGCTGGTCATATCAGATGGGGTATTTTCCATGGACGGTGACATTGCGCCACTTGATGATATTGTGGAGCTTGCTGAGAAATATGGTGCAATGAGCTACGTGGACGATGCCCATGGGGAAGGGGTTCTTGGGGACCACGGAAGGGGAATATGTGACCATTTCGGTGTTTCAGACAGGATAGATGTTGAGATGGGGACATTCTCGAAAGCCATCGGCTCAATGGGAGGATTTGTTGCGGGTTCGGAAGACCTCGTTGAATATCTCAAGAGAAAGGCAAGGCCATTCCTTTTCAGTAGTGGCCTCAACCCTGGAGATACTGCAGCGGTTCTGAAATCCATTGAGATAATGGAAAAGGACGACTCGCTTCTGAGGAAACTGTGGGACAATTCAAAATTTCTCAAGGATAAACTCAACGAAATAGGCTTTAACACAGGTAGCACAAAGACTCCCATAACTCCGGTGATGGTGGGAGATGAGAAGAAGACACTGGAACTCAGTAGCCTTCTGTACAAAGAAGAAAAGGTCTTCGCATCGCCAATTGTGTACCCGACCGTAGCACTCGGCGCTGCAAGAATCAGGCTTATGCCTTCAGCCGTACATTCCAGAGACGATATTAACTACACAGTTGAAGCGTTCCAAAAAGTTGGAAGGAAGCTTGGAATTATTAAGTGAACTCTTCCAGTTTCCAGGATTACCATCCCCCAATTTTTTACCTGTCTTCCTGCAGACCTTACCGGATAATGGTTAAGATTCAAATCATAAATACTCAGAAGCTATCCTGTGAAGCATGTGCGTTTTTTGCAAGCTGGAAATCGGCAGCCCTACGTGTGAATGCGAATGCGAAACGGAAGAGGGGCAGAAGTACTGCTCTGAATGTGGGCACGAGTTAATGTCATCACCTTCAAAGTCATGAGTTTAAAAGATTGAAGATGGCAGGAATACGGGATATTATTAGAATTCCGGATCCAGGAACTATACTTTTCAGCTTTGCCGCAGATCTTTCACAGGGGACGGTCATTGACAGGCCCAACAGGTTCCTTGTCAATGTCGGGCTGGAAGGAAGGACCATACCATGTCACCTTCACGACCCTGGGAGGCTTCGTGAACTCATATTCCCGGGAAACAAGGTTCTGATTAGAAAGACCAACGGGATCAAGACATCCTATTCAGTAACCGCATCACTGGACAACGATGAATGGGTCCTTACTGATACACGGATTCATTCAGAAGTAGCCTCACGATTCCTCCCCCAAAATACGAGGAAAGAGGTAGCAATCGGCAATCACAGAATGGACTTCCAGTGGGAGGACACACTGATTGAAGTCAAGGGATGCACAATGCTAGTGGGGAAAACTGCAACATTCCCGGATGCCCCGACAAAGAGAGGCAGGGAGCACATTGGAATTCTGAGGCAGCATGTTTCCGGTGGAGGGCACTCTGCACTTTTCATCCTCACTTTCAGGAAATCCGCCAGCTGCTTCATCCCAAACAGCAATACAGACCCAGAATTCTCAAAGGAATTTTACAAAGCCCTGAATGATGGCGTGGAGGTATTCATACCCAGGCTTTCCTTTGAGAATGGAAACATAGTGTTCCAGGGTACCATAGAAGTATGTGGGCCCTGAATTAATTGACTTTACTGCTACTTCCGCAAAATGGGTCATTTATTAAAGGCTGTCAAAACAAAATGGTTTTATCTAACTCTTGTATCTTCAAGCCCGAACAGTCTTGGAATACGCAGCCGGAAAGCAAGTCAGGAACACAATTTTTCCGTCCGGTTTATTTGTTTTCTTGCCAGGCAGAAAACCAATCAAGTTGATTCTCATGATATTGAATTTGGAAAGAATTAATGGAGAGAGATGCAAGGGGGAATTGGAATGAACAGGTACCTTATCCTTGAGGATGGAACAGTTCTCAATGGGGTTGCTTTTGGTTACACCGGGGATTCCTACGGTGAAATCGTCTTTACAACTTCCATGACGGGGTATCTGGAATCCATCACTGACCCATCTTACAAGAACCAGATACTTACATTTGCCAGCCCAACAGTTGCAAACTACCCTCTCAATAAGGGATTATTTGAAAGCGATTCAGTCCAGGTTTCCGGAGTTGTGGCAAGAGACGCGCACGCCAAACTGTTGATTGACCCAAGCTGGTTGTACTTCAACAGCCTTCTGGAGGAACAGAAAGTTCCAGGCATCGATATGGTCGATACAAGGCTCCTTGTTAGGAAGATAAGGGAAAAGGGTGTGATGCGCGCATATATTTCATCATCACCAGAGGTGCCGGCCTCCTTCCCTGATCCAATGGACCAGGATGTGGTTTCAAAGGTCAGCTGCAGTGAACCATACCACGTAAAGGGGAATGGCAAGCACAAAGTTCTCTTCATAGATGTGGGTGCCAAGAAGAGCCTGGTGAGGGAGCTTTCAAACCTTGCAGACCTTTATGTGGTCCCGTACAACAGCAACTTTGAGAAGATAGAATATGATTACGATTCAATCTTTATATCAAATGGACCCGGCGACCCCTCCCACAGTTCACTGTCAAAGGTAACTGAATTTATCAGGAAACGCTCCGAGGATTCACACATATATGGGGTTTGCCTGGGACACCAGATAATTTCATTAGCCCTCGGAGGCAGGACAGTGAAGATGAAGTTCGGCCACAGAGGTTCAAACCATGCTGTGACAGACGGGAATAGGATATTCATCACCACCCACAACCATGGTTACGCAGTGGACGAGGATTCCTTAGGGAACACAGGGCTCGTTGTAACCCAGTGGGATATCAATGACAGAAGTGTTGAAATGGTCAGGCACAATGATAAGCCAATATTCAGTGTCCAGTACCATCCTGAAGCATCTCCTGGCCCTCGTGATGCAAGATGGTTTTTTGAGGACATAAGAAGAGACCTGGAGGTGCACTGATGCCTCTGGACAAATCAATAAAAAAGGTACTGGTCATAGGATCCGGGCCCGTTGTAATAGGCCAGGCTGCAGAGTTTGATTATGCAGGCTCACAGGCATGCCTTTCACTGAGGGAAGAGGGGATAGAGGTAGTGCTCCTGAACTCTAACCCTGCGACTATCCAGACTGACCACAGTGTTGCTGACAAGATATATATTGAGCCAATCAGCGTCGAGGCAGTGGAACGCATCATTGCAAAAGAGAAAGTTGATTCAATCCTGCCCACAATGGGCGGACAAACGGCACTAAACCTGGCCCTCAAGCTGAAGAGGGAAGGCATTTTCGAGAAGTATCCCGTGAGGGTCATCGGAACACCCATTGAAACAATTGACACTGCTGAGGACAGGGAGAAATTCCACAAGCTCATGCTGGATATAAACGAGCCAGTCGCCCCCTCAGCAAGGCTGACCTTCCGCAATTATGAGGCGGAGATTCCTAAGCTAGACATTTATCCGTTGATTGTGAGGACCTCATTCTCGCTGGGAGGTTCAGGCGGCAAAATCCTGAGAACCATGGAAGAACTTTCAGCTCTGGCAAATGAGTTTTTCAGGGTCTATCCGGATGAAGTGCTTGAACTGGAAAAATCCCTTGAAGGGATAATGGAAATCGAGTATGAAGTTATAAGGGACAATGCGGGAAACTGCATTACCATATGTAATATGGAAAACCTGGACCCAATGGGAGTCCATACAGGTGAAAGCATTGTTGTAACTCCATCACAGACCATGAGTGACCAGGAATACCACAACCTGAGGGATTCCGCAGTCAAGGTCATTTCTGCCCTTGGAATAAGGGGAGCCTGCAACATCCAGTTTGCTCTCAATCAGGAGACAGAAGAATATTACATCGTTGAGGTGAACCCAAGGACATCCAGGTCTTCGGCACTGGCTTCCAAGGCAAGCGGCTACCCTATCGCCAGGACTTCCAGCAAAATTGCAGTTGGCTATAACCTCACAGAGATCATCAACCCTATAACAAAGAACACTTACGCGGCATTTGAGCCTTCACTGGATTACATAACCGTAAAGATTCCAAGATGGCCCTTTGATAAATTCGAGGTGGAGAGGAAAATCGGGGTTCAGATGAAATCCATCGGGGAAGTTATGGGCATTGGGAGAACATTTGAAGAGGCTTTCTTCAAGGCTATAGCCTCTCTGGAAACCAAGGAATCCCAGACTCTTAGGCTTCCGGTCTCTGATGAGAAACTAAGGGAACTCATCAGGACTCCATCAGACCTCAGAATTTATGCAATAATGGAAGCACTGCTCAGGAAATGGAGCCCTGAAGAGGTGAGCGGCCTGTCCCGATATGCAATTTACTTTACTGAAAAGTTGAAGAATGTCACTGACAGGCTTGCAGAACTGAGCACCGGAGTAATGCCGGAAAATCTCAGGGAACTCAAATACACTGGCATTCCGGACTCGCTCATTTCGGCATTCACCGGGATCCGGGAAACAGAAATTTACAAGGAGAGGGAGAAGCAGGGGATATTTCCTGCATACAAGGCCATAGACACATGTTCCGGTGAGTTCTTTGCCGAGACTCCATACCTCTATTCCACATATGACCAGGAAAGTGAATTCCTTAATACGGACAGGAAAAAGGAGACCGTGGTTGTCCTTGGATCAGGCCCAAACAGGATTTCACAGGGGCTTGAATTCGACTACGGCTCAGTCAAGGCAGTCCTGAAATTGAGGGAATCCGGCTACAGGACTGTGATGGTCAACAGCAACCCCGAAACCGTTTCAACGGACTTTGACGTTTCTGACGTTCTGTATTTCGAACCGCTTTCCCTGGAACATATCTGCAACATCATAAAGAGGGAATCCCCCTGCAGGATCATAATACAGTTCTCCGGACAGACTGGCCAGAACCTTGCAATGCAGATCAGGGAAATCTTCGGGGACGAAGTGATCCTGGGGACTTCTCCACAGAGCATTGAGGCCATAGAGGACAGAAAGAAATTCGCTGAGGCGCTTAGGGAATATGGCATACAGCAGCCAGAATTCGTGACTGTAACAAACATGCAGGAAGCAGTGGAGGCCATTGAGAAGACTCCTCTTCCAGTAATAGTGAGGAGCAGTTTCATAATAGGGGGAAGGGCCATGGATATTATCAACGAAAAGGAGGAGGTATACGGAAGGGTGGCGGCACTTCTACTGGAACGCCCTGGCTTCCCGGTCCTCCTTAGCAGGTATGTGGAGGATGCCACAGAAATTGATGTTGATTTTGTATCAGATGGCAAGAACTTCGTGATATCCGGGATTTGCGTACACGTAGAGGAAGCAGGGACGCATTCCGGTGATGCCACCATGACACTTTCGCCCGACTCACCTGACAAGGAGACAAGGGGAAGGATCAGTGAACTAGTAGCCTCATTTACGGCAAAATACAAACTCAAGGGGTTTTCCAATCTTCAGCTTGCTGTTAAGGGCAAGGATATTTTCGTTATAGAACTCAACTCAAGGGCAAGCAGATCTCTGCCTTTTGTAAGCAAGGCCACAGGAGTGGACTGGATTTCAGTGGGAATCGATGCAATGCTTACAGGGACCCTCAAGGCAAGGAAGGAAGTAGAGCCTAAAAGCTACTTCGTGAAAATTCCTGCTTTCCCGTTCAACAGATTCCTGGACCTTGATGCAATACTCGGACCTGAGATGAAGTCAACGGGAGAGGGCATGACAGCAGGCCGTACACTGGAAGAGGCACTTGGAAAAGCCTTGAAGATGATGAATGTCAGGATGCCGAGCAAGGGGTCTGTGGTAATATCCATAAGCGACAAGGATAAGGATCAGCTGCTCGAGATTGCACGATATTTCTCGAAACTTGGGCACAAACTGGTAGCCACACCCGGCACCAGGCATTTCCTCAGGGAACAGGGCCTGGAGGCGGAAGTCATATACAAAATGGAGGATGTGAGAGAACCCAGAATTGACCAGTACATCAGCGAAAACAGGCCTGATCTAATCATAAACACACCGAACTCAAGGTCTGGTTCCATCAAGGACGGGTACCAGATAAGGAAACTTGCAATCAGGAAGAACATTCCACTGATCACCAACCTGAAACTGGCGGAGGCATTTGTCCAGACTCTCAGGGCCGGGGAAAAATGGGATTTCAGGGAAATACGGGAATACTGGGATTCACAATGAACCTGAAAACTGCAAGAGAGACATTCCCTGCCATTTATGCTGGAATCAAGAGCCAGTCACCTCCACATCATTTTGAATTCAAGGATCCTTTCTGGGTCCTAATAACAACCATAATGTCACACAGGACCAAGGATGAGGTTACCGATGTCGCAGCCAGAAACCTGTATAACAGGTATGCTGATGCAACGGGGTTATCCCGGGCACAATATGACGAAGTGTACGGGTTGATATCACGGGTGGGTTTTGCAACTGTAAAGGCAAAAAGAATCATAGATGCGGCTGCAATAATAATGGACAAATATGGCGGCAAGGTTCCTGATACAGTTGAGGAATTGACAGTCATACCTGGCGTTGGAAGGAAAACTGCTAACGTAGTGCTTGCAGATGCACTTGGCAAGCCGGCCATAGCCGTAGATACACATGTCCACAGGATCAGCAACAGGATAGGCTGGTCGAACTCTAAAAACCCTGATGAAACTGAGCAAGATCTCAGGAAGATTATACCTGAGGAATACTGGCTTGGCTTCAACCCAATTCTCGTTGAATTCGGAAAGAAGATTTGCAGGCCAATAGGGCCAAGATGCAGTGAATGCTCGATTTCAAGTTACTGCAAGTACTTCAGAGAATCGCGGGAAAAGCAAAACATGAAACCAACAGGTAAAACAATAAAAAGAGCTAAAAAGTAAAGCTCTTCAACGAATTTATTTAAATTTTCAGATCGGGGAGGAAGGGAACCTTTCCTTTGCCTCTTCTATCATGTGAACGACTTTCTGCTTGAATGGTGTGAATGTCTCCGGAGTCTCAGGGTACTTCTCGTACATTTCATTCATGGTCTTCATCCTGCCCACTGCCCAGACGAGGTTTGTAAATGCACTGATGTTTCTTGCCCCCTTAAGCACCATCTTGAACTTCGCTCCCACGCTGAGTTCCGGAATGAGCCCGAGGGTAATGTCTGATGCTTCTTTTGTGGTAAGGAAGGATCTCATGCCATAGTTCAGGATATCGTTGTTCAATGACTGCAGGTAAATCCTGAAGACTTCCATTCCTGCCATCTTCTTGCCGTATGCCTGGTTATAGTCAACATTGTATTGCCAGAGGCCCTTAACCGAAGTATCGTTTGCCTCTATGGCCTTTGCTGCATTCTCTCCAGCCAGTATGCCTGATATAAGGGCAGGGCCTATTCCTCCTGCACTGATTGGATTTGGCATTACCATGCTGTCCCCTGCACCCATGTAACCATTGTAAACAAGGCTCTCCATATTCCTTCTCACTGCGACGGACCAGGAGCCCTTTCCATTGTTGTTTTTGTTCCAGAGCTTTAGGTTCTTTAACAATGGATTCCATTTCACGTATTCATCAATGAGTGTCTGGAGGTTGTCTTTCTTTCCAAGTTTTGCGTTTCTTATGTCAAGGCTCTTTTTCTGCACTCCAAGGCCTATATTGACCCTGTTTCCGCTCTTGGGGAATACCCATCCGTAACCGCCAGGGGCCATCACGTTGTTCAGGTGGATCAGGGCATTGTCCCTGTCATAATAGGCGAGGTCCTCGCCGTTCAACTCAAACTCGTAAATGTATCTTCCAGTGGATTCCACGTCATCTATATCGACTACCCTGTCCACATAAGGGTTTTCAGGGAGATTCCTCCTTATGACAGTGGAGATTCCAAGGGCATCTATTACTACCTTGGATCTGAAAGTGAATTCTTCCTTGTCCTTATCTCTGCCATATATCCCGACCACTTTCTTGTCTTCAATAATTGGGCCCTGGACCTCAAACTGGCTCATGTAGTGGGCACCTGAGGTCTTTGATATCTGGAGAAGCTTTGATTCAAATTCCGGCCTGTCAAGGGTATAGCCAACACCTTCAAACATGAACTTGGTCTTGAGATCAGGAGAAAGTGCGTACACTCCGTCAACTCTCCTGTCAAGTTCAGGCTGCCCGAACTGCACGCCCATTTTTTTCTGAACAAAATCAATGTGAGATCCTGCAACTGCATCGCCGCAGGTCCATCCCCATACGGTCTTCTTTCCGACCTCTGCTTCGGGGTTTCTGTCAAGCAATAGAACATTTTTGCCTTTTCTAGCTGCGGCAGCCGCGGCAAGGGTTCCTGCCAAACCTGCACCGGCAACAATTATATCGTATTCTCCGCCACTTTTCATGGAAACCTACTAGGTTCTCTGTATATTCGACGATATTTAAACCTTGTTTAGCGGAACCAAATATGCACAGTTCTGTGCATTGCATAACTTTTTCCTCATACCGCGTTGGCTACCCATGTAACCTGCCCTGCATAACTTTTTCATGGAAGTGCAAAAAAATTATGCGAATGCCACATCATGTGCCTGACGGTAATCCCCATGATGAGCCAGAAAAACAATTCCGGAAACTATGCCGATGTCGTGGTTGTCGGGGCAGGACCGGCTGGCTCAACCGCTGCGCTGAAGCTCTCCGAGGAAGGTTTCCGCACACTTGTCCTTGATTCTAAAATGGAGATTGGAGCTCCCGTTATCTGTGCAGATCTGGTAAACATGAGACTACCGGAAATGGAAGGATTATGGGAAGACAATAGGGTCAGGCTCATTGAGCCTGAAAATATCGAACTGAGGGCAGGCAAAAAGTCATTTTTCTTTCATCCAGATATGGGGGAGGGTGATGCATTCAATACAGTGGTGGAAAGGGATCGCCTCGACAAGGAGTTAATTTCAAGGGCTGTGCTGGCTGGAGCCAGGTTAAGGATAAGATCAGAATTCATTGATGCGACCCAGACAGATGGGCACTTAACTGTAAAATACAAGGAAGGCGGCAGAATCGCATCAGTTATCGCCAAGCATGTGGTATTGGCAATCGGTCCCCCATCCTTAGGAGTGAAAGGTGAGAACGCGGATGGAAGGAGGTTCAGATACAATTACGGCCGCTTAATCGCAAATGAAACCTCACTGACCCCGGTTGTTGATCTTATCGCAGGATCAAACTTGAACTACATGGTTCCAAGAGGCAATAACCAGTTCAACCACGTAAGCATCAGCGACTCGCTTGGTCTTTTTGAGACTGCACACAATGAAAAAGGCCATGGCAGGGAGATCATTTCAGGAAACAAGGATGTTATTCTTGCAGGGGAGTCAATCCCGGGGGAAGGCAGGATCATCAATGCTGGCATAGCTGCAGGGCTGTATGACGGGTTCTTCCTGACTGGTTTCAGGGAATCTGTAATTTCCGGAAGGTTGGCAGCACAGGCAATAATTGAATCCAGAAATTCCGGAGAGGAGGCATTAGGATTATATTCCGGAAAGATCGGGGAAATTCTTTTGAAAGGGATGAGGGTCCAGCTACAGTTCAGGGAGATATTATCCAAAGCCAGTTTTGATCAGTTGGCTGCCTTATTTTCCGAACTTTCCCAATATGATTACAATGAGGTTTCTGTTGGAGAAATCCTGTCCAGATCAGGTTTGACCATTAGGGAAATTCAGGAAAGGATAGGAATAGAACCTTAGTTCAAAGTTTCCGTATCTTCCAGGCCGAAGTTGCCAGACTTTATCTGGGCCCTCATCATCTTCTTGAATCCACGGTTGCCCTTCATGGCCTTCATGTTGTTCTTCATGGCCTTGAACTCCCTCAAAAGGGAACGGATATCAGTTTCAGATCGACCTGAACCTTTAGATATCCTGGAGATCCTCTTTGCATTTATCTCATCAGGATTTTCAAGTTCAAAGTAAGTCATTGAATCCATTATCACCCTGTAATTCCTGAGTTTTTCCTGGGCGGTTTCTATGGCATTGGAATCAATCTTGTTGCCACCGGGCATCTTTGCAAGGGGAAGCGAGTCAAACATTTTTGAAATCAAGCCAGGCTGGGCAAATTTCTCCCATATTTCATACATGTCCTTCAGATTGAATTTCCCGGACATGAGCTTGTTCATGGATTCTTCTGCCTCTTCTTCGGAAATGTTTGTTTCCTTGAATGCTTCAAGCAGTGTTTCCAGATCCCCAAGCCCAAGAAGCCTGGAAAGGAATTTCTTGGACTGGAAGATTTCAAGGTCTTCAGGATGCTCCCCAGTGCCAATGAAGTAAACTGGAGCATGGATTTGGGACACAGCGCTTAAGGCACCGCCTCCTTTACCGGTTCCGTCCATTTTGGTAAGGATGACTCCAGTTATGCCGACGGCTTCGTTAATGGTATGAGCCTGAGGTCCAGCCTGCTGGCCCACCGTAGCATCAATCACTAAGAGCACCTCGTCGGGATTGAAGGCTGCCTTTATCTCCTTGATTTCTTTGATGAGGTCGTCGTTCAGGGAGTCCCTTCCGCTGGTATCTATAATCTTAACTTTGAGTTCACTGTGTGCCTTGAGGCCATTCTTTATGATCTTTACGGGGTTCTTCTCACCCTTTTCCCCATAAAAAGGGACGTTGAGCTTCTTTGCGAGCTGTTCAAGCTGGTCGTAAGCGCCAGGCCTGTGGACATCTGCTGCTATCACTCCGACGCTGAGGCCCTTCCTGTGGAAGAATCTGGAGAGCTTTCCTGCCGAGGTGGTCTTTCCCTGCCCATACAGACCGACAAGCATTATGGTCTGTTCTTTCAGTGTAAGCTTGGAATCCTCACCAAGTATCTTCAGAAGTTCCTCGTATACGATCTTTACAAGGTAATCCTGGGCGGTCATTCCAGCCGGGGGCTTTTCCTCGTTTGCCCTCTGTTCAAGAGTGGCCGAGAGTTCAAGCACAAGCTTCACATTCACATCGGCTTTCAGGAGTGCCCTCTGCACATCCTTGGCAATCTCCTTTATCGTCTCCCTGTCGATGAAACTTGAACGGGAAATCTTTCTCAGGGTCTCCCTGAGCGATCCGGCAAGACTTTCCAGAACCATTATAACACCAAGTAAATCATTTAATTTTAACCTATTGCGTAAGCAGAAAACATGCTAAAGGGATCAGTATTCCCTCCATCTGTGCCCGCATGCTTCACACGTGTAGAATTTGGTCTCGGGCTCATCCGCTGATCTTGTCTGTTTCAGAAGGTAATACGCACCCATATGCCTGCATTTAGGGCACACTGCATCTGAATCCAGTGGTTCTACAGCCTTCTCTTCCTTGATCATAATGATCTCTTTCTGGGTGCTCTTGCTGACGATCTGGCCTGTTCCGCTTTCTGATGCACTCATTGTATAATGGCAGCTGCCACATACCAACTTTCCTCCAGAAGGTGACATAAGAGAACCGCATTTAGGGCAAAACATCATCGCCATGGAAGGTGAGTAATTTTACTACGTATAAATACATTGACTAACACCAATGAACCTTATTATGGGGGATGGGATTTTTGGGTATGGCATCATACGACGAGGGACAGATCAAATCCATACTCAGGGAAAGCAGGACTATAGCGGTTGTTGGAATATCAGACAAGCCCGAAAGGGATAGCTACAGGGTCGCAAAGTACCTGAAAGAGAAGGGTTATGAAATACTGCCTGTAAATCCGGTCATTGAGCAGTGGGAGGGGATCAGATCATACAAGAACCTTCTGGAAATCCCCGCAGACAAGAAAGTGGATATTGTTGATATCTTCAGGAAATCAGATGCAGTGCTGCCCATTGTGCAGGAGGCTCTAAAAATTCATCCCAGTACAGTGTGGATGCAGGAAGGTGTAGTAAATGAGGAGGCTGCCAGACTTGCGAAGAAAAATTCCCTCCTCGTAGTGATGGACAGGTGCATGATGAAAGAGCATGCCAGGCTAAGCACTTCCTGAGAAGTTTAATGTGTCCAAAGATAATTTGGAAAAGGGCCGGGGTAGCCTAGCCCGGTATGGCGATAGACTCGAGATCTATTGCTCTTAGTAGCTCGGGAGTTCAAATCTCCCCCCCG
>JAJZOK010000061.1 GCA_021811525.1 Thermoplasmata archaeon | reverse complement strand
TCCTTGGATCGTTCCTCCTGTCTTTCATAAGCCTTGTGGCATTTATTTCAATAGAAAAAAGGGTGAAAATGCCCTTCATCAGCATAGAACTTCTCAAGATTAGGAATATTTTCCTTGCCAATGTGGCGGGCCTCTTTGCCATGTCGGGCATGTTCTTCCTATTCTATACTGTACCTGTACTTCTGCAGGATCCTATCCCTGCAGGGTTTGGAATGTCAATTTTCAATTCGGGCCTTGTTATGCTTCCGGCAGCCATTGCCTCAATGATATTTGCCCCCCTTTCAGCCAGGGTAACAAATACGCGTGGCCCAAAAGTTACTATCCTCATAGGCGGCATAGTACTCTTCATGTCTTACATAGCTCTGCTGTTCAACAGGCAGACTTCCATATCCATCCTTGAAGACACAACACTGCTGGGAATCAGCCTCTCATTTGTTTTTGTTGGAGTCATAAATATTCTGCTTGTTTCGACTCCCCAAAAGGATGCAGGGGTCTCCACAGGCATGAACGTGGTATTCAGGAATATTGGTTCCGCAATAGCTCCAGCCATAGGCGGAGTCCTTGAGACAACTTATGTAATCCCTGTCCTGCTGGGGACTTTCAATTATCCCGTTGGTGGGTTGCCGTACTTCCCGGTTTTTGAATCGTTCCCTTCCAGCCAGGCATTTGATTACATCTACATCGTCGGGCTCTGTTTTCTTGCCATAATGGTGGGTTTGACATTGTTCATGAAAAATGAAATCTTAGGAAAGAAGAAAGGTGAAAAGTATGAATAAAAACAGAATTTTTGTTTCTGCACTTGTATTGCTTGCTATTGTGGGGTCATTAGGACTTCTGGCACCTTCGCATGCCCAGGCCCCTTCACCGCTTGCGGTAACAAATACCTACTGGTACAGCGAGAACAGCACACTGCTTGTATCTCCAGGCTCCAATTACACACCACTCTTTGTGCAGTTTACTTCCCTGGAAAACTTCACATATCTTAACGCATCCATCAATCTGAGCTATTACAGCAATTCCCCATTCAGTTATAGTTACATAACCGGGCCTAACACATATCAGAGGGATTATTACAACTTCAGCCACGTAATAGCAGGTGAAAGCCTCACGGTATATCAGCTTGTGAATGTGGCATCCGATGCAGCCCAGGGCGTTTATGAAGTGGAACTTTCAGTTAATGCAAGCGGGGTTCCCGGTACAATGAATATGCCGGTTACTGTCTCATTACTAGGCACTCCTCAGCTTACGCTCGTGAACTATTTCACAAACCCGCCTGTAATATACCAGGGAGAGAAATTTATACAGTTCACTGCCGTTGTTTCAAATACTGGTGCCGGTCCGGGAAAGAACATTCAGTTCTCCCTTTCCTCCAGTGACTTCACTGTCCTGACAGGAGCATACAGAGTCGCATATCTGCCGTCTGGAACAGTTGCAAATTACACTTTCCTTCTGGATGTGCACAATGTTACCGGGCAAAGCCTGCTTGATTTCCAGATGGGTTCCCAGCCAGTGTCTATTCCAATTTACATACACAATTATGGCTCTCTCAAGATCTCCAGCTCTACACCCACATTAACAAGTGGCGCAACCAAGCTTCTTGAAACATTTAACATAACCAATACTGGAAACAAGACGTTACTGGATTTGAATGTACACCTGCTCTCACCCAGCGTCATCTCAATACATATATCATCGTCAAACCCGCTTGGTGCACTCACTGCAAACAATTTCACACTGGCTGAGCTCAAGCCTGGGCAGAAGATTACCGTTACTTATCTGGTTGATGTGAGTTCTTCCGCGCAGACCATATCTTATCCTGCACAACTTGTAGCGCAGTGGCATCTGAACAATACCCGGGAGCAGTTTTACAGCACGTACAATTTCAATGAAACAGTTTCGCCAACAGTTATTCAGCAATTCACCTCGAACTTCACTTTCACGCCCCTGAATATTGGCGTACTTCTGCTCATACTTGTGCTGATTATCGCACTTATAGCAGTGTCAGCAAGGTCAAGAAAGATAAGGAAGAAACTCAAAGCAATCCCAAAGGAGGTGCCTCCTTCACTGATCCACAAAGAAATACCTGAAAAGACTGGTGAAGAAAGGAAAAATTAATCACCCTCCTTTCCATTTTTTTGAACGTGACATTTTCTGTTGTAGCTTATGACCAAAAGGAAAAGAAATGGGGAGTGGGTGTGGCAAGCCGTTTTCTCTCAGTTGGATCAGTGGTGCCGTGGGCAAAAGCCGGTGTAGGCTGCATTGCGACCCAGTCTTATGCCAATTACTCTTATGGCCCACAGGGCCTTGAACTCCTTATGTCTCACAATTCAAAGGAGACCATACAGATGCTAACGTCCAAAGACAGCATGGCTTCCAAGCGCCAGGTTGCAGCTGTGGATTCCAAAGGGATGCCCTTTGCATTCACCGGCTCAGACTGCATAGATTATGCGGGGCATATTCTTGGCAGTAACTTTTCTGTAGAGGGCAATATCCTTGCCGGGCCGTCAGTACTGGAAGGCATGTCTCAGGAAATGTCCAGGGATGGAAAACTGGAAGATCGCATACTGGCAGCCTTGTTCGCTGCTGAGAAGCAGGGAGGAGACAGGCGGGGAAGGCAGAGTGCCTGCATCCTGGTAGTCTCGGAGGATGAACATTTCGAGGAGGGTTCTGATGTCTACATGGATATACGGGTTGAGGATGCAAAAGAACCTCTCCCTGAACTGAGGAGAATCATGGCCGTCTGGATGGCTACATTCTTCGAAAACGAGTTCGTTGACATTAAAGACCACAGGGAACAGCTTGACAGAGTTATCCGGGAAAATGGATTTGAAAGCCTTGAGAAGCTCGCAGAAGCAAGAAATGTTGAATTCAACTTAAAGGATGGGAAGATTGGCAAACACTCATTGAAGATACTCACATCAGGGCTCTGACCTGGAGGCCTCATTCTAGAATGTACAACATCGGCGTAATTGGTGGTGGCAAGGCGGATGAAAAATACCGGGCCATTTCGATAGAACTGGGCAGATTGCTTGCGGAAAGCAAGGCAACCGTATTCTGCGGTGGCACCACCGGAGTCATGGAGTGGGTTGCACAGGGCGTAAAAGGTGCCCATGGCATTATAGTGGGAATCCTGCCTGCAATGGATATGTCCACAGGAAACGGCTACCTCACAGTGAAAATGCCCACAGGACTGGGGTTTGCAAGAAATGTCCTCATTGTAAGGGCATCTGAATCTCTTATATCGGTGGACGGCTCCACGGGTACCCTTTCTGAAGCGACATTTGCCCTTTCTGAGGGCAAGTCAGTCATAATTCTAGGTGAGCTCCCCCTTGAAAGAAGGAAACCGGAGGATGGGATGGTTTTCCGGACAAACTCTCCAAAAGAAGCAGTAGATATTGCCCTGGAAGAGGCATCTAAATTGAGGGAGAGAGTAAAGTCAGGCTGGAGGCTGCCTGGAACCTGATCAAGAGAGTTTCTTTGTATAGTCGGTTCTTTCAATGACAAAAACATCCATGAATACATTGATGAACACAGTAAATGCCCCGATAAGCAGCAGGATCCTTAGGTCATAATCAGGTATTATTGTCCTTCCTGTTATTGACTGGAGGAATGCAGGCAATGCAAGCGTTATCTCCGTGGGAAATGCACTTACCATCATGAAGCCTGCGAGGTCAAAAAATATTACGAATACCTGGAGCCCGATTGTTCCTGTGGATATTATGTCATACATCATGAAGCTCAGAATAATGGCGACTACGCCGAGAAGGACAACATTTGGGTTCTGCGGAAACAGCAGAAGGTCAACTAGAAAACAAATTGTGGAGGCAGCAAGAGATGTAGCAGCCGTCCTCTTGGAGATTTTGCCGGTAATCTTCCTGAGCCAGATGGGTGAAAGCGAAATCATTCCAAGAGCAATGAGGACCATGAAATCTGTTATGTTCACAAGGAAGTCTGGTTGCGTCAGTGAAAGCACCATGATGACGACAACGGTGAAGATCCATGAAGAATTCTTTACCGCTCTGGGGAAAAATCCCTCCTCAGCAAGGGACCGGAGATGTCTGGATGCAGCAATGAATGCAGGAACGAATGTCGTTATTGTGGACAGGAGGAAAGCAGTAATAGTTACGATCTGGAATCTTGGGCCAAGAAATGTCGATACAACATAAAGGGCAGGGATAGTGGATGAACTCAGGGCACCAAGGTTTGGATGTACTGCGTAGATGGTCAATGCATTGAATATCATCAAAATAAGTGACAAAAGAACTGTTGCCTGCATAGATAAAGTCAAGTATTTCTCCTTGGGCATTGGCTTGAGGTGGAACAGCCTTGTTATTACAGGGATCTCAGAGGTATCCATTGACTCCCTAACCATGGCCTGAATTTCCTGGAAGCCGAAAAATAAAATGAAGAGAAAACCGGTGTTTTCAAGTATTTCAAAGGGTATATTTCCTCTTCCCTGCGAGAAAAAGCCAGAGAAATTCCAGCTTCCTGCAACGCCCAGTGAAACGCCCTGGTACAGGATTAAGATCACGATGACAACGATCATGACTATCTGGGCGTAGCCAATTGCCTTGAGATACCTCCTCTCAAAGAATGCGTTTATGACGAACCAGATTCCAAAGAGGCCCATGATGAGTGAAACCGTGGCGGAAACCCATATCTCCGGTAGGCCCAGCCCTGAAAGTAATGTCGGTAAAGTCGAAAATGCGAATGTGAACAGAAAGATTGCTGAAAATGCCGCAAGAGAAGTATTGGCTATCCACATGGAGAACCTGGAAATGAAATACCTTAGAGATTTCTCCCGGGTTACCATCTTTACAAATCCCGGTCCGCCAACCACTTCAACATTATTTTGAACGGAATACCTGTACATTCCTGAATAAATGCGAGAAATAAGGTAGGAAAGTGTACCGGCTATAACAAGTGATACAGCCGATACAAATGCATACTGAACAATGTTGACGGGGAGAATAATGAACAGCGGGGAACCTATGGTGGCTCCTACGCCTATGGCAAGGAGTGTCAAGAACCCATAGGTAGGCTTCATCTGAGGCCTGAATGGCGGCCTTCTGAATTTCACCCTGAAAGACTCGGGCGCAATGGAGATAAGAGTTATTCCTGTGACTATTGAAGCGATTGAAGCAATGATCTCTGTGTTTCCTGAGAACCTTGCGGTCGACGGGCTTCCATAATGCACAAAAATAGCGTATATCATTGTAATGGAGATGAAAATGAAAAGGGCCCCCACTATTGCAGTGATAAGCTTGAAGGCTTTAACAATAGAATTTGTTGTTCTCTGGCTGACTTTCAATTGGCATCAGTCACGGTAAGGCCCGCTTCCTTCATGTTGTCGGCGGCATACCTGATGATCTGGAAAGCGGACAGAAGCATTATGACAGATATTATGAAATCTATTGCCAGGATAATTGTGGACTCAATGGAGCCTGGAGGCACTGACACAATATAAGAGCCAAAGTAATTTAAGATCACTTCTGGGTTGGCATAGTAGAAGAAAGTTGGGAATATCAGCACAAGACCCAGGAATAAAAGGATAGCCGAGAATGCCATCTGCCCTGCAGCCACAATAAGGAGTTTTCTAGGTTTTCTCCTCCTGCCGGAGGAAATAAGGTCTACAAACGCCCTTATTTCAGGGTCCGGGGTTTCCAGTATTTCACTTTTCAGGGTACCCTGGTAGGTTTCGCTGCCCTTTGCAAGCGCCATGGTGGTCTTGAGATCAAGTTTGAGTTTTTCAAGAAGCAATTTATAATTCTCGTTTCCAGATTTGTTGCTCTCTTCCAAGTTTCTCAATGGTTAGAGACTGGATCCGGATATATATTTACTGCAAAATCTGAGAAATAATTTTTAACGGGAACGGATTAAGGATTTCCATTATTATGCCTGAAAATTCCAATTCTGATGTAACGAGGCTACTGAAGCAGGTTTTCACTGAACTAGAAGAAGCTGTGCTTAACGCGGACAGGGTCAACGACTGCAAGATGGAGCTCCAGGACCTCCAGGCCAGGAAAGAAGCCCATATAAAGCGAGAAAAAAGGATACTTGATGATGTCAGGGCAGTACTGGAATCATATACCAAAGAGGAAAATTTTGAGGCTTTCAAGGTGTACAACGATTCCATCCTAAACTATGTAGGCTCTACCCTTGAGACCTATGAGGCAGCGCTTTCTGATTTCCTGTCCAAAGATATAGCAGTAAAGGAAGCTGAAATTGAAGCATACAAGGCAAAGAGCGTTCGTTCCCTTGAGACATTCCTTTCCCGGGATCCAATAGATTCCATTGAGACCGAAATAAATGCAAAATACATTGAAGGCGGATATGAAGCTAGATACAGGTCTGTCTGCCAGAAGGAAGTGGAATATGAGTTCATTCTCAATGCTTCGGAAGTGGAGTTCCTAAAGAATAGGCTCGAAGGCGGTACACTGGTCAAGGGCCTAAAGCTTCCAGTAAGGTATGCCAAGGCCTGGGTAAGCAAGGATCCTGTTCTTGATTATGAAAAGCTCGATGAATACTACATGTCTCAGGCTTCCATATCCGACAACCAGTTGTTCGTGACTTTCGTGAACGAGGAAACAGGTTCTGAATTCAAGTTCCACTCATCAGTCTCAGACGGTGCCACATTTCTTGAAGTGGACTATAAGGACTCCCTTCAGGCGGTATCACTTACAACACAACCGGCCCTTAACAGCAATCTTAACAGGGATGCACTCAATGAGATGATGAACCACATTAGGACCGCTTTATGGTACCTCAAGGATCACAAGCTCAGGCTGGTCAAGATCAGCCTCCGCAGTGTTGACGTTATTTCGAACCTCAAGATCTCAGACCTTTTCTACACAATACTCGAAATTCTCTCCCCAAAGATTTCCACAGAACTTGCAAAGGTCATATCCGAGTCTGGAACAAACAACGAAGACGAAGATAAGACCATGAACAGGGATTACATCTCTTCCAGGCTAGCACTTTTAGGGGAAAGGGCTCAGACAGTATGTGCTTTGCTTGGAATCCCCGGATTTGCAGACTCCTTCCCTAAATCTTAGTTCTTTCCTGTTATTTTCCTGAAGTCGACTGTGTAGATTAGAATATATACAGCAGGAAGCAGGAAGAATCCTAGTATTTCGCTAGCCACCAGCAAAAGGAAAGGAGCAGACATAACAGGGTGAATTATTGCATTAATGTGGCTTGGCTGGGTAAGGTTGAACAGTATGGAAAATATCCCAAGGAGCAGGCCAAGATGAATGGCCCACTTTTTTTCAAGGTTAATGAAGTGTGCCATTGCTAGTATGACTATTATGACCGCAATAGTTGAAAATGTGAGTATTGGCGGTACAAGCCCCTCCATTCTCAGTATAAGGCCCCCAATCGCGAGAAACATGGCTGAAAGGACCATAATGGAAGAAAGCGTTCTGTGCAGATTCACACAGGAATATGTAAAAGATGGCTTAAATTTCAGCAGTTTAACACATAGCGGGAAAGCACATACCTGGAAGCAGAAATCCATGAATATAGGGGATCTGCCATGGATAGATACCTCAAAAGCATAACCATGAGGTACAGGAGAAAGACAGGTGGAGAGTGAAGCAATAGCTTAGAAATACCATTCATGCCTGTTGTGGTTTCTTTTCTATTGAGATCAATGACGTGGATGCTTTCCTGAAGGTATTCAAGCGGAATCTTGGAGCCAGCTTCTTTAGAATAGTCCTGGAGTGTAAGGTAAGAATACTGGTGCAGGAAATCTATGCGTCTCAGAAAGCCCACAGATGCATTGCAGATACCGCATGCCCCGTCATATATGACTAGAAATCTTGCTTTATTGGAATTTTCGGCCTGGGGCAGGGGCTCGTTCATGGGCACAGTCATTTGGAACACTATTATAATGGTGCTTCGTACTAAACTGTTATTGTATGTGAATTTACTTCATTTTCCTGATCTTTTCAGAAGACGTGTAATAAGATCGCGCACCCAGGTTTCGGGCCTCGCTGGCAGCATATGCACTCTGAAGCCCTTTCTGGCAATAGAAGACATAAATCTTGTCCCTGCCGTTCTCTTCGATGATGTTACCGACTCCGCCCAATCCTGAACTGATGGCATTTCCATAGTGCCATTCATTGTAGCTCAGTTTGCTCCGCAGGTCAACAACGATAGAATTTTCCGGCAGCTTTGTAATTTCAAAATCCTCATCTGAAAGGCTGCCAAGGTACTCGCCAACTTCATTTCCCTTGAGAATTATCCTGTTCTTCAGCAGCTTTTCCTGGATATCGTAATTCAACATGTCCCTGTCAATGTCATCAGCCGATGCATTGAGAACAACAGTCTGCGAGAAAAGGGCACAGAACTCCCCCTTGCTCGTGGCAGGGAAAGTGCCTATTTTCCGCGCCATATCGGATATTTCATCCTTATCCATCCCTATCAGTGGGCGATAAACAGGAAGGTCGATCCCGTGGTTGATAGCGAGGAGATTCTGTGGTGTCTGGGACGATACCTGCCCAAGGGATTCCCCAGTTATGATTCCATATGCCTCCCTTTCAGCTGAAATTGCCATGGCAAGGCTGTAAAGGATGCGCTTGTAGGTGACTCCAGGTATCTTAATTTTGTGTGACAGAACAAGTAGATCAACAAGCGGCTTTCCGTCAATTATGTGTACAGTGGGGTTGTAACCGAGTGCCCAATCCTTTATGAGCACATCTGCAGCCCTCAGGAATTCTACAGTATCAATGGGGTGTGAAAGGGACATAAATACAAAGTCCACTGGCGAGCCTCTTTTCATTATCATCCATGCTGCCACAGGCGAGTCGATGCCTCCTGACATCAGAGCCACCATTGGCGCTTCTGATCCCAATGGAAGGCCTCCCGGGCCCTTATGCACTTCAGTGTAAAAATATGCCCTGTTATTCCTCACCTCTATATTCACTTCAACATCCGGGTCGTCCAGATTGACGCCAGCTGAAAATTTATACAGGGCATCTCCAACAATGACATTGAGATCCTTGGTGGTGAAATTCTGTCCGCCCGCTCTTCTGGACCTCACTGCGAACTTCTTCCCATGAAGTATGTGGGAATAAAGCTGGATGGCTTTTTCAGCTAGCTCCTCTGTACTGCCATAAGCAATTGAAACAACCGGGGAGAAACTCTTGACACCCATGGTCCTGCTGAGTACATCAAAAACATCTTCCTGGCTGGAATATCCGCTAAGAAATATTCTTCCTCTTTCAGTGGTGAAATCTGCTTGTTCTCCCATACGGTTGAGGCCTTCCATGATGTTGGACCTGAGCTTGTTGATCATCATGCTCCTGGCCCTGTTCCCCTTCAGGCCAACTTCAGAATAGCGCACTATGATAAGTCTGGTCTCAACAGCATCAGCCAAAGTCCATCACCCTCAAAACCTGAACGGCTCTGCAAGCAGCCCCACAAAAATTGGGTATTCCTTTGTAATCCATTTCCTCTGCCTGGCCTCCCTAAGTTTCTGTGTAACATGGGACCAGTCAGAAAGGGAATCTGTTTCATACATCACAACAAATTCCTGGTCAGAAATCCCGTAAGAATAAGTGGTGTAGGACCTTATATCCTTGTTTTCCGGGTTGGAGGTAGCCATTGCAATATGCTCTCCCATTATGGTTTTCCTTTCTTTGGAATCAATTAGGTACCATTCGGGATCCTTGTTCATGGGGTAACATACAAAATACTTCAATGGGGGGAAATTCAAAGATTCTGACAATTCTTCACCTGCCTTTAGGTAAGGTGAGTGTTCGTAAAGTGAAAGCATGCTGTAGTTCTCTTCTCCAAGGCCTTTCAGTACACGCTTGAGCCCCTCCTTGAAAGAAAGGAGTCTTTCAGGCTCGAACGAAGAAAGCCAGACCAGCAGATCGCAGGAATGCCTCACTGACCTGTATGTTCTCAGGTGTATGAGGCTCTTCCTTGATTGGGCAAAAAATTCCTCAAGCTCATTGAACACTTCATTCTGGGATTCCCCGCGCAATTTCCAGAACTCCCCGGTAAATTTGCATGAAAGCACTGATATGTAAATTTCCTTGCTCACTTCTTTCCTGCAAGAATTTCGACTGGGTAATTATGGGTTTGCATATTTGCCCACAAACCCCCAAAGAAATTTCGACTGTTAATCAGTGACACGGAAAAATACGGGATTCAGGGAAACTTTTTATAACCGTTATTTCATGATAAGCCATGGGTGACGAGAATCTTTTTGACTCACTGAACGCAGTGGAATATTACGTGGGATCAGCAAAGCAGTGGGCATATTACCACCAGCATGCGCTGGGATTTGACCTTAAGGCTTACGCTGGACCTGAAACAGGAGTCAGGGACCGTGTATCCTATCTTTTGCAGCAGAACAATGTCAGGCTCATATTCACAAGCTTCCTGAACCATGAATCTCCAATCGCAGACCACGTAAGGCTGCATGGGGACGGCGTGAAAGATGTGTCCATGAGGGTCGAAAACCTAGGAGATACGCTCGATTTTGTCAGAAAGAAGGGTGTTGTCAAGGTAAGGGGAGAAAAGAGCATGAAGGGCGATTTTGGCACATACAAGACTGCTGAGCTTTCCACATACGGTGAAACAGTACATACTCTTACAGATTTCTCGGAGGCGGGATCAGATATCCCTGCAGGATATGAGGAAGTTGGAATCAAGGCAAAACCGGTTGGCCTGAAGAAGATTGACCATGTAGTGGGAAATGTGGAAGACAGGATGATGGATTCCTGGGTCAATTATTACATAAAGGGCCTTGGATTTGACCAGTTGCTCAGCTTTGATGACAAGGACATCAGCACAGAATATTCTTCCCTCAGGTCAAAGGTTGTGCAGTACGGCAACAGGAAGATCATATTCCCAATCAATGAGCCCGCCCTTGGCCTCAAGAAGTCACAGATACAGGAATACCTGGATTATTACAATTCACCTGGTGTACAGCATATCGCAATAGAGACAGACAATATCATCAGGACTGTAGCCGACATGAAGAGCCGGGGCGTGGAATTCCTCTCAACTCCTTCAAGTTATTATGAGACTCTTCCCGACAGGGTTGGAAAAATAGACGAAAAGCTAGAGGATTTGCAGAAGCTGAATATTCTGGCGGACAGGGACGACGACGGTTACCTTCTTCAGATCTTCACTAAGCCAACAGGGGACAGGCCAACTTTCTTTTACGAAGTCATACAGAGGAAGGGCGCGACTTCATTTGGAAAGGGAAACTTCAGGGAACTGTTCAAGTCCATTGAAATGGAACAGGAAAAAAGGGGCAACCTTTAGGCATGAAAATAGCTAGAGCTATTACGGACGATGGGCCGAAGACAGTGATTCTGCACGATTCCAGATATTACGACCTCAGTGAAATCACTGGCGTGGACCTTGAGAATACAGGACCGTCATACTTTTACCTCATCCAAAAGAATATTGAAAAAATCAAGGATTTTCTCTCACAGGGAAAGCATGCATCTCTCCAGGATATAGTTCCAAAGTCATATCTCCTCCCAATACCGCATGTGAACCAGATCAGGGACTTCTATGCGTTTGAGGAACATGTGAGAAATGCCAGGGCAAGAAGGGGATCGGATGTGCCAGCGGAATGGTACGAATTCCCTGCATATTACTATTCAGGAAATTCTTCTCTCTACCCCAGCGACAATAGCATTGCAAGGCCATCTTTTACATCTGAACTTGATTTTGAGATCGAGCTTGCAGCAGTTATTGGCAAAGAGGGCAGAAACATTGCAAAAGGGGATGCATGGGAGCACATTTTCGGATTTGTGCTAATGAGTGACTGGAGCGCAAGAGACCAGCAGAGAAAGGAAATGGCCATAGGCCTTGGCCCCTCAAAGAGCAAGGATTTCGCCACTTCTTTCGGGAGGTATCTTGTCACTGCTGAAGAAGTTGCAGACATAGCCGATATACGCGGGAAACTGAATTCAGAGGTATGGGTCACCCTCAACGGGAATGAATTCATGAGGAACAACCTTTCCACAATGCACTGGGCATTTTCTGACCTTATATCGTGGGCTTCCACGGATGTTACACTGAGGCCCGGAGACATTATCATGAGCGGTACTGTAGGCAATGGCTGCATACTTGAACAGGGACCCGAAAAGACTGGTTGGCTCAAACCCGGTGATGTTGTTAAATTTGGTTCGGACTTTTTCGGTGAGCTTGTGGCAAGCATTGTTTGAGGGATAAAAAATGGTATACTACGTTAGGCAGGGCATAATCACGGAAAGCAGGCACACTTATGATGACTCAAAACACATATTGAAGGAGGAGTTGTTTGGCGAAGAGAGCTTCGACGGCCCTTACTCCCTCCTCTATCATGAGCGGGAACCCACAAGAGTCAAGTCAATCAGAAGGATAGAAAAACCCCATCTTTCAGATGGATCCGATGATGAGTTGAGGCACAGGCATCTCAAAGGGTTCCAGATAAAGCCGCACGGCGATTTCATCAGTGGAAGGACCTGCCTGATGTTCAACGACGACGTTGAAATGGGATTGATCAAGCCTCAGGAACAGATGAGCTGCTTCTTCAGGAGTGCAATCAATGAACAGCTTTTCTTTGTGCAGAAAGGAGAAGGTAAGCTTAATTCGTCCTTAGGTACGCTGAAACTCAGCAGTGGTGATTACGTTCATATTCCAAAGGGCACCACATACGAGATGAAGTATGACCGGGGATCAGAATTCTTCTACGTGGAATCCAGGGAAAGAATGGGAATCCCGGCCAGATACCTGAACATTTACGGTCAGATCAAGGAAGGTTCTCCATATTATTCACGTGACATCAGGCATCCAACACTTGGAAAGCCAAATCTGGAGGATGGAAATTTCAGGGTTCTTGTGGATTTTGGTGATTATTATCTGGAAGAAACGAGGGACCAGCATCCCTTCGATGTTGCCGGATGGGATGGTTACCTGTTCCCATGGGCAATCAACGTTTCCCTCATGGCCCCAATAGTGGGCAGGCTGCACCAACCTCCCCCTGTGCATGAGACTTTCAGCTCAAAATCTTTCATGGTGGGCACCTTCCTGCCGAGAAAGTATGACTTTCATCCTCGTGCCATACCAATATCTTATTATCACAGCAACATAGACACTGATGAAGTGCTGTTTTATTCGTCTGGCAACTTCATGAGCAGGAAAGGCATTTCCGAGGGCTCCCTGACACTACATGTCAGGGGTCTAATTCATGGCCCGCAGCCCGGGGCAGTTCAAGGTGCAATAGGCAAAGAAGGAACTGATGAGGTCGCTGTGATGGTTGAAGCCTACAGGCCTCTTAAGCTCACAAAGGAAGCCAAAGCCATTGAGGATTCGGCATACATGTCATCGTGGTACGCTTGATCTACAATTACCTTCCCACTGAAAGGGTATATCACGGAATAGACTGCACCAAGGACTTGCCGGAACTGCTGAAAGAAATAAAGAGTACGCGAGCTCTTATAATTACCAACAAGTCAGTGTCCCGGAACTCTTTCTACAAGGAACTTACGCGAGAATTGCCAATTAAGTACACAGAGTTCAAAGAGATAACCCAGCATTCGCCCATGGAGGAGATCGAACATGCCACAGAAACCCTGAGGAACAACAAGTGCGATGTCATCATCTCCATTGGTGGAGGCAGTGTAATAGATGCCGCCAAGGTTGTCAGATATTATTATGATCTTTCAATCAGGCATATTGCCATTCCTACTACCCTGTCTGCAGCCGAATTCTCCCACAGTGCGGGCTACACAATAGGCGGGGAAAAGACAGGCGTCAGGGACCGGCAGATCACTCCAACTTATGTATTCCTCGATCCGAGAGCTGCAATGGAAACTCCCCAGGCTCTCTGGAGATCCACGGGGATAAGGGCTCTGGACCATGCCATTGAAACAATATATTCAAACCCCAACAGCGAGGTTGCCAGGACCTTTGCTATTTCCTCACTGAAAAAACTGTTCAGCAATCTCAGGTTTGATAACCTCGAATCAAGGTATGAATGCCTGATTGCAGCTTGGTTTTCATATTTTGAGGTGTTTGATGCACCCATGGGTTTGAGCCATAAAATCGGAAGGATAATTGGTGCAAAATATGATGTTCCACATGGAATAACCAGTTGCATCACTTTGCCCCAGGTCATTATGATGTATGCAAGGGAAAACCCGGGGCTCATATGCACAATATCGCGGGAATTGGGTTTTACTGAAACCACACTTAAAGAATGTGCTGAGGGGTTTGCCCGTTACGTAGAGAATTTTATCGACTCCCTTGGCCTCACAAAACGTCTCACAGACTATGGCATTACAGAGTCTGATCTGGATTACATAATAGGGAAATTGAATGGAGATTCCAATAAGCTAAGGAAGCTCCTTTCAACCATGTTCTGAATCAGATCAGGTTTATCTCCTTAAGGCCGCTCGAAGGATTTACTTTTCTCTCGGCCCTTATTTTCTCAAAAACGGATATGCTGATTTCCAGGAGGGGATCTGCAACTCCGCCAAAAAGGTGCCCACCCACAACTCCGTGATTCTTTCCTGCGCAGGCGCTGTGGATATGGAATCTTGGGTCATCCTCAGCGATGCTTCCATGGAAGGACACGACCTCAAGGTTGTCTTGGAATAGCTCCTTTTCGTACTCTTTGCCGTTGAAATATCCCACCTGGAGACCTTTGATCATGCCAATTGCCCAGAGAATTTCACCATTCTTGACTTTCTGTTCCTTCACAATCTTCTCAAGCATTTCAAGAACATTTTCGCCTTTGTCCAGCTTAGCAAATATCCTGTTGCCTTCTCTTCTAACCTGCATAAGGATAGGAAGTTCTTAGTAAACATTAATGTTCAGATATTATCAGTTTTGTACCTGTCCACAATGTTCCACCTGCCATTTTCCTTGACCGTTGTTATTATGGAACAGTTGTGGAACACCATTCCCAAAGGGACAGCATTAATCTGCTCGTTGTAGAATGTCCTCATAACGCCTCCGTGGCAGACTGCCAGGACCTTTGAAGTGCCATACTCCTCGTATAAGCGGTTGAATGTTTCGGTTACTCTCTGTGCAAAATGCTCATACGACTCGGCACCTGGGACGCTGTCCAGTGAGCTGCTAGTCATTTCCATTCGAAAACCAAATTTCTTCATTATCTCGTCAGCTGTAAGCCCCTCAGCATTTCCGCAGGCACGTTCCCTGATCCCCGGTTCGACCTTCATTTCGACATCTTCCAGATAGCTTGCGACTATCTGGGCGGTCTCTCTGGCTCTTGCAAGGTCACTGCTGACAATAACCTCGGGTTTGAGGTTCTTCACAAAATTTGCGGCTTCCCTGGCCTGTGAACGCCCCAAGTCATTGAGCGGTTCATCCATTGAACACTGCCAGATATGCTTTCGGTTGGTCTCTGTTTCACCATGCCGCATTATGAAAAATCGGGAACTGAAATTTTGCACACAGAAAAATAGGGAATTTATTTAACTATTTCCCTGTCAGTTGTCTGATAAGCCGATCCAGAATTTTTCCTCGAGGTTGAGGATGCCATTGGCGCCCCTCATGAATTTCTCCCTCGCAGCAGGATCGCTGGCATGTGTCCCAAGAACATTTTCCATTGCCTCTTCGTGATGTTCTTCAAGTTCCCTGTGGAAAGTGAAATACTTTATGTCCATTCCTTTGTATTCCGGGTGCTTATTTTTCCAGATCTCCATGCCGGCGAGAATCTTATCCCACATTGGAATAGCCATGTTCTCAAGGCCAAACTCAGCCCCAAGGGCCTCAAAATGGTCTCCCCCGAAGTAAGTCCTCATTCCATCAAGCCATTCCTTGGTAGTCTTAAGCTGTTCCCTCTTCACAAGGTCTGCAGGTTCGATGCCAATGCTTCTCAGGTACATCCTGTAAAGAAGCTCATGCCTGTGGTGAGGGTTTTCGTCACCCAGCTCCGACACGAGAATTGTTGTTAGATTCGCTGCATCATTCTCATCTGGAGTATTCACAAGAAGAACTGATAAGATTGAGACCCACTCCCGAGTAAAGTGGTAAAATTCTATTGAGAACCGCTTAAACTCCTCCTCGGAGATATCTCCTTAGCTATGTT
>JAJZOK010000062.1 GCA_021811525.1 Thermoplasmata archaeon | reverse complement strand
GTGCCAGGAAAACCGAGTAAGGATAAAATTTTGAATCCATACTGATTCCTCCTCACAGTGTGCCCGAAGATTAACCCTACAATCAGGACCTACGATGCCATACATGACCTTTACGACGCAGAAACCAGGGACTTCTGGGAGAAGTTTCCCGCTGCAACGGTGAGGGAATTCGTATCCAGGCTTCATGGAAAAGATGTCCTTAACCTGGGAAGTGGCCCTGGCAGGGATTCCATTATTCTGAGGGAGCATGGTCTCAGCGTCACCTGCATTGATGGGTCAAAGGAAATGGTGGAGATGACCTTCAGGCTTGGTTTCAAATCTATTCAGGCTGACTTGCGTGATTTGAACCTCGCAGGATTATACGATGGAATATGGGCATATTCGTCCCTCATTCATCTCACTTATGATGAATCTAAAGAGCTGCTCGAAAAGATACATAACCTTCTTCGGCCAGACGGAGTATTGTTTCTCGGCCTCATTGATGGGAAAGGGAATGAAACAAGAAATGTTGCAAATTCATCCTACACCAGATATTTCGAATACTACGACGAAAATAAAGTGGAATCCCTGTTGCACGGAACAGGCATGAAAATTGTACACCGTGATGCTTTCAGGCCTGGAAACCACACTTACCTTAACTATATCATAAAAAACGATCTGGAGAAACAGGTCAGTTAGAGATCACCTTATAAACGAAAATTCAGTTAAGGATCATCATGGCTAAAGTTGTCTGCAAAAACTGTGGGCATAAGAATCCCTCTTCTGCTGCGGTTTGTGAGAACTGCGGAAGTTTCATGTTTGAAGACCCCAAACCTGCAGTGTCAGGAAGTGCCCCCTCCGCTCCGCAAAATATAGAACAGGAGCCTCAGCAGGCAACAGAACCCGATAGTTATCCTTCCCAGCCAGTTGACCAGTCACCGAAGCAGGCTCCAGAAACAATAAGAGTAACTGGTAGTGGTGTGCTGCAACAGATGAGCACCTTTGTGGGATTTATTATCCTCGGTGTCTTCTTTATTCTTGAATATAACGGTTATCTGTCAAATATGTACTATTTTCTCATTTTCTTTGTTCTCATACTGGCTGTCCCAACCCTGATGAGAACGGCAACTTCCGTGGTCAAATTCAACGGCCCGAACTTTACTTTCAGGGGCTCGCCGAATTCAGGCAGTTATGACATAAAAGATGTGGAGAACATAACCATAGACCAGTATAACAAACAGGACCAGACCATGACAATAAATTTCAAGACTAACCAACCGCCTCTCCAGGTGGAATTCAATTCAGTTACCACATTCAGGTCCGCCATAGTTTCATTCACTAGGCGAAGGATAGTTGTTATACCAATGAGCAGAACACAAAACAGTCCCGGCACCGGAAGCTGATGGAACCGAAGGACAGTTGTCGCGTACCGTCAACTCTGTTTCCCTTATAAATACTGGAAATCCTGACTATGTTCAGCATCTTCTGAAAGTTTTGCTCACACAGCCTCATTTTTCTTTACAGTCTGAGAAATATGTAAATTTTCAAATGATATTCATAAATAAACTTTTTCTTAACTAATAGTTCAGTTAATTTAATTAATGGTATCACTTAGCCTCAACATGTGCAGAACAAGGTTTTGTTGATCACTTTAATTGCAGGAATGCTGTTGCTGGGTTTCTCCACAGCAGATGTTTCTCAAGGAAAATCATTGCAGGTTTTACCAATGGGTCCAACTACCATTTATTACACTGGGAACGTAACAATTGAACCCAATGGAACTTTGCATGGCTCAGCCCCGGGAACCGTTCCCATTACGCAGTCCGGAAACTCATTCGCGTTATATGGGGGTATAAAAGGTACCCTGACCGTCCTATACAGTGGAGCTGACCTCAATGGGGGCAACTATTCATTGGATCCAGTTTACCACTCCCCGCTGGGTGCCATCACCGTTGAGAACGCCTCTCATGTGAAGGTGTCCAATTTCAATGTTACATCAGGCAACCTAACATTCGGAGTACTTTTAAACAACACTTCCTACGACATGATAAACAATGTGGATGTCAATGATACCTTTGTAGGGTTTGAAATCCATAACCACTCGCACGACATAAACATCTCCAATTCAAAAGCCCATTTTAACTACATCAACTTTTTGGCCGGAAGCCTCAGTTCCGGGCAAGTTCCTCAGAACAGCTTAACAATCTCAAACATTACGGTGTACAATTTTACTGCAAATTACGGGCTTGGGGGAATAGTAATGGGCGCCGCATACAGCAAGGTGCTGGATTCCAAAGTGCTGGATTCGCAGGTGGAATTAACCTCATTTGCCAACAACACATTGTTTTCAGGAAACAGCCTCAATGTAAACAATTCAGCTGAAGGCATCATTTCGTCGCCTACCACGGGGTCTCAACACTTCCATAATGTCTCGTTCACCAACAACATGATCTATGCAAACAGAATGTATCAAACCCCAACCGACCTGATCACGTTCCAGAATACAACCGGTATCGTATCTGGAAATGAGATAAATGTAAATGCCTCTGGAACAGTGAGCTCTGGAATATACCTGGCCAACAGTTTTGCCTCAGTAACCAATAACAGGGTAAATCTGACCAATGTTGGATCATATATATTCGGCACCTCCTCCGGAATAGAATTCTCAGGCGACAATTACACAATCTCCGGAAATACGGTCAACCTGTCAGGCGGCAATTCTTCTGGAATTGCCCTGTCTCATGCTAATTCTTCAATTGCATACCAAGCACGCAATGTAACTATATCCGACAATAATGTCAATATGAATGTAAAGGGCGGTTACGGAATCCTCCTCAATGCCACAGGATCAAGGGTAACCGGCAATGTTGTGGTTTTGAATACAACGCTGGCCCCCATAACAGGGATTGCCGTCAACGGGTTCAATAACAGCGTTGACGGAAACACTGTTGCTCTAAAATTTTACAAGGTGAATCCGGGTCTGGCAACCGGAATTGGGAACATAATGGGCCTGCCCGGTAATTTCGGAAATCTCAGCATCAGTGGAAATGCAGTGACCTTTGAATTCCCCCATGTTTCTCTTTTTAACTCCAGTTATTTCGTGGGGATCAACTACCGGGGCAACTCTGCCTCCGGCCTGAGCATTATTGGAAACACTGTTACTGGGCCTGTTTTGCCTGGCCTTGCAGGCACTGCCTCAGTCATAGGTTCGGTCAAAACGGGACTTCAGGTATCCCACAATATAATATACGGAACTG
>JAJZOK010000143.1 GCA_021811525.1 Thermoplasmata archaeon | reverse complement strand
TTTAAATCGGGCATCCTGAAAAAGCTTTTGCGTGATTGGTGAGTATGAGCGAGCTTCTAGAAGACTTTGAGCAAAAACGTGAACTTATCAGAAAGATAGTGGAAGAACACATTGAAAAGAGAGACGACGCTGCTGGTGAGAGCCACAGATTCGCTGAGGAAAGGGATATACTTAACAACAAAGTTCGCGAGATGCGTGAAGAAGTAAAGAAGAAGATTGCTGAGAAGAACGATCTCATTGAGCAGGTCCAGAAACTTCGCGCAGAGAAAGAAGAACATTATAAGGAATTATCCGAACTCAGGAAGGAATACCGCAAGATCAGGGAAGAGACCAACGTCGAGGGAGTGGACCGCAGGAACCTCAGGGTAAAGGAGAAGGAACTCCAGAGGCTTGAGACAAGGCAGCAGACCACCCAGCTTGAAAAGAAGGAAGAGGCGAAGGTCGTTTCCGAGATAAGAAAACTCAGCAATGAGATCAAGCAGATGAAGAACTTCAGGGAGAAGGAACTGGAGAGCAACGATTCCATCAGGGATCTCAGCTTGAAGATCAACGGCGAGAGAAAGAGCGGGGAAACCCTGAAGAAGGATATTGACGAGATTTCAAAGAAGATAACCTCCATAAGTGAAGATATCAACAAGAGCCTTCAGGAACTTGATGAAACCAGGAAGAAGGCAGATGAATTCCACGAGCAGTTTGTAAAGTTCAGCCAGGAATCAACCAAGGAACATGAGGCATTCATCCAGGCAAAGAACGACCTCAGGGACCTTGAGAAAGTCATTTCAAGCCTTAGGACAAAGTCCAAGGCCTCAAAGAAGAAGGAAAAGGAAGGGGAACTCCAGAAGAAGGCAACCACACTCTTTGACAAGTTCAAGAACGGTGAGCAGCTTACCACAGAAGATCTCCTGATCCTGCAGAAAGCCGGTTTTCTTTAATATTTTAAATTCCGTTCTCCTCTTCAATAATTTCTGAAGAGAGAGACACATTATACACTCTGGAATTGCTCTGAAGGTTCAATTTTGGCGCAAGCACGCTTTCGTGGATCTCGCATTTCTGCCCAATGACTGTCCCTTTCATGATTACGGACTTTTCAATTCTGGCCCCGTCCAGGACCTTGACTCCATCCATGAGTATTGAGTCAGAAATTGTCACATCATGGCCAATCTGTACTCCGTCATAAATGGCAGAACCTTCGATCACTGTGCCATTCATTGATGTAACTCCCTCGCCGATGAATGTCGGGCCTTTCAGCGTTGTGCCAGTGAAATGCCTCAGCGAGGAGTTCACAATGAGCTTCCCAGATGCGCCGCTTTCAGAGTAATTATACCCGTACTTCTCGGTCATGAGCTGGTTTGCCCTTATCATGTCGTTTGGCCTCCCTGTATCAAGCCAGGTGCCCTCGCCCACATAACCATTTATCTTTATGCCATTTTCGAGGAGCTTCGGGAAAAGCTGTTTTGCAAAATCATATGGCTCTCCTTCCGGTATGAGATCAAGGATTTCCGGTTCTATGACGTAAAGCCCAGCATTGATCAATTTTGAAAATGCCTTGTCCGGAGTAGGCTTCTCCATGAATCTCGTGATGACACCATCTTTCATCTCCACAATGCCAAATTGTGATGGGTCGTCGACGGTGGTGAGTGCAATGGTGAGTTTGGACTTCCTCTCCCTGTGGAACTTCAGTATATTTGTTATGTTGAAGTCAGCCAGTGTATCACCGCTACCAACGATAAAGGTGTCGTCAATGAATTTTGAGACAAGTTTGATGCTCCCTGCAGTTCCCACCGGTTCCCTTTCCACTGAGAACAGAATGTTCTGGTCAGCGTGCTTGAACTTTATCACGCCATTTATTAGGGCTTCAAACTTGTATCCTGCAGTGATGATTGCATCCTTGATTCCAGCCTCGTAATACGAGTCCAGGACATAGCCGATGCAGGGCTTGCCTGCTATTGGCACCAGCGGCTTAGGAATTGAATATGTGATAGGCCTGAGGCGGGTCCCTTTCCCTCCGGCCATGATTACTGCTTTCAATGACACGGGCAATTATGGGAATTAACCACATTAATATTTGTTTGCAGGACTATATGGGGATATAAAATACTATATTGCATTATAATATTCTTCAACGACGCATTTCCCGGGATAAATTCTTATTAATATTAACCTTAACCGTTTAAATGAACAGAACAGCCTATCTGGTTCCATATTGGATCCTGAACTTCACTATTGGATTTGGATGGTTCTCACTGGCTCCACTGGTGCCAAGCCTCATCTCGCAATTTTCAGTCGGGCTTTCATCCATCACGCTCCTCATATCAATATACGGATACACCATGGTCGTTTTTGCTCTTGCCTCAGGTTACCTGTCTGCACGATTTTCCGTATCCGTTTCACTGGTTTCTGCCGCGGTAATATCAAGCCTTGGCTTATTTATGAGGGCGTTCTCTCCTAATTATGATTTTCTGCTCGCAGCACAGATCATAGCTGCAATTGCATACCCACTGGCCCTTGGCCCAGTAGGATCCCTTGCCCAGTCCATTAGCAGGGAAAGAAGCCATATGATTGTGGGCATAAGCGTGGGAATTCTTTTCCTGGGAATGTCTGCGGGCGCCTTCTTTACACATTCCATTCTTGTTTCACTGGGTTCGGTAAGGAATGTATTCCTCCTGGATGCAGGTTTCTCACTTCTCGCACTTGTTTCCCTGCCCCTTGTGACAAAGAAATACCCTGCAGATTACGCCGGGCGTTCCCTCAGGGGGGTATTCAAGGCAGGAATGTTCAAGAACTGGTATGTTGGCCTCATTATTTCCTCGTTTTCCGTCATGTTTGGAGGAATAGCTGCAGTTGCACTGGGGGCATTCCCCACACTAAAGGCCAATGCCGAATCCTATTCAGGGGTCCTCACAGGGCTTTCCTTCCTCGGTTCTGCCCTTGGGGCCATTATACTTCCGCCCGTATTCGAGATCTTGAGAAGGGTCAGAACGGGCATGATCGCCACCTCACTGGTAGCTATGCTGTCCATGGCACTTCTTGGGTACGGGCTGGCGTATTCCGGCAACTATGGAGTCCTCATGGCTGCATTCTTCATGTTCGGGTTCTTCGGAAACGCATACTGGTCAATGGCTATGACATCAACCACGAGATATTCACCGGATCCTGCACAGGCAGGTTTCGCAACATCAATGTACAGCGTTGCAACCAACCTTGGTGTGGCCTTTATACCAACCTTGCTCGGACCATATTTCCTCGGAAACCACGGTCCTGGCGTAGGCATTGTAGTTGGCGCTGTGGCACTTGGATTCATCCTGTCTTTTTTCCTGAAGGTTTCTTCGGATTCCAGGGGAGGAAAACAGGAGGTGCCTGCAAGCCAGGCATGATGGGTTTCCCGGAACCCGCATTTTCCAATTTCTTCCCTTTTGAAAGGCTGGCTGACGAATATTTAAATCATTGTAATCATAGGCACACTCAGTGTTTAAAAGCCATAAAGGAGGAAACCAATGGTTCTAAGTTATCCGCCATTCCTCACACCATATGCCGCAGAGGTAACAATTATTCTGGTGTTCATAGACGGGCTCCTTTTCGGGCTCGCCTTGAAGAAGGCATTTGTTTCTGTGGTGCTTATAATGGTGGCTCTGGTGATAGCCTATTTCCTAGGGCTTACTTTTGTCCCAAATATTTCATTGGGAACAATTGTTCAGCAGGTCATGGCCTATTCCTCTTCCGTACATTTCGGTACCCTGATTGTATCGTTTACAATCGTGGTTTTCTTCATCGGGCTGGGTTTGGGCCTCTGGAAGGGATGACTCCGATTTAAGGGAAAAATTTATTGGAAATAGAAGCACCCGGAAATCAGGTGCCGTTTATCTTTTACTCCTGGAAATAAGGGACCTTGAATTTTGTTCCCTTGAGTATCAAGCTCTTTGAACTCTTGTATCCCGCATCCGCATGCCTGATGACGCCGATTCCGGGGTCAGCGTTCAGTACCCTTGTGATCTTCTCCGCAGCCTCATCAGTCCCGTCCGCAACCATGACGAAACCTGAGTGGATTGCGTTTCCTATTCCTGTTCCTCCTCCATGGTGTACTGATACCCAGGTGGCGCCAGAGGATGCATTGAGCAATGCATTGAGGATAGGCCAGTCGGCAATTGCATCGCTGCCGTCAAGCATGCCTTCTGTTTCCCTGTACGGAGAGGCAACTGATCCGGTGTCGTGGTGGTCCCTTCCGATTGCAACTGGTGCAGAGAGTACCTTCTTCTTCACCATGTCATTGATGAGTAGCCCGATCTTCTCCCTGAGGCCGTAACCAGCGTAGCAAATCCTTGCAGGGAGGCCCTGGAACTTCACCTTTTCCCTAGCCAGCTTCAGCCACTTTACAAGGTGCTCGTCGTACCCGAAGTTAGCTATGATGGCCTCATCGATCTTGTAAATGTCCTCAGGGTCGCCACTGAGTGCAACCCACCTGAACGGGCCCGAACCTACGGCAAACAGGTCCCTGATGTACCCGGGAACGTAACCGGGAATGTCAAATGCATTCTGAAGGCCTCCTTCCATGGCCCTTGTCCTCAAGTTGTTCCCATAGTCAAAGACCTTGGAGCCCTTCTCCTTGAACCAGATCATGGATTTTACTTCCTTCACTATTGACTGGTAAACAGCTTTCCTGTATGCTTCTGGGTCTTTCTCCCTGAATGCTTCGGCCTCCTGGACGCTGTAACCTTCCGGTATGTAACCCACATTGATGTCATGTGCAGCGGTCTGGTCTGTGATTATGTCCGGTATTATTCCCTTCTTCTGAATCTCAGGGTAAATGGTTGCGGCATTTCCAAGGAGCCCTATTGACAGTGCCTTTCCTTCTTTTATGGCATTATCCTTCAGTTTCAGCGCTTCTTCGAGGTTATCGACCCAGGTATCCAGATACTTCCCGTTGATCCTGCGGTCTATCTTCGTCCTGTCAACTTCAACTATTATTCCCACACCGTCATTCATTGTTATTGCAAGCGGCTGGGCACCACCCATCTCTCCCAGTCCGGAAGAAAGGATCCATTTTCCCTTAAGGCCTTCCTGGTTGAACTCCTTGGTTCCTATTGCAGCCAGTGTTTCATAAGTTCCCTGCAGTATTCCCTGGGTTCCTATATAAATCCAGCTTCCGGCAGTCATCTGGCCGAACATGGTCAGCCCCTTTTTCTCCAGCTCCCAGAATATGTCATCTGTAGCCCATCTTGGAACGATCTGTGCATTTACAATGAGAACCCTTGGTGCATACTTAGTGGTCTTGAATGCCCCTACAGGCTTTCCTGACTGAATGAGAAGCGTCTCGTCATTGTACAGTTCCCTGAGCATGTTTGTAATTTCATCAAAGCATTGCCAGTTTCTGGCTGCTTTTCCCTTTCCACCATAAACAATAAGATTGTCGGGATCCTTGGCCACTTCCGGGTCAAGGTTATTCATCAAAAGCCTAAGAGCCGCTTCCTGCCCCCAGCCACGGCAACTGATCTCTTTTCCCCGTGGAGCTTTTACGACTCTCTTCCCTTGCGATTTGCTTTCTGCGGACTCCATTCTTATCAACCTGCCCATGCCTAAAATCATGATTAATCTTTTCCATGGGCGGGAAAAGAAAGATTATTGGCTTCAGAGCCAATGCACTATTATTGCCAATTAAGCTAATTTCCTGGAATGTCAATGGAATCAGGGCAGCCTTCAGGAACGGCCTCCTTGACTTCATACTGAAGGAGGATGCGGACATATATGCATTCCAGGAAGTCAAGAACCATGACTTCCAGATGCCAATGGAGCTGACAGGCAAAGGTTACAGGGCATATGCGAACCCGGCAGAGAGAAAAGGTTACAGCGGGACCCTTATCATCACAAGACTCAAGCCCCTGTCGCATTTTGCAGGCTTTGGCGAATCAGGTGATGAAAAAGAGGGCAGGGTGCTTGGCATAGAGCTCCAGGATTTCTGGTTCCTGAACATATACTTCCCGAACTCCCAGAGAGAACTCAACAGGCTTGATTACAAGCTGGAGTTCAACAATAGGGTTCTTCAGTTGCTGGAAAATCTCAGGAAGACAAAGCCTGTGGTTATCTGCGGCGACATGAACGTTGCGCACAGGGAGATTGACATTGCAAGGCCCAAGGACAATGAGCACAATGCAGGCTTTACCAGGGAAGAAAGGCAATGGTTTACAGAGTTCCTGGATCATGGATATGTGGATACTTTCCGTATATTCAACAGCGAAGCGGGCCAGTACACATGGTGGTCTTACAGGTTCAATGCAAGGGCCAGGAATATTGGGTGGAGAATAGATTATTTTGTGGTTTCTTCTGAGATAAAGGATCGGGTTGCTTCATCAGACATACTTCAGGATGTACCAGGATCGGACCATGCGCCAATACGCATGGTCATAGGGAATTAAGCCTAGATTCCTGGGTTACGATGGTGTTTTCCCTGCCTTCTCCAAGGGACAGGACTTCCACTGGTACTTTCAGTTCATTCTCGATGAGACTGATATAGTCCTTCATTTTCTGGGGCAGCAGGTTATAATCATGTTTCTTCAGGATTTCCGGGTCCAGTTTTCCCCATGATTCAACTTCCATGAAGGTCAGTTCCAGTTCCTCAAGTTCCTGGAAGCTCCTTGGTATGTAGTTCAGTTCCTTGCCGTTTTTCTTGTATGAAGTGCATATCTTAATGGTGTCCATTTCTCCAAGCGTGTCAAGCCTGGTGAGCGCAATTGCGTCCACATCATTCATCCTGATGGAGTATTTGAGCATGGGAAGATCAAGCCACCCTACTCTTCTGGGCCTGCGGGTTACTGTTCCGTACTCGCCGCCGAGCTCCCTCAGCTTATCTGCCTGTGCGCCTTGGATCTCTGTGGGGAAAGGCCCGGCTCCAACCTTTGACATGTATGCTTTGACCACGCCAAGGACATAGTCTACTTTCCTGAAGGGGAAACCAGCGCCAAGTGAAAGTGCCCCAGCTAGAGCGTTGGACGAAGTTACAAACGGGTACATGCCGAAATCTATGTCAAGCATCGTTCCCTGCGCACCCTCAAATAGTATGTTCTTGCCCTGCTTGTAGAGGTCATAAATTGTGGCTTCCGTATATTCAAGGGACGGTTCAAGCTCCTTGCCTGCCCTGTGTAGGTCCTGTGCAATCCTTTCCCTTGCTGCAGCATCAGAGAACTCAGAACCAGAAAGCAGGTTGAGCTTCATCCTGTATATGATCTCGATTTTTTCCCTGAGAATATCAAGGTTCTGGAGATCGGTCATCCTGATGCCCGACCTGGCATACTTGTCTTCATAAGTGGGGCCGATTCCCTGGGCGGTTGTGCCAAGGCTCAGTTTTGACCTCACTTCTTCCTCTTTCTTGTCCAGCTCCTTGTGCATAGGCGTTACAACATGGGCAAGCTTGCTGATCTTGATCTTGGCTCTGCATTTTGAAGACTTGAGGTTGTTGATCTCATCAATAAGGGCGTGGGGATCGATGACCATTCCATTGCCAAGGATCACGGTTTCGCACCTCAGGGATCCGGAGGGAACAAGCCTGAACTTGTATTTTTCACCGTTTGCAACCACTGTGTGGCCAGCATTCGCCCCTCCATTGAACCTGACTTCCACCTGGAACTTGTCGCTCAGGAAGTCTGATATCTTACCCTTCCCCTCATCTCCGAACTGGAGTCCCAGGACTGCCCCTATCATGCTGGAACACTCCTCGGGGGAAGTGGCTTCCAGTTGGGGGAAAACAGTTTTCCTGACTTTATGGCGACCGCTAAAACAATCTCATGGCTAAAATAGTGAATGCCAGTTGTAGTATTCACTCAAGTTTTATGGTATCTATCCTAATAACATTTCTGCCTGCCTTGATGCGAATAAACTGATTTTTAACCATTATGACCTAAGCCTGGTTATATAAAAGATAATAGAAAGTATAAGACCCTCAAGCAAATTACAGGTTTGATACCATGGCTTACATCAAAATAGTCGACGGACAGGGTATCGATGTGCCAAGCAATCCTACCATAGGTTACATCGAAGGAGACGGAATTGGCCCTGACATTACAAAATCATCAATTGCTGTTATTAACGCAGCACTGGAAATCGCATACAACGGTGAGAAGAACATTGTATGGGAGAAGGTTCTGGCAGGCGAAGAGGCAATGGAAACCACGGGAAAACATCTCCCGCAGGAATCACTTGACCAGCTCAAGAAGTGCATTGTATCAATCAAGGGCCCGCTCACAACACCAATTGGCCAGGGGTTCAGGAGCCTTAATGTAACCTTGAGGCAATACTTTGACCTCTATGCAAATATCAGGCCTGTGAAATTCTTCCCCGGTGTACCTTCACCTGTAAAGGCGCCAGAGAAAATGAACATGGTAGTCTTCAGGGAAAACACTGAGGACCTTTATGTGGGAATAGAATGGAAATACGACTCTCCGGAAGCACACATGGTAAGGAAATTCCTTTCAGATAATTTTGAGATCTCACTCACGGACGACACCGGAATAGGAATCAAGCCTATCAGCAGGTTCAAGTCCCAGAGGCTTGTGAGAAAGGCCATTGAATATGCCATCAAGAACAAAAGAAAGAATGTCACCCTGGTACACAAGGGCAATATCATGAAGTATACAGAGGGCGCATTCAAGGAATGGGGATATGAGCTTGCTGCAAGCGAGTTCAAGGACACCACTGTTACGGAAGAGGAATACAATAAATCCCCGGATTCATATGATGGAAAGGTCATTGTCAAGGACAGGATAGCAGACAACATGTTCCAGCAGGTTCTTACCAGGACAGAGGACTATGATGTCATAGCGACCACAAACCTGAATGGCGACTACCTTTCTGATGCGCTAGCAGCACAGGTTGGCGGGCTTGGCCTTGCTCCTGGAGGAAACGTCGGTGATGCCTATGCTATATTCGAGGCAGTCCACGGCACCGCACCCAAATATGCAGGCCTTGATGTTGCGAACCCCACCTCCCTCATGCTTTCTGGTGAAATGATGCTCAGGCACCTTGGCTGGATCGAGGCTGCTGATATCCTCGAAAGCGCAATAATGTCTGCCTACAGGGACCAGAAGGTAACACAGGATCTTGCAAGGGTACTCAATATAAAGCCGCTCAAATGCTCTGAATTCGGAGACGAAGTAATAAAGAGAATGAGGGCCAAGAAACCAGAGTAGGTTTTTACCTCTACCCCTTATTTTTTCAACTTTATAATCCTGGTTCTTGAAAACTCCTCACGGAGTTCAACAATTTTTTCGCTTTGGTTTTCGGTTTGCCCGCATATCCTGTGCCAGAGCCCGCTGTACTGGCCTGGCGCCTCATTGATAAGCACTTCTGCAAAATCCAGCTTTTCCGATGCACTTGCCGCAAGATCAATGTCAGAAGTGAACACAGATGCCTGTGAATGGTTGCTGAATCTGTTCGCAGCCTTTATGGCCGCATCCATGGAACTGACCTGTTCAAGGCATACGAGCGGAATGCATGGATAACCCATGAGTAGAGGAGAATCAGTGGGAAGGTATTCAACAATTGTTGGTGAAAAGAAGTTCCCCGAGATATCGCCTCCGTAAGCCAGGAAAGCTCCTTTTCCTAGTGCTTCTTCAAGATGCCTGGGAGCTTCTGATGCATATGAACCGTCTGGCAATGGCCCTAGGTCTGTCCCCTCCTCCACTGCGTTTCCAATACTTATTCTGGAGGCCAGCTCCACGAGCCTGTTCCTGAAATATTCGTAAGAATCTTCCCTCAGTATAATTTTCCTTGCAGCGGCATACCCTCCATTGTAACTTGTAAAGGCGGATTGGGCAACACATTCTGCAGCGGTGTCAAGGTCAGAGTCATCCCAGACAATCACCGGTGAAGCTGACTTGCCGGAAATCATGGCTCTAATGCGTGTGGCTCCTCCCATGGATTTCTTGAATTCAGAATCAGAGCCTAGAAAGACGACCTCACCTATATGCTCGCTTTTCAATATTTCCTTCAGAGGCTTAGATTTATTCTTGAGAAAGAGGAGCTGGAGCGTGTTTTTCGGGAGCCCCGAGGAGTCCACTATTTTCTTGAGTTCCTCAAATGGCCCCGGGGCAAGGGGAGGAGGTACACATACCACAGAATTGCCGCTGGAGATTGCAGCAGCAATCACCTTTGCAGTGTGGGAGAAATCCTCAACAGGTGATGCTGAGATAAGGACTGTTCCCAGCGGGGACCTCCTGTAGAATGACAGGAGTGAGGTGTCAAATGGGCCAGTAGGCAATGTTGTGTAGTTGGCCATGGATGCGGAGAGAAGGCTTGATGCAGCCATGAACTCCTGGGCAGCACGGGAAACATCATCCCTTGAGCTTTTAAGTGCCATGCCAGTTTCGACTGAAATGGATTTGGAAATGGAGTCCAAGGAATTGCCTGCTGATAGGGAAATTGAAGCCAGGCCCCTTGCAAGGTCCGTTCCTGAAAGCGAAGCAAGTTCAGCACAGGCAGCCCTTCCCGCATCCAGGATTTTTAAAGATTCTGAAAGTGAGTTTTCACTGACTTCACGCAAAACATTTCCTGTGGATTTGTCCCTTACTTCCATGCCATGGGAATGCGGTCAAAGTACAAAACAGGAATTGAACCATTCAAAAAGCAGAAGGAGCGGCAAGATCGAGTATTGGAATTGAAACTGGTTCCTATAGATCCTGGCCATCCTTGACTTCGAATTTCCAGACAGGCAGTTCAGCATTCATCTCGTCCACAATGAACTTGCAAGCAGAAAGTGCATCCTCCACCCTCCTGGCAGCCACCGTAACTAATAGGGCACATTCCCCAACAGGAATTTTTCCAACTCTCTGCACAACCTTTACATCAGAAATGTGAAACCTTTCTGTTACATCTTTCTGGATTCTTTCCATGAGCTCTGCGGCAAGGTCTTCATAAGTCTCAAAAACAACTGATCTTACGTCAGAAGCATCCGAGAACTTAGTGCTCCGGACCATCGCAGTGATTACGTTCCTTGCTTCCGGCTCACAGGATTCCGCCTCCTGGGAAACATCAATCTTTTTGCTCACAATCCTGATACTCATGAATAGAGACCAGATTTCATGAACATGGTCATATTTAATAATGTCCATTGTTGGCATGAAGTATCAATAAGGCTGGAAATTTTAGCTTTATAGAGCAATCCCAATTATTTTTAAGCGCCTGTCAAATCCTGTGGACATCTCATGACTAAGATTCTTGTAACTGGTGCACTGGGGCAGATAGGTACTGAGCTTGCCGGGGAACTTGCTGCAAGGTATGGAAAATCCTCTGTGCTTATATCAGACGTCAGGAAGCCCCAGTCTGTGGCCGGAGAACTGGAGTTTGTTGGGCTTGATGTTACTAATCCCGATGCTATCGGCAGCGTTCTCGCAGAACATGAGATTACAGACATTTTTCACATGGCTGCCATCCTGTCAGCTTCCGGGGAGAAGAATCCTGCCCTGGCCTACAGGGTCAACTCTGACGGGACCTTCAATATCCTTGAGGAAGCAAGGAAGGCAGGAGTAAGGAAGGTCATGATACCAAGCACAATTGGCGTCTTTGGAGCTGAAACCCCAAGGATCAACACACCGGACATCACTGTACTGAGGCCAACCACCATGTATGGGATAACCAAGGTTAATGCAGAACTCCTGGCCCTATATTACAGGGACAGGTACGCTCTTGATGTACGGGGGCTCAGGTTTCCCGGAATTATCAGTTACCTGACCCCGCCTTCCGCAGGAACCACTGATTATGCGGTTGACATTTTCTATCACGCAGTTCTTGGCAAGGACTACCAGTGTTACCTGAAGAAGGACACTGCCCTTCCCATGATGTATATGCCGGATGCTCTCCATTCTCTGGTCCAGCTCTTTGAGGCTAATGGTGACAAATTGAGGCACTGCCTTGAGTACAATGTTTCCGCCTATTCATTCACTCCTGAGGAGATATACAGGGAGATCAGGGAAGTATATCCTGAATTCAGGATTACCTATGAGCCGGACTTCAGGCAGAAAATAGCCGAGACCTGGCCTGCATCCCTTGACTCGCATTTTGCAAGAGAAGACTGGGGATTCGCACCTGAGTACGATCTCAAGCATACTGTTCAGGACATGATACAGAACCTGAGAAAGATCCTGGTTCACCAGTAGGCTCTGTGGAAAACAATCATAATTATTAGTTACTTCGGGATAGTGCGTGCTGCTGGGGAGAAGTGAAGCACAATCATGCCAATACCGCTTGAATCAAATTCATTGAAGAAAATTTACCGGAACAAGGGAAGGACCACCACTGCCATAAACAATTTCACGTTTTCAGTCAAGGATAAGGGTGTCTTCTCCCTGCTGGGCAGGAACGGCTCCGGAAAGACCACATTCGTGAAGGTGTCAACCACTCAGCTGACTCCTGATGACGGATATGTAAAGGTTTTCGGAAAGGATGTGGTGAATGATGAGAAGGAACTCCGCCACATGATCTCGCTAGTGCCACAGGAGAGCAGGCCATTCCCGCACATGACTCCTTACGAACACGTTTACCTTTTCCAGAAAATGAACGGCAAGACCAGGGAAGAATCAAAGGACCGGGCTGAAAGTGTTATTGGCCTGCTTGGCATGGATGACTTTGCAAAGGTTGAATGCGTGAACCTCTCCGGAGGGCAGAAACAACTCACCATGGTGGCAATGGCCCTTTCACTTGACACGCAGATTTATTTTCTGGATGAGCCCACCATAGGCCTTGACATAATCACGCGAAAAAGGGTGTGGAATGCCATCAACAAGTACAGGAACGCTGGAAAATCCATTCTCCTTACCACTCATTACCTTGATGAGGCAGCCATTCTCAGTGATGAGATAGGCATTGTGAGCCATGGCAATTTCATAAAGCAGGGCACGCTCGATGAGCTTCGATCCGGGCTTGAATATGATACACGGGTTGCGCTCAGAGGAAGAACAGACATAAAGGAAATTGAGCAGTATGGCAGGGTCTACAGCGATGAAAGAGGCATTGTCCTGTTCACTAACCAGGAAAACGTGGAAAAAATCCTTTCGGACAGTTTTGTCAGGAAGGAAAGGATTGAAGTTGGCCCAATAGGGCTGGATGATGTATTCATCTCCCTGGTCGGGGAAGATATAGAGGTTGATGAGAATTGATAAAGGAACTATACCGCACAATTACGAGCCTGACTGCATTGAATGGCTTTATTCCCTTGTGGAGGCGACCCATTGCACTTATAGCGGTCATATCGACCCCATTTTCCTTCCTCTTCTTCATATACCTTTTCGGAGGGCCATCCAAGATCCTTATTGGGGCAATCGGTGGGGTCCTCTTTACAATCGTGAACGCCTCTACCATGCTTCAGACTGATCTGCTGTTCTACAAACTGGACCTTAAGTTCCAGCAGGTGGTAGCATCTACTCCGATAAATCCGCTTGTCTACATGTTCGGGCTGGCAACGGGAAATATTGTGTTCACGCTGCCGGGGCTTGCAATTTTCATGTGCATAATCGTGTATGAATCACATATTGGCATACTTCAGATTCTGTCAGTAATAGGCACCTTGATCACAACCTGGGTGATATTTTCAATGTTCTCTTTCCTGGTATCTACTAGGGTCAGGGAAATGAGGGACATCTGGCCTATATCGGTGATGTTCTCAATCATTTTTGGAGTCGTGCCGCCCATTTACTACTCTATTTCAGCCCTGCCTGGCCCTGTACAGTATTTCGCCTATATTGTGCCCACCACTTGGGCGGCGATCCTCCTTAAGGGGATCGTGATCCATGACTTTGCCGGCGTGGCCATTCCTGCCCTGGTCTTCATTGTGGAGATGTTCTGCGTCCTGGCATTCACAAGCCGGTTTTCCGACTGGAGACTCAACAGATCATAGGGTAAAGAAATGGATTATGGCCCTTACAAATCAGCATCAGAGCTTCATGACCTGATAACATCTTCTTTTCCGGAATATAAGATAAATGGGCTGGAAGTGATTACTGAAGGCTGGGACAATCTGGTGGTGAAAGCGAATGGTGACCACATATTCAGGTTTCCAAGGGCGAAGGATGGCGAAGAGAAACTTCGGCATGAAATAAGGCTACTGTGGAAATTTAAGGATTTTCCCGTTCGTGTTCCCCAATATAGCTACATTTCTAAGGGGAGCCATTTTTTTGCAGGTTACAGCCTCATCCCCGGAGACAGGCTGGACACGGCGCCGGAGCTCAAGCCTCAGCTTCTGAAGGATATGGTCAGAGTTCTTCACAAGCTGAGAACATTCAATGCCGAATGCCTTAAGGATGTCGGATTGCCTGTTTACACTTCGGAAAACTGGATTGACAGGCAGAGAAAAGTTGTGGGTAATTTCGAAGCCAGGCTTTCCCCGTATGCTGAAAAGAATCAGTTCAGGGAGATCCGTAATCTCCTGGAGTCGGCAATGCATGGTATCCCTGAGAGCTCCATCAATCTCGTGCATGCGGACATGTTTCGCGGGAATGTCATAATCAATTCTTCAAAGGATAGAATAGTGGGCATAATAGACTGGGAGGACGCCTTTGTTGGGGACATGGCCCTTGATATTGCCGCACTTGGGCTGGACTTTGGATCCGAGGGCACTGAAAGGTTGCTGGATGCCATGGCCCTTGACATAGATGATCCTGGATTGGGGGACAGAGTCAGATTCTACCAGAAAATAGAGTTCCTTTACCTTGCTGAACACCTTGTCGATACAGGTGAGATCGAACAGGCAAGCAAATTGCTCAAGTTGTCGGCAAAGAATATCAGATAAAGTGGGAAATCTACTCTATATTAACTTCAACTACGCACTTGTTGTTTCCGTCAGAGAACCTTTCCTTTATGTCAAATTTCTGGTTGATGGAGTTCTTGATGATCTCCGAGCCAAGGCTGCTGCAGATGATCTTGCTGTTGTTTTTGGCAAGCTCATAGAAAATGCAGTTGTGCCTGATTATCCTTACAACATCATCGGTGACTTCGAGCCTTGCATAATAACCAAGCTTGTTCAGTGTTGACACAAAGTCATTGAGTTTTGATATCTTGTCTTCTCGGGAAAGTTTCACGCCGCCATCGACTTTGGTCCATCCAGACTCAGTCACGATCTTGTCAGCAACTTTGCCCAGTATTTCATTTACCTTGTTCCTTCCAAACTCGCTTTCAATCTCTTCAACAAGCATGGTTGCAAAGGAAACGTATTTCTTGGGAAGCAGGTTCATGCCTTTCTCTATAAGTTCGTAGAACTTCCTTGGCCGTCCTGCGCCACCGCCCCGGAAGAAAGACCTCACATAGCCCTTGAGCTCCAGGGTTTCCATGTGCTCCTTGACCGCGTTCTTGTTGATCTTCAGAAGGCGTGACAGGTCATCCATGCTCCTCTCTGAGTAGCTCAACTCAGTAATGATATTTCCCTTAACCTTGCCTAGAAGCGTGTTAAGGTCATCATTTACGTCATGGAGGACTTCCATCTCATATCACTAATATTGCATGCCGGGGAGGTATTTATAATTTAGTCAATTTAGACATAAGAAAGTGTTTAAATATAGTTACCTCATATTCCAGCAAAGGTGCAAACAGTGCCGGAACTAAAGATTAAGGATCTAAGAGCCTCCGTGGAGGACAAGGAAATACTGAAAGGAGTAAACCTTACCGTCAAGGGCGGGGAAATGCATGCCCTGATGGGCCCCAATGGAGCTGGAAAGAGCACACTTGGAAACGTTCTCATTGGCCACCCTAACTATAAGATTACAGGTGGTTCAATTGTACTTGATGGAATCAACCTTACAGACAAGACACCTGAAGAAAGGGCAAGGGCAGGATTGTTCCTTGCATTCCAGAGCCCTGTTGCAGTGGTTGGGGTAAAGCTTTCAACTTTCCTCAGGACCGCATATAGGCAAACCCACCCAGAGGACAAGGTTACCCTGACCGAATTTTATGACAGGATGAAAGTCCACATGAAGAAGGTCGGGCTCGATGAATCATTTATGTCAAGATCAGTAAACGATGGCTTCTCAGGCGGAGAGAGGAAGAGATTTGAGATTCTCCAGATGGTCATGCTAAGGCCAAAGATCATCGTACTGGATGAAATTGACTCAGGATTGGATGTGGATGCACTGAAGCTCGTCGCGGACGAGATCAGGGACTACTACAGTGATGATGTGGGATTTCTCATCATTACACACTACCAGAGGATTCTTAAGAACATAGAACCTCAATTTGTTCACGTACTGAAAGATGGTAAGATAGCTGTCGATGGGGACAACAACCTTTCTCTTCGCATCGAAGAGGAAGGCTACGACTGGATCAAGAATTAAGGAGGAAAAAAACATGGAAGTAGAGTACAGCAAGGATGCTGAAATGGAAAAACTGCTGGAAGACCTTAAGAATTCCAATATAAAGAAGGAAGAC
>JAJZOK010000022.1 GCA_021811525.1 Thermoplasmata archaeon | reverse complement strand
AAACAACGTGTGAAAAACCCACAATCACGAGCAATACCATTAGAATTATGTAAATTCGCAGGAACCAGAAAGCCAGTTTGACCCCATTGCTGAATCTAACTTTTTCAACAGGTACCTTGCTGTAGTCTTCTATTCCCTCTGAAACCATGAATTCCTGGAGTTCCTTCTCGTTTTCAATTCTTATTTCTCTTCCTTTTGCGGACGTCTATATCACCCTCATTCATAATAGCCCTACAAGATGGTCGAATATTGAAGGAAGCGCTACTGATATTCCATAAAGGCCATTCATCAGTATCAGGAACCCAATTATCGAGAAGCCAATTACATTCTGCCATTTCTTATTGACCATGCTGCCCATTATCCCCTTGTCATTTAGCAGCAACAGAAGGAACAGCATAGCAGCGGGCATGAATATTGTAGCTATGACCTGCACAGTCAGGTTGAGATAACCAAGAGGCGCATTTGGAATAAGAGTTATCGATGCAGCAACTGCAAGTGCGGCAAAGCTGGGAAGGTAAAACATGACGCCTTCGCGCGCCGGTAGATTTATGCTTTTCTTCCATCCGAACGCTTCGCTCATAGCCCACGAAGTACTGGCAGATATTGCAATTGCTGCTATGAAGCCAGCTTCAACAAGGCCCAACGCGAAGAGTTCCATGGGAAACGTTCCTACCCTTGCTGCAAATATCTGTAAAATATTATCGATTCCGAGAGTCCCACTGGAATCCAGACCAAATACTGTGGTTCCGGTTAGGATTATTATGGCAATAGCCACTATTACCATAACAGTCGATCCGATTAATGTGTCTCTTTGCCCAAATTTTATGTCATCCTTTGTCAATCCTTTATCCACGACGGAGGATTGTTGAAAGAACAACATCCAGGGTGCGATAGTAGTGCCAAGGTTAGCGAGTAGGACATAAATGAACAGTGAACTTACACCTCCGCTTATCTTCCACGTTGCGAAACTATCTAAGACCTGCCCCAGCGAGGGATGTGGGAGGAAAAACAGTAGCGGAACAAATATCAGATTGAAAACAGCAATGAATAGGGAAATCCTCTCCCATGTGTAGTACCTTAAGAAAAGTTGTATTGCTATCACCATTGATACAAAGGCAACGGCGGATAGAATTCGTGGAATCCCAAATATGGACATTCCTACAGTTATTCCAATAAATTCAGTTATAAGTGTGAGAAAATTGGCGATGACCAGATCCCCAAGAGAAAATGATCCCCAGAATTTGCCGTAACGCTTCCAAATAAGTTCCGCGTGCCCTCTATGGGTAACAGCCCCCAATCGTACAGTCATCTCCTGAACAAAATACGCCACCGGGAGCATCAGGATCATAAAAGGAATAAAAAAACCAATGCCAAAAATGGAACCTGTTTGGGCATAAGTGATGACTCCCCCTGCATCATTGTCTGCAATCATCACCAGTATGCCCGGACCAATTAACATGAAAAAGAGTTCTAATTTTGAAAGATGAGTTTGTTTTTGTCTATGGAACTCGATATGAAGTCTGTCCTCCGTCCTATATTTGAGGTCTAAAGGTAACGAGTTTAGTTGCCTCTCTATATCTATTTTCGAATGCTCCGTAACATGTTTCTTCCAGGAAGACATTTATAAAATCTCCATGTTTACTGTTGTGCAAGAGTTGTGCCAATTGACGCGCAATGTATTGCACCACGCAAAAGCTGCCATAAAAAGAAAAATCCACTTAAGAATTTTGACAATGAGAACTGAGTTGGTCTCCATTAGAAAAATGTGAGGTACTACTAGGGTGGTCATCGCCCATTTCTCCCCCATCGTTGTATGTCATGGGGGTGGTATGACCATGTCGTATAAAGGATTGTTGAAAGACGCACACATAGAACAGTATCAACTATAAGACTTACTCATAACTGCAAATGGGGTTGACCGGATTCGGACCGGTGACCTCCCGGTTATCAGCCGGGTGCTCTAACCATGCTAAGCTACAACCCCTTGTATTATGGAATAAAGGCTAATGCTGAAGCCATTCTCAATAATAACGTGTATATTAAATATTTCGAAAATCAGCATTTTTCTAATGAAACCAGCAAGTGGAAATGCCGATCCGGTGCTGATCTTCTTTAGAGCTACAGGACATCGAGAGCTTCCATGCTTGCACACACGGAGCAGAGATCGCCTGTGGCCGGTGCCCCACACCTGACACATTTTCCCATCAATATCTTCCCCCTGTCCGTGGCGGTGTGGTCACGCAATTCATCAAGGAAGTTGGCAATTGCGAACTTTGCTCCCGGGTTGTGTTCCTCTATGTCTGTGACCATGTTCCTGAATGAGTTCCTCTGGGCCCTTTCGTAGTATGGGCACCATCCCCCGTCAAATTGCACGCCGTTGAGCACTGCGTAAAGCATTACCTCCTTTTCCGGAATTCTCCTGATCGGGACAATTCTTCTGACAAGTCCCTCCTTTCTGGTGCTGTGCGGAGCCATTCTAAGCATTCGCTCGAAATCACCCTTGACAACATTCATGAGGATGGACTGGGCGTAATCGTCCAGGTTGATGCCCAGCGCAACATAATCGCTCGCGTATTCGAGGGATTCAATGTTCATCAGTTTCCTTCGCATCGGGCCACAGTGCGAGCATGGAATTGTCTCAGGATCTTTCCTGACAATCTCGTCCATGGTTCTCCCGAAAGCCTCACTGAACGATATGGTTCTATGTTCCACGCCAAGCTTATTGCACAGCTGTCTCGCAGACTCAAGGCCCGCGTCCCTGTAACCGGCGATGCCCTCATCGATGGTGAATGCCTTAAGATCAATGTTTTCCCTCTTACCAAGGAACTTATCCAGGAGAAATAGCGTAACGGAGCTGTCCTTGCCGCCCGATATGGCCACTGATATCTCCAGGTGTTTCGCCCTCAGATCAACCTGTTTCCTCAATTCGTGCTTGAACCTTCTCTCCACAGAATCGTTGAAATGCTTCCTGCAAAGATATGTCCCGTTGTATCTTGCCTCGTACACGGCTTTTCCCCTGCATAGCGAACACTCCATTGATCAGCGAAGGATAAATTGAGTAATGAAGTTGATTGTTTTCTTGTCTAGTAATGGATCGGGAAATTTTTTAAAGGAACATGGGCTTGAACCACTCATGAATTTAGACTCTGGAAGAGTGAAGGATGTTTTCGGCCTGGATACGGTGATCTGCATGGAGATGGAGGATGCAGAGCCAGCAAGCACCAGAATGCTGCTGGACACGCTCAAACTTGATCCTGCCTTGAAAAGGCTTGGTGGCGTACCGAA
>JAJZOK010000049.1 GCA_021811525.1 Thermoplasmata archaeon | reverse complement strand
GTTTGACCTTACAATCAGGGAGACAGACGGGACTGAGTATCTGGAAAATCTTGGGGGAAATCTTTCCACAGCACTTTCCATTGCCAATGCAAGAGCAGTTTCGAACTATCTTGGCATCCCTCTTTACAGATATGTAGGGGGCGCAATGTGCAGGGAACTGCCGAGACCAATAGGCAATGTACTTGGTGGCGGAAAGCATTCAGTGAACGGCACTACAATACAGGAGTTCCTTGTCTCTTCCCAGGCAAAAACATTCTTTGAGTCGGCATATCTGAATATACAGGTGCACCACAGGATAGGGAAGAAACTTGCAGAAAAATTTCCGAAATTCAGTATAGGTGTGGGAGACGAGAGGGCATGGACTGCCAGCATCAGTGATATCGATGCCATAGACATAGTGAAAGAAGCTGCCTCTGAGATTTCATCAGAAAACAAGGTAAAGATACTGTTAGGAATGGACTTTGCAGCATCTTCATTTTATGAGAATGGAAAATACATGTACAGGAGTGGGCCAAAATCAAGGGATGAACAGATTGATTTCGCCATATCAATGTCTAAGGACCATGGTTTCTATTTCATTGAAGATCCAATGAATGAGGATGATTACCAGGGATATGCAGAGGTAACAAAGAAAGTAAGAGACAGGTCCCTTGTTGTGGGAGATGATCTCTACACAACAAATCCTGAAAGAATCGCTAAAGGTGTGGAGATGAACGCCACAAATGGTGTCCTGATTAAGGTAAATCAGATAGGGTCATTGAGCAGGACCTACGATGCAGTAGAAACAGCAAGAAAGGGGGGAATGAAAAATACCATATCCCACAGGAGCGGAGAAACTGACGACGATTTCATTGCCCACCTATCCGTCGTGTTCAATTCAGTCCTCATAAAGACGGGGACTATTGGGGGTGAAAGGCTTGCAAAGATCAATGAGCTTGTAAGGATAGAGCAGGAGATAAACGAACAAGGATACTGATGCTCTATCTTGTCGGCCTCGGTCTTAGAGGTATACGAAGCCTAACGCTGGAGGGTGAGAGCGTAATAAGAAGATGCCAGGAGGTCTATTTTGAGTATTACACCTCTATCCCTCCAAAATCAACTCTGGAGTCGCTTGCATCTTATTTTGGCAGGGAAATCAAGCCACTGGAAAGGGCAGAAATTGAAATAGAATCCTTATTTTTTCAAAGGGCCAGAGATATGGACATATGTGTTATAGTTACCGGGGACCCGTTATCTGCTACTACGCACAATCAGATAAGGTATGATCTGTCAAAAGCAGGCATTCAGGTTGAGGTGATTGAGAATTCAAGCATACTGACAGAAGCGCCTTCCAGATCCGGATTGTTTCATTACCGCTTTGGTCCTCCAGTATCCCTTCCATTCTGTACTGATAAGTTTCTGCCTTCCAGTGTGCTGGAAAAAATAAAAAGGAATCTGGCCAGTTCCCTTCATACTTTGCTCTTGCTGGATCTTAATGGCCAGGAACCCATGGCGCCGTCAGAGGCAGCAGATACCCTCCTAAAGATGGAGGAGAGATATGAAGCAGGAGTTATTGGCAAAGATACAGAGGTTGTTCTGTTGAGTTCACTTCATATGCCTGAGGAAAAGATTGTAAGGTGCAGGTTGGGGGACCTTTTTCAAATTCGCAGCAAAGTTGGCCCATCAGTAATAATAATACCTTCAACCCTGAATGACCAGGAGAAATCATTTCTTGCGGCCTTCGCCAAAGAATTCAGTGAGGTGTTCAGTGAAGATAGCTCTCAACAACCCCCATCACGTAGGAAGGAGAAACATTGAATTTTTTTGCTGTCCCCTCTGGGTCGCCAGAGTCGACATACTCCCACAGTATGTTTTTTTCAAGTGAACCGGCCTCCAGATTATTTATATGGTTGTGAAGGGCCCCAATTACGGCATCCTTCTTCTTTAGAAGTGCAATTCTTTCTTCCATCAAATTTTCAAGGTGGGAGTTGATCTTATTCAGTTCATTTATAAGTTTACCTGGCTCAGTGTTTACTGCATATGATAAATCGGTATTTTCGAATTTTATTTCATATCGTCTAACTTCAATGAAATTTCTGGAATAATCTGTTACAAGAGTAGAAAAATTGGTGGGGCGGTATACTTTGCGCCTTGCACCCTCAGAGCTCGGGATCATGCCCACGGCGGAGATGAGGTTGGCCCTTTCCAGCAGCTCAAGCTGTTTGTTGATTGCCTGCTGGGAAATCCCAACCGAGCGACTTATCTCAAGGGCATAGGATTCCTCAAGTATCAGCCTTCTGAGTATCTCTCTTCTGGTGTTATTCATAAGAGCAGATATGAGTGTATCCAGATCCCCGTCAATCATGTTCACTCACTCTATTGAAATTCTGGTTCCGTTCTGGTTCCCCTTTGTTTCTCTCTCCACAGTGACATCAAGGATACCATTTGTGAATTTTGCAATTGCTTTGCTTGGTCTGAGGCTATAGTCGAAATCCAGGCTTTTGAAGTATTTTCTGGGGCCCCTTTCCACCTTGATTGTAATATTGTTCTCTGAAACATTGAGATCAATGTCTTCCTTGGATATTCCAGGCAGCTCGTAAGTGACGTAAACATTTCTGTCATCCACGTTTATGTCAGTGAGCGGTTCCCTAACATCTTTTCCAACATTCTGGCTCAAACCCGGAGCTCCCATATGTGGAACATTCCCGAATTCCTCGAATTTAGGTCTGCCGTCTGGCCCCATCTTGTAGGTGAACCCGTAAACATATGGTCCATATGTGTTCGCCTCTGGGTCCTTGAGCAATCTGTCCCACATTTTCATGACTCTTTCGTTCCAGCGATCAAAGTCAAAGCCGAACTCATCAAACATGTCGTAGAAGTCATCTCTCCAGTCATCCGAATCCTTTCGCCTTCTAACTACCATTACAATCACCCTTTAGTTGTCAACCAATTGTTGACAACTATGTATTAATTACTAATATTTAAACATTTTTCAAACAGACATGGTTCAATTGAACCTTTATAATAATTGAAGTGTTATAGGGTAGTCCACAAATCAAGTGATTACAATGGTTGAAGCATATAAAACCAATGAATGTGATGTTCTGATAATAGGTGCTGGTGGAGCAGGAATGAGAGCGGCCCTGGCCGCGTCTGATGCAGGACTGAAGGTTATCGTAGTCACAAAGTCATTACTTGGGAAGGCGCATACTGTAATGGCTGAGGGTGGTATAGCAGCCTCTCTTGGGAATGTAGACCCGGAAGACAACTGGACTGTCCATTTTGCTGATGTAATAGAGGAAGGAGTATACATTTCAAACTGGAGAATGGCAGAACTGGTTGCAAAGGAGGCACCAAGCAGGGTATTTGAGCTAGAAAAATTTGGTGCTCTTTTCGACAGAACTCCCGATGGGAGGATACTGCAGAGAGCATTTGGCGGTCATACCTACAGAAGGCTCTGCCACGTTGGAGACAGGACAGGGCTTGAAATAATAAGAACGCTTCAGGATCAGATCATTCACAGGAAAAATGTGTCAGTTATAGATGAGATGTATATCACAAAGCTTGTACTGGCCGATGGAAAGGTAAGTGGTGCCATAGGAATTAAAATGGACCGCGGTGAATTCAATCTTTTTAAGGCGAGAGCTGTGGTAATGGCCACCGGGGGATGTGGAAGGGTATTCAAGGTCACTTCAAACTCCTGGGAATCCACCGGAGATGGCATTGGCCTGGCTTTTAAAGCGGGCGCCGTTCTTCAGGACATGGAGATGATTCAGTTCCACCCTACAGGAATGGTTTACCCTCCTGGAGTAAAAGGACTTCTAGTTACAGAGGGGGTAAGAGGAGAGGGAGGAATACTTTACAACAATCAGAAGGAACGATACATGGAGAGGTATTCTCCAAAGAAAAAGGAATTGGACGCAAGGGATGTTGTCGCCAGGGCAAATTATGCTGAGATTCAAGCAGGTAGAGGTACAGAACATGGCGGTGTTTACCTTGATATATCATACAAGGGAGCAGATTTTGTAAAGCAGAAACTTCCGAGCATGTACCACCAGTTCATGGAATTTGCAGGCATAGATATAACAAAGGAAATGATGGAAGTTGCCCCCACTGTCCACTATCAGATGGGGGGAATCAGAGTAGACCCGGACACAGGCGCCACAAATGTTCCGGGACTTTTTGCTGCTGGTGAAGTTGCATGCGGTCTTCACGGTGCAAACAGGCTTGGTGGAAATTCACTGGCTGATATTCTTGTCTTTGGTAAAATAGTGGGTGAGGGTGCTACGAAGTTTGCAACATCGGAAAATATGCCTGAGTTTGACGAACAGGAAATTATTTCTGAGATCGATAGAGTAAAGGGTCTTGTCCGCCCCGATGGGCTAAACGCATACAAATTGATAGATGAACTCACCACTACAATGTCGGATAATGTTGGAATTGTGAGGGACCAGGAACATCTTGAGATAGCACTGAAAAAGATTCTTGAGCTTAAGGAGAAATATCCAAGAGTCTCAGCGCCCGGAGGACTAAAGTATAACCATGGATTGCTTGCTGCTCTGGAATTGGGGAATATGCTTATAGCGACGGAAGCAATTGTCAGAAGCGCAATAATGAGGCCTGAAAGCAGAGGGGCACATACCAGAAGAGATTACCCCAAGAAAAATCCGGAATGGTTGAAGAATATAATCTGCGAAAAGGATGGTGATGGTATGAAGTTTGATACTGTCCCAGTTCCGGAAATCCCAGAAGAATTGAAGAAATATGTTAAACCAGAGGTGTACTGATGGATAAAATAAATCTGAAGATCTATAGAAAGGACCCATCAGTTGACGAAAAGGAGCATTACGACACTTTTGAAGTTCCTTATGTCGACGGAATGGTAGTTCTGGATGCAGTCAGATACGTAGAGGAGAATCTGGATACCACACTGGCAATCAGATGGAACTGTAAAGCAGCAAAATGTGGTTCCTGTTCAGCTGAGATAAACGGCTTCCCCAGGCTAATGTGCAAAACCAGAATAGACAAAGTTGGGTTCAATATTACTGTTAATCCAATGGGTGCTTTTCCTCTTATTAAGGATCTTGTAACAGATGTTACAGGAAACTGGGACATCCTAAGAAAAATCCCTCCATTCACTCCAAAGGAACTTGGTCCTGAAGAGCATTTCAGCATGAAACAGGAGGACGTTGAGCGTTCTAAAGAGTTCAGGCAATGTATTGAATGCTTCCTCTGCCAGGATGTTTGCCACGTTGTAAGGGAGCATTACACAGATTATTTTGGCCCGAGGCATATCGTTAAGGCAGCCTCTCTCGACATGCACCCCATGGACACAATTGACAGGTCAACTTTCCTGAACAAGGAAGGCGGACTCGGATACTGTAATATAACAAAATGCTGCCAGGAAGTCTGCCCCGAGCATATAGTAATAACCGATAACGCAATCATACAGGAGAAAGAAAGGGCAGTTGATCTCACATATGATCCGCTGGCTATGCTAATAAAAGGCAGAAGAAAGAAAGAGAAGAGGGTGGTATAACTGATAAAAAACAATGATCAGATTGCCAAGATGAATAAAGCGGTAAACAGCCTAATCCCGCCAGAGTTTCTCAGTGCCAGGTTTATTTCGTTCATAGTGTTGCTTGTTCTTGGAATTTACCTTATGACACTTTACCCCATGACAAAACTTGTTACAGGGCTTACAGATCCATTCTATTCCCCCACATTACTTATACTGCCTCTAATAGGACTTTTCAGGCTTACCTGCTACGCATACAGAAAGGACTACCACAGGCATCTATTCAACCATCCAGTTGCCTGCTCCATTGGATTCAGAGGGGAATACAAGGGGCGCAGTTATACAGGAGAAACAAGGTTTTTCAGGGTGGAAAACCTACACAGATGGTTCATGTACTTTTCAGTTGCAATACTTCCATTCTTCTATTATGACATAGCAATCTCAATAATCAGGTACCCGGGGTACAGCTATGTGATAAGCCTGGGAACAATACTGCTAGTCATAAACACAATACTGGTAACAGTGTACACACTCTCATGCCATGCAATAAGGCATCTTGTGGGCGGCAACATAGACTGCTACAGCTGCCAGCACTCAATAAGAGGAAAGATTTTCAGGGGTCAGAGCAGGATCAACAGGCATCACGAGACATATGCCTGGCTCAGCCTCAGCATGTTCTTCCTTGTTGACCTCTTCATAAGGTCTGTTGCAGTATGGCACTTCCTGAACCCGGTGCTGCTTCACTGGTGATATGCAATGAAAACTAAAGATCTCGGAAAAATAAGGTACCCGCTTTTCTTTCTTGGATTATTCGTGATAGAAATCGGTGGAATACTATATAAGTTCGAACATCTGAAGCCAATAGATATGGTCCCATTTGCAGTTGTAGGGTTCATAATATATCTTACAGCCCTTGCTGTACCTTGGGCACTTAAACATTGAGATCAATCTTCACCACTTTTCTGTGAGAAATCTCCAAGCATCATTTCAATTTCCCTTTCAGGGAGGGGAAAATTTCTCTTTTTAATATTACTTTCAAGCAGCATAAGTTCCGAGAGATCATCTGGATAACCTCCGGAATAAACAATTTCAAGAATCTGTGCATTCATAATCATCTTTGAGCAGACAACACAGGGGTGGGTGGTGACATATATTGTGGAACCTGCTATACTGACTCCGTGAACAGCAGCCTGGATGATTGCGTTCTGTTCTGCATGCAGGCCACGGCATAGCTCATGTCTTTCCCCTGAAGGTACATTAAGATCATCTCTAATGCATCCAACAACGTCACAATGGACGGTTCCGGAAGGCGGGCCGTTGTAACCAGTTGCAAGTACGTTTTTTCCCTTTACAATAACAGCTCCGACTTTTCTCCTTGTGCAGTTAGCTCTCGAAGCAGCAAGGAATGCCATTCTCATGAAGTACTGGTCCCAGGAGGGTTGTGAAGACATAGGGAATGTAATTCATTGACTGATTTTAACTTTACATGGCCATCAATAAACCTCAGTACAGTATCCTGAGTAAAAGGTGCATGAGTATTACTCTGAAAAAAAATTCAAATAATATTCTTCATATTTTTAAACTGAACCCTAAATTTTCGTAAAAATTCTTATGGTACCACTCATTCTCCTGTCTGACAGCGTAAATGCATTTCTTGAATCCTCTTTTTTACCTAGTGGCATTCCTTGTACTGCTCTATTTTCCCGTGGCATTATTTCAGCTGATACTGATAATTAAGGGATGGACAAAGGGAGAAGACAGGCTTTTCACAAAAATGGAAGAGCATGAGCAGAAACATGTTGTAATAACTCCAATTCTGCCGCAGAGGGAGTACCTCTCAAGGAGGAGGGTCATAGCAGTAATATGCACCAATGGCAAAAATCCCAAGATCGTGGATAAAATTACCATGATTATCAGATCATATCCCACTCCTCTGGAGGTTTATGTGATAAAGGAGGAATATGATCAGCACCAGTACCTTGCAGAAGAGATTATTGTGCCTTCCGGGTACTCCTGCCCTAATGGTTCAAAACATAAACTGCGTGCACTAGACTATGAGAGCAAGTGGTTGAAAGAAAAAGGCATATCAAGTGAAACTTACCTGATCCATCTGGATGACGACTCTGTTGTTTCTGAAGAGTATGTGCAGTATGTTTATCGAATGACAGAGGAAGGGGGCCAGGGTCACTTGAGGTTGAGGGAGCCGGGTGTTCACCTTTTTTCCACCCTTGCAGATATGACTAGAGTATCCGACTGCGCTGCCTTCTGCACGTACTTCAACAAAAAGGGAACACCAATGGCAGTGCATGGAGAAGGTCTTGTTATAAGGGCTGATGTGGAGGAGCAGATTGGCTGGGATTTCGGAACTTACGGGGCAGACGACATAATTATGAGCCAGCTAATAGTAAAAAAAGGATACAGGTTCGGCTATATACCATTTCCAATATTCATAGCTCCCCCGACATCGCTTATAGATTTCTACAAGCAGAGGAGGAGATGGATTGTATCCATGCTCTGGGCTCGAACATATATAAAAAAGATCAACAGAAAAATGTTCTACTGGCTCATATACCGTTACGCAGTGGGATGGACAGGTTTCTTCGGTGTTTTTCTGCTCATCCCATCCCTGGTACTTCATTTTCATTTCCCGCTCTTCCTTTCAGTGATATCAGGAATCAACACTTTCTGCTATTTTGTGTTCTACCAGTACGGTGCAATAAAGACGGGAAAGAAATGGAGCCCAATTATGCTGGCACTTCAGTTCTTTATAGCATTATACGAGGGTGGGACTCTGTTCTATTCCCTTCTGTATCCGCCGGACAAAAATGTGTTTGATGTAATCACGAAAGTCTGACACCTTTACCATATTAAGGGGTTTACAAACTGTGAAATATTGATTTCCAATTATCCTTAGATGTCAGGAAGATCAGAATCACTTTTCAACGAGTCAATTGATTTGTTTCCCTCTGGTGTGAATTCTCCAGTTCGATATTACAAACCATTTCCGGAATTTATTAAAAGAGCTCATGGCCCTTATATTGAGGATGCGGATGGAAGAAGATATGTCGACTATTGTCTGGGGTTTGGACCCTCTATTTTGGGCCATTCTCCAGATAACGTGGTTCAGAAGTTAAAGGAAAAACTTGCCGATGGTTTCATATATGGCGCCCCTACAGAGAGTGAATCAAAATTGGGGGAAGTTATCAAAGGCGCAATACCCTCGATCGAGAGGATGAGGTTCACAAACTCAGGTACAGAGGCTACAATGCATGCTATAAGGCTCGCTAGGTCCTTCACAAAGCGGGAGCTAATAGTGAAATTCGATGGGGCGTATCATGGTTCTCATGATTATGTTCTTCAGAAAATGGGGAGTGGAGGCCTAACATTTGGGATATCTTCAAGCCCTGGCATACCTGAAGGGGTTTCATCCACAGTTGTTGTGGGCAAATTCAACGACGAAGAATCTGTCCGAAAGATATTTTCGCTCTTCAGAGGGAAAATCGCGGCGGTAATAGTGGAACCTGTTCTTGGGAATGTTGGTGTCATACCTCCTGCTGACGGCTTCCTGCAGTCTCTAGAAGAACAGTGCAGAAAGGATGGCTCCATTCTGATATTTGATGAGGTAATTACTGGTTTTCGCTTCACATTCGGTGGATATCAGAATGCCATTGGGATCAAACCGGATATTACTATCCTTGGAAAGATAATCGGAGGAGGTTTGCCAGTTGGCCTATTTGGAGGAAGGAGTGATATAATGGAGATGATCGCTCCGTCCGGGCCAGTATATGAAGGTGGAACATTTTCCGGAAACCCACTTACTATGATTGCAGGGTATGAGACACTTTCGGAACTCAGGAATAAAGATTATGGCAACATAAAGTCATACACGGAGAAGCTTGCATCATCAGTATCAGAATCTGCCGGAAAATACGATGTTCAGGTTCATGTTAACAACACTGGGCCCATGTTCACAATTTTCTTTAGCAGCAAGAAGGTGGATTCATACGAATCGGCGATAAAAAGCAATTCTCATCTATTTATGGAATTCTTCAAAAATGCAAAGGATAACGGCACCTATCTCCCACCTTCCCAGTTTGAATCCAATTTCGTCAGCTTCGCACACGGAAAGGCTGAACTTGAAAAAACCATTGAGGCGTTTGATATTTCATTCAGAAAAATTAAGAAGTCTCCCTGATCTTTGAAAGGACAGACTTCAGGGAGTTAGCGTCTTCGTTGTCTGGAGATCTTGCTGCCTCTTTTACTGCCAGAATGTATGGCCTGAGTATTTTTCTGGAGATGGACCCGCTCATAGCAGAAAGAATTTCTGAAGGATCTCCGCCTTCTCTGATGGCAGAAAGAGCCTTCTGAGCCTCTCTGGCGGCCAGTCGTTCAGAATATTTCATGTAAGATTCAACAAGATGGTCCATCTCGAGTTCTCTCATCTTTTCAATGATTATTTTCAACTGTTCTTCAACTATTTGATTGGCCTTTAAGATCTCCTCTTTTTTCGCCTCAACATTTGTCCTGATTATAGACTCCAGATCACTGAATGTATACAGATATGTGTTTTTCAGGTTTGCCACATTTGGTTCGATATTGCATGGGTTCGATACATCCAGCAGAATTAGTTCTCTTGAACTTGAGGCTTCAATTATATCGGATTCCTGTATGAGAGGTCTGGATGATGTTGTTGCCGTTATTATGATATCATTTTCCTGGATCGCCTCCCGGAGATTGGATAGATCAAGATATCTGCAGCCATTCTCAGAGGCCAGAGTATCTCCCGCATCTCTATTCCTTCCCAACAGGGAAAGACTAAGGCTTTTATCAGATGATAGGTATTTCAGTATTTTAGATGCAATTTTTCCAGTTCCAATAAGAAGGATTCTTTTCCCTTCCAGATTGTGCCTTTCTTTCAAAAGATCGATGGATATGTGTGCTATGGATGTCTTTCCTTTGGATATCCCGGTGTCGGTTCTTACCTTCTTGCCTGCGAAAATTGCCATCCGGAAAATCTGTTGGAGCATTTTATCAAGTCTTCCGGACTCTAAAGCTTTCGTGTACGCAGACTTTACTTGGGCAAGGATCTCATTTTCCCCTATGGAGAGAGAGTCCAGCCCTGAAGCAACAAGGATTAAATGCTTAACGGCTTCTTTTCCTTGAAGATGTCTGTACCCATAGGGTATATTGTCAAAAGATTGCGGCGAGTTTTCAATGAAGTAATATTCAAGCCTGTTGCAGGTTTTCAACTGGACAAAATTTTGGCCATTCAGAGATTCATTGAAGAATTTGGAGATCAATGCCTCAAACATTAATGCATTTTGTAGCGCCGAAGGATCGTCATTGAATCTCCATGAAACCACGCCTATTTCACTCATCTACCTATCACAACTTCTGAAATGGTATAATCTGTATCGTATTCTAATTATATAATCTAAGTGAGGGCCATATACTGAAATATTCATTCAAAGAAGGAAAAAGCACATTATGATAGCTAAAGATTTTTAGAATGAGCAAATACCATTTCAATGACACAGAATGAAATAGAAAAAAAGGCACTTGTGATAATTGACCTTCAAAAGGGGATTGCTTCCATGGATACATCCCCACATTCTGCAAGCGAGGTTCTTAATAACGCAGGAAAATTGGCCAAAAAATGCAGGGAAAAGAACATTCCTGTTGTTGCCGTGAGAGTGACTGGCCCAATGGATATAATGCTCCATCCGAATGTTGATGGAAACGAATCAGGCTTTTCACGAAGGGAAAGGCCAGCTGACTGGGACCAGTATGTGGACCAGCTGGGAATAAGGAATGAAGACATACTGATTACGAAACACCAGTGGGGTGCATTTTATGGTACTGATCTAGATCTGCAATTGAGGAGAAGGCATATTGATACCATTATTCTATGCGGTATAGCAACAACGTACGGAGTTGAAAGCACAGCCCGATTTGCATATGAATACGGATATAACCAGATTTTTGTGGAAGATGCTATGTCGGATATGTCGGCAGAGGCACATGAAGCAAGCATAAAGTTTGTACTCACAAGAATTGGGATCATTAGGAAAACCGATGAAGTATTGAAAATGCTGAAGTGATTGAACTAATGAACTCCTTAATCATGAAAAAAGCGGAATATACTGATGCCAACAAGAGTAGCATGGAGTTAAAAGGAAACATCCATCCCTTACCTATGCATGATTTGATATGGAACTAATGATTGCGTAGTGAAAAATGATCACAATATCATACCTGATTTCCATACTTCTGGGGAAATCCGGGCCAATACATAATCTGGTTGTAAATTACGGATACTCTGGAATAGGTATTCTTATGATGCTGGAATCTGCTTCATTGCCTATTCCAAGCGAAGTCATACTCCCACTCTCCGGGCAGTATGTACACCTAGGCATTCTGAATTTTTCAGGGGTTCTTGCGGTAGCCTTATTGGGTGGATTGGTTGGATTTACAATAGACTATTTCATTGCATATTTCTTGGGGAAGGATGTAATATACAACCACCTCCATATATTCCATTTAAAAAAGGAATCTGTTGAGAATTTTGAAACCTGGTTCGAAAAGAATGGATCTTTTGCAGTTTTCATAATACGTATGGTTCCAGGGGTAAGGGGGTTGATAAGTCTTGTAGCAGGATTTGCAAAAATGGACCTTAAAAAATTCTATCTCTTCTCATTCCTCGGCTCACTGGTATGGGATACTCTCCTCATCATCTTCGGTTACTATGCATTTTCTGGAAGCTTTACCTCCATAATTGAGTATGTGGCCATACTGGTGCTAGTATTGTATCTGATCTATGTATTGTTGATGAGAAATGTGAAAAAAACTGCAACACTTGCAAAAAAGAGCGGAGATGCAGGTAATGAAGCTTCTGACAAAAATGACAGCAAACATATTCAGAATCATTAAATTGTAAGAGCATCATATACTGATTGATGACTGCCAGTACTGAAGTGGCTTCCGATCTGGAAAACTTATACCGGAATGTTAGAAAGAGGACCTTGGATCTTGTCAAACCCCTTACAAGGGATGACTTTATGGTTCAAAGTATACCGCAGGCAAGCCCGCCTAAATGGCATCTAGCACACACCACATGGTTCTTTGACCGGTTTGTGCTCAGAAAGTACGCAAAGAGCTTGAAAATTTTAGATTATAATTTTGATTTTCTTTTCAATTCTTATTACGAGACCTTGGGGCCATATATGCAGAAAATTTCAAGAAACAGTCTCTCCAGACCTTCACTTGAGGAAGTTTATGACTATCGCCAGTCGGTTGACGAAGCAGTTTTAAACGTTGTTAATGAAAATACAGGAGATAGTAATTTAATTCAACTCATAGAACTAGGCATAAATCATGAGGAACAGCACCAGGAGCTTCTTCTGATGGATATTAAGATCAACTATTATGCCTCACCATACAAACCTTCTTACACCGACAAAGAGACCGGATCCCATGATTCAGAGATGTGGTTTGTCCAAATGGATGGTGGAATAAATGAGGTTGGGTATGGAAGAGAAGGTTTCAGCTTCGACAATGAAAGGCCTAGGCACAGAATACTTATCCATCCATACAGGATTTCATCAAGGCCCATTAACAATGGTGAATTCATCAGATTCATAGAGGATGGTGGCTATGAACGCCCTGAACTATGGCTTTCTGATGGATGGTCATACATAAGGGAGAACAAACGAAAACTGCCGCTTTACTGGTCAAAGGATGGTGACCAATATAAAATATTCAAGTTGTCAGGAGAGCAGAATTTGAATGAGTCAGAGCCGCTTGTTCATGTCTCATACTACGAAGCAGATGCATATGCTAGATGGGCCGGCCTTAGGCTTCCCACGGAATACGAATGGGAGATATTTGCTGAATCCTTAAAGGAATGTGTTCATGGAAATTTTATGGAGGAAAGCACACTTCATCCGGTAAACTTCTCAGACAACGGAACCCCACAGATCTCAGGGGCAACATGGGAATGGACATCAAGCCCTTACATCCCATACCCGGGATATCGCCCTTATGAGGGCAATCTTGGAGAATACAACGGGAAATTTATGAACAACCAGTATGTGCTGAGGGGAGGTTCTGCAGTTACCCCTGTACGACACTACAGGAACACTTACAGGAATTTCTATCATCCCGATAGCTGCTGGCAGTTTTCAGGTTTCAGGCTGGCTGGTGATAAATCCTGAACGGGTCTGAATCCAATATTCTGGATCTGAAACCGGATCTTGGAAATTTTCGTTCTGAATTTCTCAGGGGAATGACTTCATCTCCCAAGGAGCTCAATCCAAAGTTTTTCTATGATGAAGCAGGGAGCAGGCTTTTTGATGAGATCACGGGACTCGACGAATACTATCCAACAAGAACTGAAATATCAATCCTGAAAAGCCACTGTAAGGATCTTTCTGATATTTCAAGTACTGTAAAGACGGTAATTGAGCTGGGCTCTGGAAATGGTGAAAAGGGTGAGATTCTGATCAACTGCATGCCTTACCTTAAAAAATACGTGTTCGTGGATATTTCCGCTTCTTCTCTGGAAAAGGCCTTGCGCTCAGGGAGCTCAAAAAGCAGTAACATAGTGAGAAAGGGAATAAGATGTGACTTCTCCACCATAGATCGAGTTCTTAGTGGCATGTTCCCTGAAACAAAATTGCTCGTTTTTCTCGGATCAACGCTTGGAAATATGGAGCCTGCTGAGGTTGATAATTTTCTACTTAGAATGGCGAAAGTGCTGAATACTGGAGACCTCATTGCCCTTGGAGTCGATTTGAGGAAAGATATCAGGATACTGGAAGCAGCCTACAATGACAGTAAGGGTGTAACGGCAAAATTCAACCTTAACATAATACGAAGAGCACAGAGAGAGCTGCATGTGCCTTTAAATGTGGATGATTTCACCCATCTCGCTTTCTACAATGAGAAGAAGAGCCGCATAGAGATGCATCTTGTATCCCGGAAGAATATATTGTTCGAAATGGATGGAGTAAAAATTGTAATTAAAAAGGGGGAAACAATCCATACCGAAAATTCTTACAAGTACTCTGCAGATGAATTATCTGACAAGCTTGAAAGAGCAGGCTTCCATGACATTACTGCCTGGAAAGACCCGGGAGCAAATTTTGCTATAATTAATGGGAGTAAGTAGTTACTATCTTCTGCTAAAGTTATTTTATCTCTATCTTTTTCATTTTTTGCTCGGGTTCTGTCTCTTCATCCCTGAAGAAGCTGTTCCCGGCGGCCAGGATTTCTTTTCCAGCTTTTTCCAGATGTAAGACGAATCTTCTAAGGTTTCTGGTATTGAATTGAGGAACATTTATTTTTATTTCTATCACATTTCTTTGGTTAGATTTCGGATTTTCTTCCTGCTCTCTTTTCTGTTCGGACACCATTTTACACCATCTCAATATTGAGTTCCCCGTTAATAAATTCTGCGGATACCGGATTTTTGTCTGAAAATGTCGTCGGAAGATAGAAAATTCTCCTCCAGTTCTCCACCTCTACGACGAGTTCCCCCTTACTGTTGAATAGATTTATTTTTTCCTTGCTTGCAAAAGGCAATTTCATTTTAACCGTGTATTTTCCATTACTTTTCTCGTATGTAACTGGTTTAGCCTTTGTGAAGACAGCCAAGGGATCTTCATCTCTATAGAGGTCTTTTCCCATTTTCTCCAGATCAACTCTGCCCAGTGTCTCGGATTTGCTTATCTTCAGTGAGAAAAGCTTGAGGTCAGGGAAAGCATCGTTGGTTTCTTTTAGAATCTCATCCTGGACCTTGATCCAGAGTTTGAAAAACTCTCCAGATTCAGGGGGGTAAACTTTGTTTATTATCAGGGCATCCACATTATAACCGTACAGGAGGAGATAGGTATATGCCCTTTTTGTTTCATTGAAGGACATGCGGTTAGGGTTTGTTACAAGCCTGATTGATGTGAGGTCAGGATCTGCTAGGTAATCCCTGATACGCTTGAGGCTATTGTAAAGTGACTCCATATTGCCAAGAACTTCGTCATTTGGGAATGGTATGGAAGTAAATGGCCTTACTAAAGGCCTTATTACCTTTGCAGTTGTCCTGCCTATTGGGAATATTTTTTCCATGTACCAGGACATGGCTTCAGGGAATGAGAGGAGTTTAAGTGATTCTCCTGTAGGCGCACTGTCCATTACTATAACATCATATTTTCCACTTTTTATGTGATCCTCTAAATAGAGAAGATGAGATGCCTCCTCAAACCCGGGGAGTGTTGCAATCTCCTCAGCAGTTGAGGGATCAAGGCCCTGAGACTGGAATAGGCCCGTCAGGTACATCTTCAGTTCCTTCCAGTGGGAATTTATGGCCTCTATAACGCTTATCTCCTGTCCCCAGAGGTTATCACCAATCTCAGTGGGGGAATTTCCGATTTGAGTTTCAAAAGCATCCGAAAGGCTATGGGCAGGATCAGTGGAGATGATAAGAGTTCGCTTGCCTTTACCTGCCAGGAGTGAAGCAGTTGCCGCAGCAATGCTTGTTTTTCCAACCCCTCCCTTACCTGTATAGAGAATTATTTTTTCCATAATGCAACACAGGGGCATATTGCAAGATTGTTCTTAACCGATCTGATTTTTAAAGAATATACAAGAAATGATAGTTTTAGAATTGATTTATGAATCAAGAATGGCGTCTGGAAGATAAGCATCACTTGATATTCAGGCAATAAGTATTTGGGAAATGCTCTTTTTAAGAATAATTCCGTGATGACATTTCAATGTGGAATAAAATTATAACTAAGAACACAAATAGATCTATTATGTCAGAATAGCTGCCAAGAAAAACCAATGTGCCCAGAGCGAATCCCTGGGAGAAAATGCTCAACAATGGAAAAACAAAGGGAACAGTACAGCATGCTCCAGTCGTGATAACTGCACCGGATACTGTTGATCCGGTGACAAAGGCTTGCTGTTTACGGAAATGGATTGTCGAGTGTAGCATATCGTTGATGATTATGAATATTCCAAATGAGAGGATCACTGAAACCGCTGTTTGAAATAAAGGAAACGAGAAACCAAAGTGATTTGAAGGAAACCAGTAAATTCCAGATAGAAGGAGGAAATTATGGAAATTCCCGGTGTAAATAATCGCAGAAAAGAATTTCCTCATAGGTTGCCTGTAATATTCCAGACTACCGTCCGAGAATGAGAAAAAGTTCCAGTACAGAATAGTCATTGGAATCT
>JAJZOK010000166.1 GCA_021811525.1 Thermoplasmata archaeon | reverse complement strand
ACTGCATTCGACATAGCGGGAAAGTGGATTGCTGACGAAACTGGCATGGTTGAAGCAATAAAGAAATCCCTTCAATACTCAGAAAAATACAGGGAAAATTACCTGAAGGATTGAGAGGCAAATGTCACAAGATCGTGGCGAGAGGTTCAGGGGCAAAACCGCGGATTACTCCAGGAGCAGACCACAATATCCTCAGGGCATAATTGATGTCCTCCGGGAGGAGAAGGCGCTGTTTACTGGAGCTGTAGTTGCAGACATAGGCTCAGGGACCGGTAAGCTGGCAGAGCTCTTTCTCAGGAACGATTTCAGGGCTGTCTGCATTGAACCAAACCCGGAAATGAGGTTACAGGCCTCAGTTGACCTGAAAAAATACCCGGGCCACACAATCATGGATGGCACAGCTGAAAAAACGGGCCTGGGGGGCCATTCAGTGGATCTTGTTGTTGCAGGGCAGGCATTCCACTGGTTTGTTCCGGAGGAAACAAGAAAGGAATTCATGAGGATACTGAAACCGGGAGGCATGGTTGCACTGATCTGGAATGACCGCAAGGAGTCCAGCAACGATTTCAATTCAGACTATGAAAGCATCTGCAGAACTTACAGCAACGGATATCATCAGTCAGGTAGCCTTGCGCTGGACAGGAAGACAATTGATTCATTCTTCGGCGGCAAGGTAAAGGTCTTTACACTGGAAAATGCCCAGGAACTTGATCTTGAAGGAGTGAAAGGAAGGTATTTCTCAGCTTCATACGCCCTGAAACCTAATGACACCAGGTATGGGGAAATGCTTCAGGCCATGTCCGATGCGTTTTCAAGGCATTCACATGATGGTCATGTTAACATCAGATACGAAACCAAGCTATTTCTTGGCATTCCACACAAATGGGAATGAATCTTTCAGGAAAAATGTAAAAAAGGCAATCCCCTAACCTAGTTGTATGGAATCAGAGGCCAGGGAGAACACGGGAAGCGCATGGCTCAACAGAAACGTCCTTTTCCTTTCCCTTTCAGCTTTCTTCGCTGACATGGGTTATCAGGCGGTAACAGCAATCTTCCCGCTTCTCATCATACTTTACCTGAGAGAGCCTCCCTATGTGTACGGGATTCTACTTGCACTGAGCTACGGCCTGGGATCCGTGTTTTCAATCCTTGGGGGAAAGCTGGGTGAAAGGTTTGGGAAGAAACCCATGGCTCTTCTTGGGAACCTGCTCATACCCTTGATGTCTGTGAGCGTGCTATTCCACAATATTTACATCCTGGGGGCCCTTTTTGTTGCGGGCTGGTGGGCAAGGTACTTCAGGACTCCTGTTAGAAGGGCCTGGATGGTGGAGGTCTCAAACAGGAAATACCAGCCCAAGATTTTCGGTTTCCTTCATGCCCTGGATGTAGGCGGGGGCCTCATAGCAGTCTCCTATGCAATAATACTTGTAATGCTGGGCACACCGCTTGACGATATAATCCTGGTTACGGCGGTTCCCATCCTGGTATCATCCCTTATGCTTGTTCTCGCAGGAACAAAGCAGCATGAAACTTTCAGGAAATTACAGGAGGAAGAGGTGGATGAAGAAGGGAGCGAAGAGGCGAAGACTAAGGATCAGAGCAATTCATTTGCCTTCAGGGTGATCCTTCTTTCAGCCACGCTCTTCGGCTTCAGCTATTACGCCCTGGGATTTCCCATAGTCACGATTGCTGAAAGCAATGGAAGCTATGTTTTCGGAATTCTTGCCTTCGGCATTTATCTGGGCATCTCTGCCTTAGCAGGCTTTACCCTTGGCTCACTGAGGGGGAAGAAACCACTGAGGACACTCTGGGCCATGGGATATGGAATGGCAGGCATAGCGTCCCTGATCATCGGTCTTTCTTACCTTATGGGCGCAGATCTGTATGTATTCTACATTGGTGCTGCCCTGCTGGGTTTCTCCACTGGATCTGTTGAGACGTTCGAACCAGTCCTGACATCATTCCTTGCAAAGACCAGTCAAGTATCATCATGGATGTCATGGCTAAGTTCCAGCCGGGCAATAGGTCTTTTTGTTTCCAATATTGTCATGGGTTTCCTCTTTGTGCTCGGGCAATTCTATTCATACCTTTATGCTGCACTGACTGCAGTACTTGCTGCCCTCATACTGGTTGCCCTTGAACTGTCAAAAGGAAAACAGATCAGGTGGAAATAGCTATTTCAATGGAAAAAAGGCACTTGGCGTTAAAAATTCATGCAAACCCATAAAGGTTCAGTTTATATTGTATCAGAAATTCTAGAAAAATGAACAGTGGAGAGGCAAAAGGCAACAGTAACGGTTCCAGAGAGAAATACAGGTTTTCAGTAGATCACATGGACACATCTGCCGATCCTCTCACAGATTTCTACAAATATGCGGCAGGAACCTGGGTTGCGAACAATCCGGTCCCTTCAGACAAGTCCTACTGGGGCTCCTTCGAAGAACTCAGGGAGAGAAACCTGGAAGACCTCTGGCAGATACTGAAAGAATGTGAGGAGATATCTGAGAAGAGCACTTCCGGGACTGCATCCCAGCTAGGGAGATTCTACCGGTCTGTCATGGACACCGATTCAATAGAGACTGCACGACTTACACCCATCGAGCCCCTCCTGAACGAGCTGGAAAGAGTTTCCAACATAAGCGAACTCAGGAATTTCCTCTCCCGCCTCCACCTGTCAGGCCTCGGGGCAATTTTCAGGGCATACTCCAATCCGGACAAGAAGAACAGTGAAGTCTATGCCTTCTACCTTTCGCAGGGCGGCCTGGGGCTACCCAACAGGGATTACTACCTTTCCGACAACTACAAAGAGATCAGGGAATATTATGCAGGCCACATAGAACGCGTTTACAGGATACTTGGTCAGGATGATGGTGTAGCCCGGGAAGTCTCATCTAGGATCCTCGCCCTCGAAACAGAAATGGCAAAAAACAGCAGGGCTCCCGCCGATCTCAGGGACGCTGAGAAGAACTACAATCCTTTCCAATTATCTGCTCTTGCTGGGAAATACCCCAACCTGGAGCTTGGGAGATACATCACAGAGCTATCTCTTCCTAAAATGGAACATCTGATCATTGGCCAGCCTGAATATTTCACCTATGTAGACTCCATTTTCACGGAAAGCAACTTATCGCTTCTCAAGCAGTATTTCCACTGGGTCATTGTCAATTCTTCCTCCCCTTACCTCTTTTCGGAACTGGAGGAAGAACATTTCGACATGTATAACAGGAAACTGAGGGGTCAGGAAGTTCCTGAGCTGAGATGGAAGAAGGCAGTGCACACCGTGGACCAGTTTCTGGGAGAAGCTCTGGGCGAACTCTATGTCAAGAGGCATTTCGGTGAGGAGTCCAGAAAGAGGATGGAGAACCTGATCAATGATA
>JAJZOK010000164.1 GCA_021811525.1 Thermoplasmata archaeon | reverse complement strand
TGGCAGTGCACTTAGAAAGGTCCCTGAAGAGTAAACTATTTTTAAGCCGGTTTGGGACCTCCCAAACTCTAAATACAATTTTACAATCTTTGAGGGCATGAAAGTCTCGTTTGAGTATGTTGAAAATAGTGGTTTTCAGAGCGATGTCCCTGGCAAAGTGCCAGTCACCCTGAAGAATTCTATTGCCAACAACACTGATAACTTTTCTCCTACAGAACACCTACTGCTCGCAATGGGCGGATGCTCCAGCGACGATGTGGTTGGAATCCTCTTGAAAATGAAGGTTGACTTCAAGAGCTTTCGATGTGAAGTTACTGGGGACAGGGCGGAAGAGCATCCCAAGACCCTGACCCATGTAAATATCCATTACTTTCTGGAAGGGGATGTTGACCAAGAAAAGGCCAGGAAGGCCATCGGCTTATCACTTACCAAATACTGCAGCGTATCCATTATAGTAAAAAGAGGGGGGGCTGACCTGAGATATTCCCTCACTATCAACAACAAGAACGTTGATACCGAGAGAGTTCCGGAAGAAGCTCTTGCTACCCCGGCATGACTTCATAAATTCTTGAGGCCGTTTCCGCTCATTATCAAGAGCTTTTTCCCATTTCCCCTGAATTTTTTCTGCGCGGCATAAACTGTTGCCGAACTGTATTCCACAAGTATTCCCGCTGAAGCGAGCTCTTGCCTGGCAAGAATTATTTCTTCCTCGGAAACTGTTATGCAAGCTCCGTTCTCTTGCATGGCACCAAGCATCAGCTCAAGAAGCGGAGGCTCCCTTGATACAAGGGCATCTGCTATTGACTGGACATTCGCCTTAGGATCAAACTGGAGATGGTTCATTCTAGCGCATAACGGCATTACTGCTTCGGTCTGGACGGCCACGAATTTAGGCATTGATGGGATTTCACCAGAATCCAGCAGGTGCTGGAAACCTGATATGACTCCAAGTAGAAGGGTACCGGCTGAAACTGGGATGAAGATAAAATCAGGCAATTTCTGAACCTGCTGGAAAATTTCGTAGCTGATCTCCCTCATTCCATCCCTGAATTCGGGATTGTATACATGGCTGGCAAAGTAGCCCTCTGTAGTTCTTGCAGCTGCGGAAACATCTTCCCTGGAGCCTGAAATCTTGTGGATTTTAGCCCCGTACAGTTCTATCTGCTTTATTTTGGATGGGACCGTCTTTTCTGGAACGAAGATATTAACATCTAATCCTGCGGAGGCCCCATAAGCAGATATGGAGGCGCCCGCATTTCCGGATGAATCCTCATTTATCCTTGAACCGGATGGAAGGCGCCCCTTGAGAAAAGAGATCAAGGCCTTAGTCCCCCTGTCCTTGTAGGAAAATGTTGGCGAAAAATACTCAAGCTTCAATGACAAATCTCCAAGTTCCAGCAGTGGCGTAACTGTTTCACCCAGGCTTACGGTTTCCTTGAGATACGGGTACCTTTCTGGGTATTTGCCGTCCCTGTATTTGAAATCAGGACTGTAGCTGTATATTCCGCCGCAATGGCATAAATATGATAGAGTTTTCTCGCTTCTTTCCTTTCCACATTTGACACATTTTGCAATCATAATATTACCTTATGAAAAGTTGATCGGGACTATTATCACCTGTTAAAGTAATAATATGCTTCTGCCACCATGTCAGTTCAACATATTGAAAATATTCATAACATTGGGCAGTGGATAAAAAAAATAAATGGAAAAATTAGAGGGAAGCGTAATACGCTTCGTCGTATGGCTCGGCCTTGAGTCCTTTCCTCTCCCTGACCTTGCCTACAATTTCCTTCTGAATTTCCGCCGGGACTCTCTGATATCCATAATTCTCAGAACTCCAGAGAACTTTTCCACCAGTGGCACTCCTGATTGCAGATGCGAATCCGAACATTCCAGAAACAGGGATCTTTGACACTATGACTAGATCCTCTCCTTCCTGGTTCATCTCTTCTACAACTCCCCTTCTCTGCTGGATTTCATTCGTTACTGAACCCATTATCTCCTGAGGGACATTGATGAAGACTTTCTGCATCGGCTCCATAAGAACACGTTTAGCCATGGTCATTGCCCCGTAAACAGAGTTTCTTCCTGCAGGTATGACCTGGGCCGGTCCCCTGTGTATGCTGTCTTCATGAAGTTTTGCATCCACGAGCCTTGCCTTAAGTCCATAGACCTTTTCGTTGGCAAGGGGACCCTTCCGCATAACCTCAAGGAATCCTTCAATCAGGAGCTCCATAGTCTCATCGAGGTACTGGATACCTTTTGTGACATCCGTCATGATGTTGTTTCCTTCAACAACAACAATGCCTCTGGCCTCTTCCCTTGAGAAACCTCCCTTTTCGAGCTCGTCCTGAATTGTTTTCTTGTCTTTGAATTTGGCACCCTGTGGAACAACACCGTCTTTTATGAGCTGAATCACCGCTTCTGGCAGTGGCTCAACTTCGAAGTAAAACCTGTTATGCTTGTTCGGAGACTTACCTTCAAATGGTCCGCCCTTATGGTCAATAGTTTCCCTGTAAACGACCAGCGGATCTGATGTCTGGACTTCCACCTTGTAATCGTTCTTGATCCTGTACATTGTAACTTCCAAGTGTAGCTCCCCCATACCGGAAATCAAGTGTTCCCCGGTTTCCTGGTTGATTTCAACCTGGATAGAAGGGTCAGCTTTGGAAACGCTTCTCAATACATCGATAAGCTTTGGAAGGTCGGCAGTGTGCTTTGCTTCGATAGCAAGCGTAACAACAGGGTCTGTGTAATGCTGCATTGGCTCGAATGGATCCATGTTCGTTATGGAGGATACCGTTGAACCTGCTATTGCTGCTTTGAGGCCCACAATGGCGGCTATGTTTCCGGCAGCCATCTCTTCAACAGAGATCCTGTCAGGGCCGACCATCATTGAAAGGAGCTGAACCTTGAATTTAGTGGTTCCCTGCCCCACAATGTACAGTTCACTTCCTTTCCTGATAGTACCGCTGAAAACTCTTCCAACAGCTATTTCCCCAGCGTGCGGGTCAATAATGATCTTAGTGATCATCATACTGACAGGCCCATGGAAATTACATGCCATCATTGTCTTTCCGATCTCTGACTCCAGGTCGCCCTTCCATATTTGCGGAATCCTGTATTTCTGTGCCTCAAGTGGGTTTGGCAGATGCCTGATAACCATGTTGAGAATAATTTTGTGAAGTTGTGCCTTCTTTGCAAGCTCCTTCTGCTGGCCGTTCTGCACCAAATCTACGATATCCTTGAAAGAGACACCGAATGTCTTCATGGCTGGGACAGAAATTGCCCAGTTGTTATATGCTGAACCGAAGGCTACCCTGCCATCCTGAACATTTACCTGCCAGGCATCCTGGAATTCCTTTGGTGCATATTTGGAAATGAGCTTGTTGACATCGGTAATAACTCTGAGAAAACGCTTCTGCATCTCGTCACCGTTTAACTTGAGTTCATTTATGAGGCGGTCAACTTTGTTGAT
>JAJZOK010000087.1 GCA_021811525.1 Thermoplasmata archaeon | reverse complement strand
GCCCCGTTAATGGATTTCGTATCCATTCCGGGAAAAGCGTGAATTGTGAAGAAAATGAGAACCTGAAAATGGGGGCGGTTCTGTGACCGTTTCCAATGAAGACATCACTTCGGTACTCCAGGGCGCATATGACCTTCATGTCCATCCGGCCCCAGATGTGATGGATCGCAGTGGTGACGATATAGAATTTGCAAATATGGCAAAAGAAGCGGGAATGAAAGGTTTCGCTATAAAATCCCACTACGTACCAACTGCTGACAGGACCTACTATGTAAATAAGCTGGTTCCGGGCATGAATGTCATCGGAACCCTGACGCTTAATAATGCAATCGGTGGAATGAACCCTCAGGCCGTAGACATAGCTGGCAGGGCAGGAGCGAGGCTTGTATGGCTCCCTACGGTTGATTCCCTGAACGAGTTCAACAACAAGGGAAAACAGGACGAGTCAAAACTTCCTTACTGGGCCTTAATGCAAAGACAGCTTGAGAAAGATAAGATTTTAAGGCCGCCAATAAGACTCTTCGATGATAAGGGGAACCTGCTCAAAGAAACTGAAGAGATAATTTCGCTTTTCATTAAGTACAAACTCATCATGGCAACGGGACACTTGTCTCCAGTTGAGGGCCTAAAACTGGTAAAGGAAGCCGTGGACATGGGCTTAGAGAGGATCATAATAACACACCCTGATTTCCCTACAACCTTTTACACAATAGAGCAGCAGAAGGAAATGGCAAGGCTCGGAGCTTTCCTTGAACGCTGTTATACGACTCCGGCTACGAACAAGGTCAGTTGGGAACATGTCCTGAAAGGAGTAATGGAAACGGGCCCCGAACACAACCTCATTGCCACTGACCTTGGCCAGAAAACCGCCATTTTCCCTGTTGAAGGTTTCAAGAAATTCGCCGGATTCTTCTTGGAACATTCATTGACCGTTGAAGAAGTGCGTCAAATGACTGTTGAAAACGCGCATCATCTGTTGAGGTGAAAGAATGGAAAGGACTTCTTTATTAGTGGTTAGTGCGCATGCAGCTGATTTTGTCTGGAGGGCAGGTGGAGTAATAGCAAAGTACGTTAAGATGGGGAAGAAAGTTCAGATTATTGCCCTTTCCTATGGAGAAAGAGGAGAATCTGCCGAGCTCTGGAAACAGGGAAAGACTCTCGACGAAGTAAAGACAGCAAGGAGGGAAGAAAGCTCTAAGGCTGCCCAGATCCTTGGGGCACCGGTAAGGTTCCTGGACTGGGATGATTATCCCATAAGAGTTACGGAAGACCGGTTGATTGAACTTGTAAAGATACTTCGGGAATACCAGCCTGAAAACATTGTTACTCATGGCAGGAAAGATCCGTTTAATACCGACCATGAAACGGTGGCAGATGCAGTGCACAGGGCATCAATACTTTCAATCGCCAGAGGAGTGTTGCCCGAAGTGCCAGTATGCAAGCAACCGAGGATATTCGGGTTTGAGCACCACCAGTCAGAACTTTCAGAATTCTACCCTGATCTGGTCATTGACATAACGGATGTATTCGATATCAAGAGAAAGGCCATGGAGTGTTTCCAGGCACAGAGCCACCTAATTGAATATTACAGTGAGAGGGCATTCATACGGGGCAATCATGCACGTAGGATTTCCGGGATTCAGGACTACAAATTTGCAGAAGCATTCATGAGGACCTATCCTTATGTTGGCGGTGAATTCCTTTGACACATGAGATTAACAAACTCATCCCCCGTTCAAAGGAAGACAGGGCCATATGCAGCCGGCTCACTTCATATGGGGTTGCCACAGTTTCGGAATCTCAGGAAAAAACTAATGTAATGGATCCAGGGATCAGGCCGATCCAGACTGGAAAGTCGGTATCCGGTGTAGCTGTTACAGTGTGCACTGCTGATGCTGATAATCTCATGATTCATGCTGCGATTGAATACTGCCAGGAAGGCGACATTCTTGTTATCAGCACATTGTCAGAGACCAGGTGTGGTTATTTCGGGGAACTAATGGCAACTGCTTGCAAGATGAAAGGAATAGCGGGGCTGGTCATCGATGGTGGAGTGAGAGATACAAAACAACTCAGGGAAATGGGTTTCCCTGTTTGGTCGAGGTATGTGAACGTTACAGGAACTTCGAAGGTTAAGCCAGGCTGGGTCAACACACCCATAACTGCTGGAAATGTGACCATTTACCCGGGGGACTTTATTACTGCTGATGACGACGGTGTCGTAGTTACCCGCCGAGAGAGAATAGATGAAGTACTTTCAGCGGCGGAAGCAAGGGAAAAGAAGGAAGAGGGAACAAGAAAGAAAATCAGGGAAGGTCAGCTGAGCGTGGACTTTTACTCACTAAGGGACGTTCTCAGGGACCTGAATATCAAGATAAATGGATGAGAGAGGAAAGAAGGAACATGGCAACTACTAGCTCTACTAAGGTGGTCTTTGCAAGCGCTTTGGGCACAATCGTTGACTACTATGATTTATTCATAGTGGCCACAGCGGCATCCCTAGTGTGGCCCCATATATTTTTCACGGGTCTAAGCGCTGCAGCAAAGGTAAGTGAATCTGTAATTGTATTTGGAATAACATACGTGAGCCGGCCAATCGGCGCGCTCATATTCGGACACTTCGGTGACCGGATGGGGCGTCGTAACATGATGGTATGGACTCTTGTGCTGACTGCAATAGGAATAGGGGGAATTGCTGCCCTTCCTGATGCATCTGTAATCGGTTCCACAACTGCTTTCACCGCAATTGTGGTTTTCAGGATAATTCAGGGTATTGGGCTTGGAGGAGAATGGCCTGCAGCATCCTCGCTTTCTATAGAATACATAGCAACGTCAAAGAGGCGCGCGTTTCTTACAAGCTGGATCCAGAACGGTGCCAATATAGGTCTTCTATGTTCATCTCTCCTCTTTACGTTCCTTGCTACAGTGTTCACGCATGCCCAATTGCTTGGCTTTGCCTGGAGAATTCCCTTCATCATCGGGGTTCTTATCCTCGTCGTAGCCATTTTCATAAGGATGAGAATAGAAGAGAGCCCCCTCTTCTCAGAACTAAAGGAAAAGAAAAAGCTTGACAAGCTCCCTATACTGGACTCCATTAAGGACAAGTGGAAAACCATGCTCCTTCTTACCCCGGCTGCATTCTTTATCATAGGTGCACCAGGGATATTTGTGAGCGGTGCCTATATTCTGGACTTCCTGAAAGCTTCTTCAGTCATAACAGATTCGCAGTTGAGCTTTGCAGTATCTATCGCAGCGGCATTCGCAATTTTGTGGGCAATAGCAGGCTCTTTCCTTGGAGATAAATTCGGGAGGAGGAAGACCATGATAATCTCAGCGATTCTCGTGATAGCTTTCCTTTATCCTTTCGAACTAATCGTGAAGATGCAGAGTTACCTGTTATTTGTTATTGCTCTGGTTCTTTTGAACGGTTTCTTCAAGATTGCAGATGGAGTAGCACCAACGCTCATAACAGAGCAGTTTGAGA
>JAJZOK010000044.1 GCA_021811525.1 Thermoplasmata archaeon | reverse complement strand
CCATCCTGGGAGCCTATAGGAGTTATATAATGTAGTGGCATGGTTAAGGTAAATGAACAGAAGGCTCCTTTCTGCCAGCCTGGTGGGAATAATTCTGGTTATCGCCGTGGTGTTCCTCATACCGGTAGTTCCGGTCACTACTCCATATGTCGAGGTACAATTTCCCATTCATTATCTTAAATCTATCAGTTCCTTGTTTTCACCATACGGTACAAGCTACTGGAATGGGAGATTTTATTTCAGCCCAAAACCACCAATTAACTATACTTTTGTTTAGTGGCCATAAGTTCTGAGCTTTTCACATGCATTGCATGCAGACCATGGCCAGGTTTTCCGCTTCAGCCTTTGACTCTTATATCAATGGAGCGTTCCTTCAAGTATTCCATTATAAAGCTGAATGCAGTGTCATCCTTTCCGATCCACTCTGCGGGAAATACCCCTGTGCCATGTATTTTTGACTCCAGCACTGCCATAGCCATTGCTGCAGCGGAAAAACCTGTCATCCGGCCCATGGAGCTTATACTGTTCTTGCTGTCGTAATGATCCACTATTGAGAATTCTGGACCCCTTTTGTCAAGTGGTATAACCTTGAGTATGCTCACATCAGGCACATCCCTCACAGTCCTCCTGAAGAGTTCGTCAGATATTTCCCTGGCACTGGATCCGCCTATCTTCTCACTGCTGAAGTAGCCCATATCATTGAGAAACCTCATTTTTTCCATATGGCCTGGATGTCTCAGAGTCTTTTCGACCACAGTACCTTCCCTGAAAGTCTGAAGGATTGTCGAAAGCCCATCAGAATAGAAAGAATCCAGCTTTCCGAACCCCTCAACTTCCATGGTTTCTATGGTTTCAAGCGGCTGTGCCTCCTTCAGTGATCCATTTTCAATGTACCTTGCGGGCCTGGTGTATTCGTCGATTACGCTGGAAGCATTGAATGTCGGAATGTAACCCATTGGAGGAAATGGCTTTTCCTGAAGGCCTGCAACAATTATCTCTATATTCCTTGACCTGTGCCCATAGTGAAGCTTTCCCGCAAGAATGTTTGAAAGGCCGGGGGCAAAACCAGCATGGGGCAGGTACATGCAGCCATGTGCCTTAGCTATTTCATCGAACTTGAACGGATCATAATCTGTGAATGAAATATCCACCACATTCCTTCCCTTCATGAGGACATACTCAATCACCCGTTCTGCGATTTCCGACGGAAGGGCAGTAACCACAAGGTCAGCCTTTCCCAATTCCGGAACGTCCTTGAAATTGCCTTTGAATGTCCTTATACCCTTTAATTTGGACAGCGATGCCTCACTGGAATCGACCGCCAGTAACTCATGGTTCCTGGAAAGGTCCCGGGCAATAACCCTTCCCATTCTGCCAGCTCCGATAACTATGATCATAATATGCCCTCTTCCCAATAGAAAAGAGAAAAAAGAAGAAAAAGATTGGTTCGATTTCTTTCAATCAGTGCATTACCTTAATGGCTGCAGAAACCTTCTTCTTCAGGTCTTCAGGTATCTGCTTCATGTTGTGTGCCTCAGAGGCATGCTTGGTGATTTTTGGCATAAGTGTTTCCATTGAATCGGCTTTCGTCTCAAATCCGCAGTCCATTCCGATATCTTTGCACCTAAAACTGTATGAAGTCATTTTGACCAAATGAAATACTTGAGTGCCCCTATTAACTTTTAAACCGAATATCTTAGGAGTGCGGCAACGCCTTAGAGAATTTTAATGGCTTTGTCTTCCCGATCCACTGCTCTCCCCATTTCTTTAGGTCTGATAGGGCTCCGCCAAGGGATGTGCCCTTTTCCGTGAGTGAGTATTTTACCCTGAAGGGCCTGGTGCTCTCAACCACCCTGCTTATTATGCTTTTTTCTTCGAGATATTTCAGGGTGGCGGCAAGAGTCTTGGAATTCACGTCGGGAATGGTCTTCATGAGATCATTGAAACCCTGCGGGCCCTCAGCCAGATACCTGATCACTATGAGTTTCCATTCGCCCCCTATCTCCCTGATTGCATTCACAATGGGGCAGGTCTCCTCTATGGGACTCTCGTGTGTTATCACTTCAGTAACTTTACTCTCCACCATCTTATCTATAATAAGTTACTGACCGTATTTAAATGTATTCTCTAAATTGAATGTAATTTATGTATTAACTTACTGAAGGTAAGTTATAAATAAGAAGACACGATTTGGTACTATGGCAGTGAAGAACTGGACAATTGACAAGGCACATTCCGCCATGGAATTCAGTGTCAAACATATGATGATTTCAACAGTAAGGGGAAAATTCGAGGATTTTGACGGCGAAATAGTGGGAGACGCAGATGACCTCAGCACCATGAAGGCTAGAGTCGTCATAAAGGCAAAGAGCATAGCCACTGGAAACCAGGACAGGGATAACCACCTCAGGTCCGATGACCTCTTTGCCAGCGAAAAGTTCCAGGATATCACCTTTGTCACAAAGAAGATAAATGCAAAAGGCGAAGACCTGGAAGTAGTGGGCGACCTTACAATTCGCGGAACAACAAAAGAAGCAACACTGAAAGGGGAATACAGCGGCGTCATAACCGACCCGTACGGAAACCTGAGATTCGGGCTGACCGCTTCAACAACAATTAACAGGCAGGATTTCGGCGTTAAATGGAACATGGTCCTTGAAGGTGGAGGCCTCATGGTAGGGGACAAGGTTAACCTGTCCATCAGCATGGAAGCCTTTGCACCAAAAAATTAAGCTCACGATGGAACACTGACCTTCAGTTCCGGGGGCCAGCGGATGTTCCTCCATTTCTTTCCTCCGGAACAATTTTTGAAACATTCTTCCGCACAGCAAGCGCAAGGAAAAGCGCTGCAATCCCGATTGCAAAGAATATTGCCTCAGTCAAGGGAAGGCCAAGTATCCCTGCAAATGGCACCACGCTGTCAACAAAGCCCATGGGGATTGCATATGCAAGGTAGCGTTTCCTGCTGAATGATATTGAGGCAACCACGAGAAATCCCCAGGCAAAATGCAACATGAGCGAGGAAACTCTCTCCAGTATTGAGTAGCCTATTACTGGCAAAGCCTGAAGTGTTCCGACAAACAGGCCTGGGCTGACCTTCTGGAGCTCACCTGAAACAAGAGAACTCAGGGATGATGGCCCTGAGGCAATAATGAAGAAATCAGAAACCAGGCTTATGAGAGGCAGGAGGCCAAGCAGCACCCCGTTCTCCCAGAAAGCCAGGGAGAGGCCGTATGCCTCAGCATTCTTCTGCCTGATATGCTTCCTGAATGCCAGCGCAAACAGATATGCCCCGAGAACTTCAAAGACGGCAGTCTGGGCACCAAAATACAGCGCTGTTGGAACGCTTGAATACCCGAAAGCTGACTCCATGCCGGCAAGAGTGAAGTTCTGCAGAACAGTCTTAAGGGCGATTGCGAGGAAATATGACACTGCGGAAATAGCCAGGACTGCCATGGTAAGCCCACGCTTACGGTATAAGATCAGCAGTGCAAGCACTATGGCAAATGATCCTATGGATTCCAGGAAAAATACAGGGTTAAAATTTTCAGCGGCCGTTTAACTCACTGAAAAATATTATCACCTTCGTATTAAAAATGGCGGCTTATGGATAAATGAAATTCCAGGCTCATGCAAGCAACCTGAGTGCACTCTCAAGCAGAATTTCCACTCCCTTTTGCAGTGCGTCCTCATCAACTGTGTAGGTTGGGCTGTGCTGCGGGCTGGTAATTCCTTTTGCAGCATTTCCCACACCAAGGAAGTAGAATGTTCCTGGAACCTTATGCAGATAGTAGGCGAAATCCTCTCCTCCCATGGAGGGGTTTGGGTGCAGGACGTTTTCCTTTGCTAAATGCTCCCCTGCCACGGTATCTACCACTTCCGTTATTTCAGGGGTGTTGAGGACCGTGGGGTAGCCTTCAGAATATTCATACTGGTATTCTGCCCCGTATGCAGCACACACATGCTTGAGGACATTTTCCAGTTCTGACCTTATTTTTGCCTGGACCTCCCTGTGGAATGTCCTGACAGTGCCTGTCAGGTCAGCTGTGGGTGCAATTACATTGTACCTGAAACCGGAGTTGAAAGTGCCGAACGTAACAACGGATGGAAGAAAAGGATCGATCATCCTGGAAACAATGGTTTGTGCTTCGGAAACAAATTCAGCAGCGACAACCAGTGCATCCACGGTCTCATGCGGCGCAGACCCATGCCCTCCCCTTCCGATTATTCTAATTTTGAATTCATCAGCATTGGCCATTGCCTCCCTGCGGAATGTGGCGACCTTCCCGGCTTCATATGACGATATTACATGTTGCCCCAGAACGTAATCGATGCCTTTCAGTGCCCCAGCATCTATGAGATTTACAGCCCCACCCGGTGGCCTTTCCTCCGCAACCTGGAAAAGCAACCTGATTGTGCCCCTGAACCTTGATCTCATTTCAAGTGCTCTTTTGGCCACGCCCAGAAGCATTGCAATATGGGCATCATGGCCACAGGCATGCATGACCCCATGATTCTTTGATTTGAAAGGTAGATCTGTGTCCTCAATTATTGGCAGGCCATCCATGTCTGCCCTCAGGGCCACTGCCTTGCCCTTTTCTGTGCCGTGTATGTCAGCGTAAAGCCCCCCGTCTTTAACCTCATGCACTTCAAGCCCCATTTTTTCCAGTTCTTTCCTGATGGTGGAGATTGTATTGGCTTCCTGGAAACTCAATTCTGGATTCTCGTGAAAGTATCTCCTCATGGAGATGACATATTCCTGCAGGCTATGATCTGACATTACTGGTTAACAGAACAGAGGGATAAATAACCAACTGCATGCGCAAGGAATCTAGGAAATGGCTTCAGGGAACACTGATTAGACTATCTTGAGCCGCGTTTCCTGATAATCTTGAAAAGATCGGATAATGTGAGCACACAGAAAATCAGCCCAATCATGAGGCAGAAGAAGAAGAAAATCTCCATATCTATGAACAGCGGGCTCCTGACAAAAAACAATGGTATTAGACCTCCTGCGAAATAGATGAGTAGCAGGATTGTCCCATCCAGAATTGTGAATACAAACAGCCTGTTTATCTGTGAAAAGATAGGCTTCTGAAGGCTCTCAGTTGAGAACAGCGGAAGAACGGCAACAATCATGGCATAAGCTGTAAGCAGGAGACCGATAAGAGTACCGTACAGGCCCAGCAGGCTGCCGTTCTGGAAGAATGTGGAGAAATTAAGGGTAAGCTGTGGATCTTCCAGGAATTTTATATAATGGTTTTCCAGGAAGAATGTCAGCACGAATGACACAATCATAACAGTCTTGAGTTTGTAGAAGCTTTCCAGCTCATCCCTTATCTTAATTGCCGGCAACTTGAAGCACTATAAATTTGATGTATATTTAAAGATAAGTTTATGATAGGTACATTCCGGTGGCAAATAATGCCAAGGGAGGAATTACAAGCCCTTCTTCATGCAGATTTCTCTAGCCCTTTCCAAATCCTCACGAGTGTCAATGTCAACCATCTCGTCCGGGTCGGTGATGTCGATGTGCACCACATCTGGACTGTTTGTCATGAGAAGTTCCCTGCCCCCCTTCTCCCCTTCAAGGTTCAGGAGCAGTCCAGTGTATCTCCGAGGGAATATTACCGGTCCGCGCAGAACTCCGTTATGGCGTATGCATGCAATTTTATCCGGATTTCCCTCCCAGAGCCCAGTGAGCCTTGCAATGCTCTCTGCGCGGAAAAAAGGCATGTCTCCATTGAGGAAGAGAAAACCGTCATAGTCCTGCTCTGCCCTGAGAATTGCAAGTTTTATGGCACTTGACATCCCTGCGTCAGCGTTCTCATTGTACAGGATGCTTACTTTATGGTTCTCAGTAACCAGCCGTGCCTGGCTCCTTTCCCTCAGAACCACAACAACCTTTTCAATTCCTGCACCGAGGACATTTCCCACAACGCGGTTCAGGACACTCCTTCCGCATATGTCCTGAGAAACCTTGTCAGCCCCGAGTCTCCTTGAAAAGCCTGATGCAAGTACCACCGCTTCCATTCCCGGCATATATACTAAAAATCAGGAATGGTTATATGAGCTTTTCATCTGAATGCATGCGCTCCGGGCCGACGTGTGCATATTTCCCAAAACTTCCGTTCAGGGCTTCAGGAAAAGCTAAATAGAATTCTCAATAACATAACTCATGGAGAATTACGATTTTGCCAGCAAGATCCACGAGATGAGCACGAAGGGAGAGTCATTCGTCGTTGCAACGGTCGTAAAGACTGAGGGATCTTCTCTTGCAAAGCCAGGATTCAAGGTCGTGGTTTATGATGACAGCATAATTTATGGTACGCTGGGTGGTGCCTGCCCGGAATCGGTAATCCTTGACGAAGCCAGGAAAGTGCTTGATTCAGGGGTCCCTAAGAGCGTCAAGATACACCTTGAGGATGCTGGAAAAGGCATAGAGGCCATGATTTCAAGGCAGGTCCAGGACGAGATATTCGTTGAAACCTTCTGTGGCGGGACCATTGATGTATTCCTTGAGCCATTCAAGCCGTTTGAGCGCCTGATCCTCATTGGGCAGGGCGGAAGGGACGAGGTTGAGGAATACCTTGTCCTGCTCGGCAAGAAGCTTGACTTCAGGGTTACAGTTATTGATCACGCACCGGTGCTTAAGGAAAAGCCTGATGAACTCATTTCGAACCTGGATTTTGACCTGAAGTCCTTCAAGTTCACAAAGGATGATTTCGTTGTCATTCTCACAAAAGGCGAAAGGGATATAGAGGCACTTGAGGCTGTTGAAAAGCACAACCCTGCCTATATAGGGCTCATGGCAAGCAGGAAGAGGGCTGCACATGATTTTGAGGTCCTGAAGGGCAAGGGTATTTCCCAGAAGTTTCTGGACTCCATCAACACACCCATTGGTGTGGAAATAGGTGCTATTACCCCGTTTGAGATTGCCATAAGCATTTCATCGCAGATCACAAAGGTCAGGAGGGAGCGTTCATCAAAAAATCCCTCAAACACAAAAAAATTAGAGGCTAAAGCAACTCAGTAAATATTCACACACGGTCAATAAAATCTAAATTTAAGTAGTTTTAACCATTCTTTGGGAGATGAACCCCCCAATTTTTGAGTACTTTGCCCCAACGGGCATTGACGAAGTTATTGACATTCTAGCCAAATATCCTGGGGAAGCAAAGATACTGGCAGGCGGCCAAAGCCTAATTCCCCTGCTGAAATCCAGGATATCTTCAATCCCTTACCTTGTCTCCCTCTCCGAGGTCAAAGGCCTCAGCTATGTGGATGAAGGAAAAGAGGGCGTCCGGATCGGTGCAATGACCGTTGACAGTGATCTTGAGAATTCAGAACTGATCAAGAAGAGATTTCCGCTGTTGCATGATGCAACCGGGCAACTCGCCGATCCACTGGTGAGGAATGTTGGCACCATTGGAGGAAACCTTTCCCATGCAGACCCTGCAAATGACCTCCCTGCAGTTATGATAGCACTGGATGCAAGATTCACTGTGCGCGGAAGAAACGGTTCAAGGGAGATCAATGCCAGGGATTTCTTCCTGGATACTTTCACCACCGCCATGGAACCGGAAGAGGTACTTACGGAGGTCACCATACCATTCTGGGGAAAGAAATCAGGCGGCGCATATGTCAAGTTCAAGAAGAACACGTGGAATTTCTCAGTTGCAGCAGTTGCTGTGCAGCTTGAACTAGAAGGAAACATATGCACAAAGGCACATATCGCGACTACATCTGTGTCCCCAAAATCAGGACGAATGGAAAGTGCAGAAAATATTCTGGTTGGGAAGGCCCTCACGGATGAAGTCATAAGCAAGGCCGCTTCAGAAGTTGCTGCCTCAGCCGAGCCGACAACTGATCCATATGGCACTGAGGAGTACAAGAGGGAAATTCTGAGAAGGATAACGCGCGAGGCAATCGGGAAAGCATTGTCACGGGCAGGAGTGAATTAAGATGGTTAGCAGAAAGCATATTTCGATTACGGTAAACGGAGAAGCCAAGGAAACAGAAGTTGAGCCAAGGATGCTGCTTGCACATTTCCTCAGGGAAGTTGCGGGCCTCACAGGCACCCACATAGGTTGCGACACAACAAACTGTGGCGCATGCACAGTTATAATGGACGGAAAGGCAGTAAAATCATGCACAATACTTGCGGTACAGGCAAACGGAAAAAAGATCCTGACAATAGAAGGCCTTTCCAAGGGAAGGGAGAAACTTCACCCCGTCCAGCAGTCCTTTGTGGACAAGCATGGCCTCCAGTGCGGATACTGCACATCAGGGATGATTCTGACCTCCTACTGGCTGCTAAAGAACAGGAAGAACGTAACTGAAGAGGAAATCAGGGCAGCCATTTCAGGAAACCTTTGCAGGTGCACTGGTTATGACAACATAGTGGAATCCATAAAGGATGCCAGCAAGAAAATGGAAGAAGAGGGCGACCCCATAGAGGAGCACCCGGAAATAAAGGTCAGGGCATAGGTGCATAACATGGAACTAAGTGAAAAACTGGTAAGAGGGGAAGGAAGGTTCGTAGATGACATCCAGATGCCGGGCATGCTTTACCTTGGCTTTGCAAGAAGCCAGTACGCCAGGGCAAAGATCCTGAAGATCACAGGTGCACAGCTGACCCACAGGGAAGTTAACTTCGAGGTTGTAGAAGTCGGAGAAGGGGCAACAGAAGGCGGACCTGCAGCGCTTAGCCATCCTGTGCTCGCAGGCGAATATGTGGGTTATGTTGGGCAGCCAATCGCGGCAGTGTATTCCGATGACCGGTATGTTGCGGAGGATCTTATCGATTCAGTTGAGGTAGAATACGAACCGATGAGAGCAATCGTGGACCCTGAGGAATCCCTGAAACGTGAAGGCATGTATCCCGGCGTCAAGTCAAATGCAATCGTTGACCGCTACTTCGGCAAGGATTTCACGCCGGATCCTTCTGACATAGTTGTTGAAAGGAGGCTCATAAACAGGAGAGTCGCAACAAACCCCATTGAACCAAGGGGGATAGTGGCTGCCTATGACGGCCACAAGCTTACAGTCTGGGTAAGCACACAGAGTGCCCATTCCATAAAGGAAGGCCTCAGCGAAGCCCTGAAAATGGAACCAGACAGGATCAGGGTTGTACAGGTCGACACTGGAGGGGCATTCGGCCTTAAGGGCGGATTGTTCCCGGAATACGTTGTTGCCTGTTACCTTGCCATGAAGGAGAAGCGCCCTGTGAAGTGGATAGAAACAAGAAGGGAACATCTTCTGGCAAGCAGGCCTGGAAGGGGTGTTGTCGCAAACCTGAAGCTTTACGCCAAGAAAGACGGGACCATAACCGGGCTGAAGGGAGATGTCATAGTTGACAATGGCGCCTTCACCGGAGGATCAGGAGAATTCTCGCCAATGTTCATTGCAAGGCAGCTTGCCGGGGCATACAAACTTCCAAATGCATATGTCAGGGCAGTATCGGCCCTGACCAACAAGGCGCCTCAGGGCCCCTACAGGGGAGCTGGGAGGCCGGAAGCAATGTACTTCATTGAAAGGCTCATGGACGGACTGGCTGACAAGCTGAAAATGGATCCTGTCAAACTCAGGCTCATAAATGCCGCAACGGAAACCTACACATCACCACTTGGAATGCAGGTTGAGAAATCCAGGCAATTCCTTGAGAGCGCAATCAGGGAACTGAATTACGAGAAATACAAAGGAAAGGAAAATGTGGGCTTTGCTTTCCTTATACTCTACCATGCCACAGCAGGAGGAGAGTCTGCAAGGATAAAGGTTGAGGAAGGGAGGCTTAAGGTCTGGACCGGTGGAAATGCACACGGACAGAGGCATGATATCTTCATCAAGACGCTCCTGAAGGAAGAACTGGGTGTACCTGAAGAATTGGTGGACGCCCTGAAGGGAGACACAGACCAGCTGGTGGACGGAGTTGGAGCTTGGGGAAGCAGATCTTCAATGGTTCTTTCCTCAGCCGTAATAGTTGCGGCCAGGAGGATAAAGGAACAGATTGAGAAGAAGCACGGGAAATACACCCTCAAGGCGCTCCTTGAAGGAAACTGGGATGAGTATGAGTTCTTCAAGTATGACAAGACAGAAAGCAGCCTTGGAGCCAATCTTGTAACCGCCGATGTGGACAGCTACGGCAGGGTCATGGTCAAAGAATGCCTTTCATACTATGATGCAGGGAGAGTCCTCGATCCTGATAATGCAAGGGGCCAGAATGCCGGCGGGGCTGTCCAGGGAATTGGCCAGACACTATCTGAGGAACTTTCCTTCGATGAGGATGGCCTGCCGCTGATCACATCCATTTCCGATGCAGGTGTTCTTTCAGCTGACCTGGTGCCAAAGTTTGGGATTAAATTCCACAAATCAGAATCACCCCTGCCTTCCAAGGCAAAGGGATTGGGCGAAGCTCCCACCATAGGCGTGCCAATAGCCCTCTCCAGGGCAATTGAGCTGGCCACTGGAAAGCTTATTGTGGAGACGCCCATAAGGCCGGAATACATTCTCCCAGAGGAGAGGGCATAACTCTCCAGACCCTATTTTTTAAATTTTTCACAATTCTGTTAAAAGATACAAGCTAATTTTAGGAATATTAAATAAACCTGATGAGTTAAATAATACATGGACAGTGGAAGGACTGCTGCTGTTTTCGGGGCTACAGGCCAGATCGGGCAGGCTGTTATTCAGAGACTTTCAGGCAATGGCTGGAATATAAGGATCTTTGCACGTGACATTTCAAAGAGCGGAGCACTTTTTCCGCAGGTAAAGGAACAGTACCGGTGGGACTACACTAAGGATGGATGGCAGGAGCATGTTGACGGCGCAGATGTTGTCTTCAACTTCAGTGGTGCCCCAATCTTTCAGAAGTGGAAGGGAAACTACAAGACAGAAATAGTGGACTCAAGGGTGAAGGCAACTGCAAGGATCACTGAGGCAATCTGCAATGCAAAGTCAAGGCCTCGGGTGTTCATCAACGGATCTGCTGCTGGAATTTACGGATACAATACATTCAACGATGACACTGTTACAGAGGAATACCCCGCAGGGAAGGATTTCTGGGGTACTTTTGTGAAGGACTGGGAAAATGCGGCACTTAAAGCCCAGGACTGCGGAACAAGAGTGATAAACATCAGGACAAGTGTAGTACTGGACAAGGAAAACGGGGCCCTCCCTCAACTCATGAACGCTTTCAATAAAGGAATTGGCGGCCCAATAAGGCCCGGCAACCAGTGGTTCCCCTGGATACACATAGAAGACGAGGTGGGAATGATTCTTTATGCAATGGACCTGGACAATGTGTCAGGCCCAATGAATGCATCCGCACCAGATGTCCCTACCATGAAAGACTTTGCGGGCTCGCTGGGAAAAGCCATGGGAAAGCCCTCCAGGATCCCAATTCCGGTTACAATAATCAGGCTCATGATGGGGGAAGTCTCAAAGATACTGGCAAATGGCAGGAAGGTTGTACCGGGAAAAGCAGAGGAAATAGGCTACCAGTTCAAGTTCCCCAAATTGGATGATGCACTGGAAGACCTCCTGAAAAAATGATGCCGGGTTTACAGTATTTTCATATTTTTCAGTAGTGCATAACCGGCTGCAACATCTTCCAGCCCTACGCCCATGGACTTGAACACTGTCCTCTTCCTTTCACTGAGGCCCTTCCTGTCCATCTTCATGAAATCCCCAAGTTCAGTGCATTTCTTTTCAGGATGGTTCTTCATGAGCGATATGATTTCGCCTGACTCTTTCAGAGCCTGTTCCATATCCTCAACCACAATGAGTTCACTGTCAAGGAGAATATCTTCGGAAGCTTCCCTCCTTCTTGGATTGTTGGCGCCGCACAGGTTGACATGATATTCCTCCCCAAGATCCTTTCTTGCAAATATGGAATCCATGGAGTCTGTGATTGAATTTACAATTGTGGCATCTTTCAGGGCCGCAGCGGCTGATTCGTAAGCCTTCACCTCAATCCCAGTCTTCTTCTGCATCTTTTCAGCGAATTTCCTGGCATTGGCAAAAGTTCTGGAATATACTGATACGCTGTCTAATTTGAACACGGAAGCCATGGCCTCCAGCTGAGTCTCAGCCTGGAACCCCGAACCTATGACACAGAATCCCTGGCTCTTTTCCATGAGCATTCTCCTTGTCACCATGGCAGGCAGTGCCCCGGTCCTTATCTGCCCAAGCTTGTTTGCCTCTATGACAGCAAGCAGCTCAGATTTCATGGTGTCAAATATTAGGACGACAAACCTTGCACCGTTCCTGTTTGCAATATATGTCTTCAGCCCAGCAAGGTGCCTGTGCTGAAATACCCCAGGCATGGTATTGAATACTGTTTCATCAAAGGTTATTCTCTCCCTTGGCCTGAAAAATGATGTCCCTGCGGAATATGATTCAAAAGCTTCCTCAAGAATGTCCACTGTTTCCCTGACTCCCAGGTTCTCTGCCACCTCTTCCTCTGTTATGTAGTGCATATGTGCACATGCATTAGGGCTAAAAATTGATTTTCCTTCTTAGCGCAGTGAAATGGCAATGTATTATAGCCATCAGAAAATATGCCACAGCATGGGTCCCTCAATAGAAGCAGACAAGCTTAAGAAACACATAGGGCAGAACAATTCATACTGGCTTGAACAGGACGGGGACAAGATAGAAGTCCACTTCTCACCGGAATTCCCTGAAGCGATGTCACACCTTCCGGATGGCAGGTCTGTGGAACACATAATGTACGGGGTAGAAAAGAACGGAAGGATCTACTTCAACCGCTTCAAGACCATAAGCGCATTCGGGGAAACCAGTTCTGATCTTCAGGACGAAGATGACCCCATAATGGAATGGCTGAAGTATATCTAAAGAAATGGCCCTATCAACAGTGGAAGAAGTGCAGTTGCGTCCCCGTAGACGTTAACGAAATCTGCGTCCTCCCTCATCTTTTTCCAGGATATTGCTTCCTCAAGTTTCGCACCTGAAAGTGAGCCGTCGAATTCCTGGGCAGTTGTAACATAGACGGCATATTCAAGGCCTCCCCTGAACTGGTTCCACCAGATTGTGTGGTGCTTGGAGATCCCGCCTCCCAACATCAGCGCACCTGTCTTCTTAGCATCAAAAATGATGTCTGAGAGTTCGTGCTCATCCTGGAGCAGGTTGATCTTGAAATCCCTGTTCCTTTCATAGAAGGACCAGAGCTGGGACCCGAATGAGCCGTCTGTCATTCCCGGCACATACACGGGAATATTGTTTTTCGCAGCATTGTAAAGAATGGAAGAATCATTATTCATCGTGAGGCCATACTCGCGGAGAAGTTCGGCGCCACCCCACTCTTTCTTCTTTTTGTACAGTTCCTCGAGCACAGGCTGCACTTTCTCCTCAATGATCTCCCCATAGCTCTCGTCGGGAACAAAGACATTCCCCAGCCTGTTTATGGACATGTGCTTGAGGTCCCTGTCACTATAGTCAAATGTGCCACAGTAGTAGTCCATGTAGGTCCTGGCAATATCATGGTCAAGTGTGCCGTTGGTGGTTATTATGACATCAACGAGCTTTCTCTTCACCATCTCATTTATGAGACCTCTGGTTCCGGTGGAAATAATATCGGCGGGAAAAGAAAGGAAAGTTGTGTTCTCTTCCCTGAACATCTTGTCAAGAATTGAGTAAGCAGTGCCCAGCTTTGCGGAAGTGAACCCTCCTGAATGTGAAAATTGCTCTATGAGTTCCCTGAGTGTTGTGGATCCGGTTATATTAAGGTCTTTAACAGGCTTTGAAAGCAATTCCTCTCTGGTCATTATATACCTTTATTGTTCACTTGCTAAAACCCTTATGACTCAAGGACTGTGTTTGAAAACAAATAGTGTCAGATGCGGATAGTTCCATAGAGGTGCAAATCTCACAAACAGTTCAGGTTTAGGAATCTCTTTAATCAGGAACTCCATCTTTGGTTCATGGGAAAGGTCGCACCGGGTTCTGTCCTGGTTATAATAGATGTGCAGAAGGGATTTTCAGATCCAAGATGGGGCGTGAGGAACAACCCCAATGCGGAAAAGAAGATGGAAAAGGTTCTTGGTGAATTCAGGAAACATGGACTCACAGTGATACACGTAAGACATGACTCCAGGAATCCCAATTCATTGCTACACAGCGGAAAGGAGACCTTCCAGTTCAAGGATGAAGTGAAACCCCTGGAAGGAGAGATGATCATTACAAAGCATGTAAACAGCGCATTCATAGGAACAGACCTTGAAAAGGTGCTCAGGGAAATGGGCAATCCACCCGTCTATTACATGGGCCTGGTTACGGACCATTGTGTCAGCACCACAGCAAGAATGTCTGGAAACCTCGGCTTTGAGTCATTTGTCATAGAGGATGCCTGTGCAGCCCATGAGGCTAAGGGAATGAAAGGAGAAAAAATACCGGCACAGGTCGTCCACGATGTGAACCTAGCTTCCATCAACGGGGAATTTGCCAGGGTATTGAAATCTGAGGAACTGGAGTTTTAGTTCCTCACTTTTCCCTTTTTTTCTGGCCCGGAATGTCTTTTGGTTCCCATCCTCCATCAGCTTTCCGCCTGTATCCTGTATCATAATGGGACATTGCGTCAAGAGCATCTGATATAGTTACAGAGGGAACTGTGAAATACCAGCCCTGCCCGAAGAGATCGAGTTCCTCGTGATCAGGGTAAAGCACTGCATCTTTGGATATCCGCTCATCCTCCGGCCATATCTCAATGTCCAATATTCTCATGGTTTCACCCCTGTCTGCAAGGAACTGTGTGGATATGTCCGGCCCTGTCGGTTTGGCAATGAGGTCCCCCTCATTTATTGAGACTCTGTGCTCCCCGATGCGAATGGTGCCCTTGCCTTTGAGCACCAGGTACAGTTCCTCCCTGGCAGAGTGGCTGTGGAACCTTGAATATGTCCCATCCTGCTGGATTGTGTAAGCCCTAACGTAAGATTTTCCGGCACCCAGTATTGGTGAGAATTGCGTATCCAGGCCATCCTCGTCTTCTCTAGTGAGTTTTGACAGGGCGCTGTGTGCGCGTGGGCTCGCGTTCACATTTACAACTGGGGGTGTCCAGAGATTTTCACCCCTTACTTCGAGATCAACATTCTTTCCCTTTGCCTGTATGAGGTGAACTTTGTTCGTCCATAGAGAGCATGTTCTAATGAGAAACTCTTTTCCTTCAGGCGTAAGTGACGGTGCAAGAAGATAAGCTGGGGGAACTTCCTCACCCCTCATGAAACCCTGTTTCCTTGAGAGTTCCCACCATAGCCAGTGCCTGATTGGTTCAGTCCTTCCCTTGCCAAGTTCGGGGATATCTCCCATTAAATCTGGAAGGAACAGTTTCCAGGCGACATCTGCCCGGATTGCCCCCTCAGGCCTCATTTCCTTGGGTGGGTCCTCGATTATTACAACTGCCATTTTGATCCATTGACTAAATCGTGCAGAGTTAAAACCATTATGCACAACATGAAATTGATCTCTTCCGCTTTTGTTGTGATTGAGCCGCAAAGAAATTAATCAGTTGGAATTATGCTCCATAGATGATCCTTCTTGACGCAATCATCCTTGCAATCCACATATTCTTCGCTATACTGTTCATAGGCGGGTCGTTCTTTATCTGGCTCGTGGTCTGGCCTGCATCCTATGAGATCACAGATGACGAGAAGGAGAGGACAAGGATTGTTGGAAGGATCGCAAAGCGTTTTGCACTTTTCACCCACATCTCGCTGGGAATTCTCATTGTAACAGGGATCTACAATGCCACCTGGTACCTTGGCAGCTTTTCTGCACTGTTTGATACAACTGGTGGAAAATTGCTACTTGCAAAGGCCATAGTTGTTGGAGTGGACATTCTGATCATTTACACAAACAACCTGTACCATGGAAAGAAGATTACAAGGCTTGCATTGGAAGGAAAAATAGAAGAGGTCAGGAAGATAAGGAAAGTTACACACCTGTTCTCATTCTTATCACTGGCATTGCTACTGGTAATTGTCGGGCTAGCAACATCCCTGCAGTTTTTCTAATTTTCCCATGCCTAAATCTAAAAGTTGTGCCCTTAACCTATTTACCCCAGAAATTGAACAAAATATGGGATCTGGAGACCTGTAATCTCCAGGCTGCAACTGTTCAAATATATCAGGCATCCGTGCCAATGCACGATGACTGCCTTTTCCTCAGATGCCATGAACATTCTTCTCGAAGACTAATATTTAAGTCTTATAATTTATTACATATTAGAGAGTATATCAACCACTCTATCTGGAGGAATATGTAAGGCATGACAAGCATTTCCGATTCCAGTAACCACAAAGGGCTTTTGAAAATAGGGGCCCTCGCTTTATCCACTTCATTCCTGATCTGGAGCCTTAGCTATATCCTCTGGCCAGGGTTGTTTTCTTCGGGTGGCATATATCAGGTCACGCCATTGTTTGGAGTTTATGTTTATTTTGAAAATACAGGTTTTCTCTTTGGCATTTCTCTATCCATCGCTTTAACGGCTGCAGGTATTGCATGCCTCTCAGTATGGGCAAAAGGCAGGATATTCAAAGGAAAGACCGCCCTGTTGCTGAGTTTTCTTTTATTTGTCGCTTTTCAAGCCTTACAAGCCTGGCAGGTCTACAGGTATAATTACCCATTGGGTTCATATTTCAGCCTCACGGGAAATTCCAGCACTGTAACAAATGGCCTCATAATTGACTCCATAGGGATTGCCGCATACCTGATCATCTTCTCCATACCGGCCATGGTCCTTGGAAACACGTATTCTAGAATATTATGTACGGCAGCTTTTGGCCTTTCAATCTGGCTATACTGGAGTACCCATCAAACCCTATTTTACATCTTTTCGCATGGGAACATTCCATACCACTACTTCGGTTACCTCCCATTCTCGCCGTACTTCGCAGGTTTGGAAGGCCTGTTAGTCAATTATAGAATTCCACCTTATACAGTATATTCAAATGACCACCTGTACTTGATAATATCAGGCTTTCTTTTCTTTGTTTCATATTTTCTGATCTTTGTAAGCAAGAATCGGAAATTAATTCCCCCTTCTGTTAACTGATGCAGGATTTCTGGAACATTGTTCTATGAAACTAATAAAAAAGGATTAAAAAGATAAGGCAAGGATTTACCTTGCTGAAGCTGCTATTCTTTCAATCTCTTCTTTCTTGCTCACTGCGAATGATGATGCATCATTTCTTCCCGCATTCATAAGTTCATCTGCGAGGCAGTTTGCAATTGGCTTCTTGCTCTT
>JAJZOK010000024.1 GCA_021811525.1 Thermoplasmata archaeon | reverse complement strand
AAGGATAGGTAGGGATTCGAACCCTAATAGATGGGATCTGCAGTCCCACGCATAACCGCTCTGCCACCTATCCAAGTATCCCTGTTATCATTTTCTGCACTTTAAATTTTGCAGGTTTTTTTGGCTTGGGAGAAATTTAGCAACTCTATTATTTCATGTTATTATTGGTCAGAAAGCCAAAATGAAGTGCGATGTTCAATGCTCGAGGTATCTATGCTTTGTTGACTCCGTAGATGATATTAAACTGCAATCCCTGAAATCAAAAGGCCTATTTAATCTAATAATAAGGAAACATTCTGAGTCCATTGAACTCGACTTCAGATACCAAGGAGATTTGGGAAACTCAGGAATCTTATCTTTAATTGGAAAATGTGATTTACTAAAGGTTGAGGACGACTTTTCTTCTCTTTCTTCCTCTGAAATTCTATTCAAAACTAATGAACTGATCAAAGAAGAAAGGTACTGGGAATGTCACAATTATCTCGAAGAACTCTGGAAAAGATATTCTGGGCACAAGAAGCGGATGATTCACGACTTAATCGGCTTAATAGTCTCTCAGATCAAATGGCAAATGGATCAGTGGGAAGTGGGTAAGAGGGTGTACGAACGTTCCTACAAAGCTTTAAAGATGCACACACTACCCGCATTATCCCTGCAACTTCCATCGGAATTCAGATATCCTCTCAAAATTTCCTTGGATGTTATTTCCTCATCCCTTGAAAATTGATTATCTTAGCAGTTTCCAGTACACAGAATGCTATCCATCATGTAAGGTTATTATAATTAGGAGCTATGAATCATAGAATGAGCCATATCAGTGAGATCAGCACCGATTCCTTGGATGGAAAGGAAGTATCAGTCCGCGGATGGGTATACAGAATCCGTAGCAGTGGCAAGCTTACTTTTATTGTCCTCAGAGATTCAACCGGAATAATTCAGATGCTTTCAAGCACCAGGTCTTTGAGTGAGGAACAGCACAAGGAACTTTCTGCACTTACCATAGAAAGCAGTCTCGAGGCAACAGGCATCCTTCATAAGGACCAGAGGGCAGCAACGGGTTATGAGATCGAGATCAAGAATTTCAAAGTGTACCAGAGAAACGACAACTTTCCCGTTTCCAAGGATCTCGGGGAAGAATTCATGCTGGATAACAGGCACCTCTGGTTGAGGAGCAGGGAATTCACTGCAATGATGAAAATCCGTTCAACAGTATTCAACGCATTTGCTGATTTCTACAACAAGAATGGATATTATCAGGTCCAGCCTCCTATCATGGTCTCCACTGCAACTGAAGGTGGCTCAACACTATTCAAGGTTCCATTCTTTGGGGAAGAGGTCTCTCTCTCCCAGAGTTCTCAATTCTACCTCGAGACCTTCATTTTCAGCCTGGAAAAGGTATATACAATATCCCCAAGTTTCAGAGCTGAAAAATCAAGGACTTTCAGGCACCTCACGGAATACTGGCATGCAGAGGCCGAAGTGGCCTGGATACACAATGAGGAAATGATGGAAATCGAGGAGAAAATGATTGAATACATCGTGGAACAAGTTGTGGAGCATCACGAGGAAGAGCTCAAAATTCTTGGAAGGGACATCGAACTATTGAAGAAGATTAAAGCGCCATTCCCAAGGATAAGGTATTCTAAGCTCATGGAGATGGCAAAGAAAGAATGGGGACTTGACCTCAAATATGGTGATGACCTGGGCGCCGATGAGGAAAGGGCAATAACAGTTCACTTCGATAAACCGGTGTTTGTAACTCATTTCCCCACCGAGCTGAAGACGTTCTACCATCTTCCGGATCCAGAAAATCCCTCAGAAATCCTATGCCATGATCTACTGGCGCCTGAAGGATACGGTGAGATCATTGGTGGAGGCGAAAGGATCTGGGACCTTGCTCAGCTGGAGAAGAGAATGGAAGAATACAACTTACCTAAGGATGACTACTACTGGTATCTTGACCTGAGGAAGTATGGAAGCGTTCCGCACAGCGGTTTTGGTCTCGGCCTTGACAGGTTGTGCATGTGGATCATGAAGCTTTCAAACATAAAAGAAGCCATCCCATATCCAAGGACTGTCAGAAGAACCAGACCGTGATTGGCTAAAATAGAAGCCAATTTTAATAATTTATATAAACGAGAAAGCATTTATTGGGGGTTGAACCGGTCTTTTCTCCTTATCGGCCTGGCTTTCCTTATTCTTGGAATTATAGCATTGGTGCTTAACAGGCTGATCAGTGGTGTCATTGCCCTGGTTATTGGATTTGCATTTACCGCTTACACATTGTTCATACCCAGTGAGAAGCAGATATCGAAAACGGTACAGAAAGGAATGGCTTCGGCGCTTATTGATCTCGCGCAGAAGAAAATCAACAACGGTAGCCTTCATGCAGACATTGGAAAATTCAGGGAGATTATTGGCAGGATGGAACCTATCCTTCCAAAAATTTCTGCAATGCCGGAAATAGGTTACGACAGCCTTTACATTCATTTCTCAAAGGAGACTGAAGCAGAGGACATGATTGCAAGGCTCAAAGAAATGGAGCTCAATGTAAATGTTGTGCAGAACAAGACAGACTGGGCAGTGAAGATAGAGATATCATGATTTCCATTCAAATGTTTGCTGGAAACATTCTTAATTTACCCGCAGATTATGCATCATGAACAACTTCCTGGCTGCATTGAACGGTGAGCCGCATGATTTTACCCCGATCTGGTTCATGAGGCAGGCAGGGCGCTACCTGAAGGGTTACAGGGAGTTAAGAACCAAACACAGCATCAAAGAAATATGCAAGGACCCGGACCTCACAGTAAAGGTTACTTCAGAGCCTATTGGATTGCTTGGCGTAGACGCGGGCATTATTTTCTCAGATATCACAATTCCACTGGAGGCAATGGGGTTTCGTCTCGATTTCATTGAAAACGTCGGTCCAGTGATTTCAAATCCATTAAATACAAATAAAGAACTTGCAGGGATTTCAGATTTTTCCGTCTCAGAAATGCAATATGGTACTTTTGAGGCAATCAAGAAATTTAAGGAGGAATTCCCGGAGGTGCCAATTATAGGTTTCTCTGGCGGCCCTCTGACCATAGCCTCCTATCTCACGCTGGGGCGTCCTGACAGAGACCTGTCTGCAACCAGAACCCTCCTTTACCGTGATGACAAGGCTATGATGAAGCTCATGCAAATGATAAGGGAAATGGTCATTTCAAATTGCAGGCAGCAAGTAAAATCCGGGGCAGATGCCATTCAAATTTTTGACAGCTGGGCGGGTTTTCTGCCACCTTCTTTCTTTCCCTGGTACAGGGAAAAGTTCCTCAATGAGATAACGGCAGAACTAACCGGGCTAACGAAGACTATTTATTTCAGCACACAGACCGGTGGAGTGCTTGAGGAGTTGTCCATGGCAGGATTTGATTATCTCAGCCTGGACTGGAGAGTCAACCTTCCCCTGGAATCCAACATACTCGATTCAGACATTGGCCTTCAGGGGAACCTTGATCCAGTCATGGCGTCCAGGGCTCCGAATTTGGCAATAAGTGAATCACGTATACTATCAGAAAAGATGAGTGGGAAGAGTAATTACATATTCAATCTCGGGCATGGGGTGCTTCCGGATACCAATCCTGAGACACTAAAGGAAATTGTAAGAACTGTACACCAATCAGGGGGAAACAGATGATCACAGTTATTTTAATGGCTTATGGGAGCCCCACAAGGATGGAAGATGTCGCTCCCTACCTGGAAGGAATATATGAAGGAAGGCCTGTGCCTGAGTACGCCATGAAGGAAAATACAGAGAAATATGCAATGGCAAATGGCATCTCCCCTTCAAATGCCATAGTAGACATGATAGTTGATAAACTTAAAACGGGGCTTTCCAAATATGGGGATTTTGAGGTGATTCTTGGCAACAAACACTGGAAACCATCCCTTAAGGATGCACTCCTTATGGCAAAGAACTCGGGTTCAGAGAAAATTATTGCAATTCCGCTCTTCCCCTTCCAGTCGACCAATGTTAAAAACTCTTATCTGGAACCATCGCTGGAAGCAATGAAGGAAATGTCTTACAATGCTGAAATCAGTCTGGTGAACGGGTTTGATCTTGAATTGTTGTCTGAAGTCTGGACAAGCCTGATGAAGCAATACCCCATTGATGAGGAAACGGCACTGCTTTTTGATGCACATAGCCTCCCCCTTTTCAGGGGCACTGAAAATGCATATGACCATGACTTCAGAAAAACCTCGGAGCTGATTGCATCCAGGCTTGGCGTGAAAGAGTACTTTGTAGGGTACCAGAGTCGGGGGAAATATGGGAATGCCTGGCTTGAACCATCAATCTACGATTTGCTTGGCAAGATCGGGGAAAACAGATACAGTGAAGTACTGGCCGTCCCCATAGGTTTCATATATGAGCATCTTGAGATCCTTTACGATCTTGATCACGAGTTTGGAAGCAAAGTGAGGGACACTGGCCTCATATACGTGAGGTCTGAGCTTCCCAATGACTCCAGACAGATGGTTTCATTATTGCAGCACCATATACTTAAGGAGGCAGGAGTTTTAAATGAATAGCCTGAACGCATTTGCATATGATGTAAACGATTTCCTGAAGACAGTATCCAAGAAGGCAACTGAAAGCGACATTACACTTCACAACAGGAAGGATGGGGAAAACGTGTACACTTTCCTCACCCCGACGCGTTTTCCGGACAAGGTGTCTGCCCTCACAGACTGCATTTACCCTTCCGACCTTGCACTTGTTAACGGCAACAGCCTCACAAGGGAACTGGGCGAGGTCATTATCGCACTGGATCTTATGGGATTAAAACGCGGGTATTTCTTTGTGGATGACGAAAGCAAGATTGACCAACTGAAACCAATTATTTCTAAAACTTCCCTCAAGGATTACAAGTTCTACTCAGGAAACCATATGGAGTTCCTGGATATACTTTCCAAGGAAAGGCACATCCCAAGGTTCAGCAAGCCCACAATAATAGTGGACCATTTCTTCAAGGTCAAGAGCGTTGGGACAGTTGCCCTAGGCTTTGTGCTTGGAGGAAAGGTGGAGAGGCATCAGAAACTCATGTGCTCATACGCAAACAAAGAAGCGCAGATAAGGTCCATTCAGGTGCAGGATGAGGACCAGGAAACAGTGGAAAGTGGAACGAGGGTTGGCCTAGCCTTGAAAAATATCGATGCAGAGGAAATCGAAAGGGGAATGTTCTTGACAGAAGGGTCCTTCGAATATCTCACTGAATTCCAGGGCAAATTTGAATTCCACCCGGCAGTAAAAGCTACAGATGACGCCAGCTTTGAGATTTTTGTCTCTGATCAGATGAGATACCAGAGGGGTGTTGCAGACAGAGGCAAATTCACGCTTGAAAAACCCATTGTGAAATTAAAGAATGAACTTGTGGTGGCAACACCAAACAAGACTCCAAGAATTCATGGAAAAATCATGATATCCTGAATTTCCTCATTTTCTCTTCCATCATATGCCTTGAACCTATGTCATGCCTGATGTAGTAATCGCCCTTGATGCGGTGCAGGTTCTGGTCCACCCTATCAGAGGCTTCCTCTATTGTGGGGGCAATTCCAACAAGGGCAAGGGATCGTGATGTGGACATCTCCACTTTTTCCTTTGTGCCTGAAACCGCTGCATAATAGAGCATGATGTCCTTTGGCATCGACTTCAGGTCAACTGAAAGGCTGCCTGGTACAGGTTTAGTTCCGTAGCCCTTTGGAACAACATACTTTAGCACGCTTGCTGCATCCAGGAAGGAGAAATTCGTCATGAGGTTGCCTTCGGCTATGGAGTAGAGAAGCTCCACAAAATCCCCCTTGAAAAGGCTCAGGATGTTCATGCTCTCAGGGTCCGCAAATCTGGCATTTACCTCCACCACTTTTGGCCCCTCTGCTGTTTCCATGAACTGACCGTACATTACGCCCTTGAATGGGGTTCCATCTTTCTTCATTGAACCAGCAATTTGCTTCATCACAGAAAGCGCGAAATCATAACTTTTTCTTGGAATAAAAGGCAAGAGCCCATTACTGTCCGTGATGGATCCCATTCCGCCAGTATTTGGGCCTTCATCGTTCTCGTATGCCCTTTTGAAGTCTTGGGCAAGCGGGGTAGCGGCAATCCTGCTGCCGTCTGTAAAAACCTGAAGGGAGAACTCCTCCCCGGTTATTCTTTCCTCAAGGAGAACCTGACCATCATGATCAATAATCTGTGTTGCATATGAAATGGCCTCTGCAGCATTGCGAAGTTGAACACCCATGACTTTTACGCCTTTACCGCCGGTAAGCCCAATTGGCTTTACAGCGAATTCCCTTGTCTCGTGGGACAGGAACGATTGAAGGTCGTCTTTGTCCCTGAATAATCTTGAAAATATATTCCCTGTGATTTTGTGCCTTGATAGGAGGTCTCTCATGAAGGATTTTGAAGTCTCAAGCCTCGCTGCATCCCTTGTAGGAGAAGCCACCAGGATGCCCTTCTTCGACAACTCATCCTCTAGAGGGGTGTCCAGCACAGGATCTGGGCCAATGAAGGCAAGTTCAACACCCCTGCTGACGGCAAACTCTACGATTCTGGCATGGTCAAGTTCGTCTACTATTAGGTGTTCTCTGCTGAGGCCAAGGATGGATGGATTCCGGTTCTTCAGTGCACTGAACAGTTCTCCCCCGCTTTCCACAATTTTCCTGGCAACTGCATCTTCCCTGCCTCCGCCGCCGACAAGCAGTATCTTACTCACTGCTTTCCGTCTCCTCTGTGTTCTTTGACCTCGCCTCTAGTTCATTCTTGTTTATATTGAAATACCTGTAAAACTCTCTTGTTACACTGTAAAGCTCAGTGTTTCTGTATTTCTTTGCGGAAAGGAATTTCCTGCGTACAAGGCCTTCCAGTGGAGTTCTTGACCTGTCGCCAAAGTGCTGCACTATGTCTCCCCTCATGCACTGTGAATTGGCAGCTACAAAGCCAAGTATCTTGAGTTCCAGGTTTGATATCTCCCTTTTGGAGACAGGGGTCACCATTTCAGAAAACTCATTCTTAAGCTGCATCTTGTACCTGATCCCGCTCCTCACGATATCCAGTGATGTAGGACGCTTTCTGTAGTCCTTTATCAATGCCTTGAGCGCCTTGACAACTTCATCCTTGCTTTCATTGAGGACCGTTGCTATGTCGGCGATGGAAAGTGGGTTCTCAGACGCATATAAAATTGCCTCAACCTTTTCCTCAAGGCTCATGATCTGTGATCTGATCAGCATATATGTTAAGTTCGCTACAAGAAGGCAACTGTTGGCAGGATGGTGATAGAACATATTAATGTATGATCCGCATATTCCAGTTCAATGGGTAGCGAACAACAGTTCGGTAAAAGCCTGGCAGCCACAACTGCGGATTCATCAGGCACGGGCCTTGCAAAGATACACAGGCCTTTCAGCCTCTTCTATATATGGTTCGCTGCCAACCTCACAATAGGGGATTTCGCAATAGGATTCATACCAATCTCCCTTGGCCAGCCTCTTAACCTCACAATTATTGCCCTTGTAATTGGAAATATAACAGGCGGTTCTCTTCTTGGTGTAATGAGTGTGATCGGGGTCATGGCCAGAAAAAGCCAGATGGAACTGAGCCATGGGCCATTCGGCAGAACAGGTTCATCAGTGATGGCTCTGCTTCAATGGGGCAATACTCTCGGCTGGTTAACTGTCAATCTTGTGCTTGCATCCTTCGCCCTTGAACTCATCATCAGGGGAACATTTTATGTCATATTGCTTCTCATAGTAGCGGCAATAGTTCTCGTGCTCGCATATTACGGCCACGAGGCTATCAGGCGTTTTGAACTGGCCATGTCCGTAGTTCTTGGCATTCTGTTCCTAGTGATCAGCATCAGATCCATTATGGATCTGCAGGGTGGCATTCCGTATGTGTCATCTCCCGTGATCCCCGTATTTGCTGGCTTCGGGATTACACTTGCAGCATCCTTCTCATACATAATGGCATGGGGGCCCTACGCCTCGGATTATTCCAGGTTTGTTGGAGGCAAGAGGGAAAAATCACGTTCTTTTCTGTACGCTTTTCTGGGCGGGGCAATTGCCTCATTCTGGATAGAATTGCTCGGCATGCTGGTTGCAATTTACACTTCAAATGCCATCTCAAATCCGGCATCAGCTCTTGCAGACTATATGGGGCGGTACTTCATAGCCGGTATGGTGGCTCTATTCCTCGGGGGAATTGCAGCCAACGCCATCAACCTATATTCAAACGGTCTCTCTTTCAACACTGCAATCAACAGGAAAGGGCGAACTATCCCTATTCTGCTTGGAACTGCAATATCCGTTTCCCTCGGAATCATAGGCTACGGCACGTTCTATAGCTTCTATGAGGATTTCCTTTTCATTCTCGACTACTGGATAACACCTTGGCTCGGGGTACTCTTCGCACATTATTTCATCATCAATCCAAGACTCAATGGGTCAGGTAGGTCTCCCAAGACATATTCCGGAGCCATTGCTTATGCTGCGGCCATTCTCATTTCAATCCCGTTCATGTACCCTCCTGCCTATTTCCAGGGCCCCATCGGGTCAATGCTTAACGGTGTGGACATAAGCTATTACATCTCGTTTGGTTTAGCCGTGCTCTTCTACACGGTCCTGAACAGATTTGCTTTGAGTGTGCAGAAAGAACATTTAGCACCAGTTACTTAGGGTATTGATGGCAACTCTAAGCGACAGGGAGATCATTTCACTATCAAGCAAAGGGCAGCTCATAGCAGAGGAATTCATGGATGAGTCAGTAACCCCGAATGGTTATGATCTGAGGGCTGCAGTACTAAGATTTGACGGAAAAGAAATGGAAAATTGCTCCATACCCGCTGGCAAACATTTTCTAGTGGCAACAATGGAATACCTCAAGCTCCCGGAAGATGTCATGGGACAGATCTGGGTCAGGTCTTCATATGCAAGGCGTGGAGTCATAGGCTCATTTGGAGCAGTAGACGCGGGATACCAGGGAACATTGACTCTTTCTTTCTTCAACTCCGGCACTGATGAGCTCAAGATTAACAGGGGAGACAGGATTGCTCAGATCGTCTTTCACAGGATGGAATCCTTTCCAGAAAAGAGTTATTCACAGAGATCGGGAAATTATCAGGGATCTAGAGGGATAACGGTTAAGGGGAGTAATTGATACATATATAGGTAAGGGTATGTTAGGGGCCGTTAAGTTCAGCGTTTCTGCAGACACTACCGCATCCTCCGAAGAAATCATAGATGTTCTTTCACAGTGGAAAAACCTGCCGGAATTCTGGCACGGAATGAGGGAGATCTCGGAGACCAGAGGTGGCATGTTCAGAGTACGGTTTGCCTTCCCCGGGGAGGGAAAGATGTCATACTTCTGCGACCAGGATTCACTGTACTGCACCGAAAACTATCACAGTGGGCCCTTCACTGGATTCAAAAGGATTGAAATCTCCCAATTCGGGAACGGTTCCAGGATCACGGTGAAATGGGACATACACCTTTCCGTGAAGCTTGTCATTTTCAAGAGGCTTATGACCCGGCATTTCCAGCAGGGAACAGAAAACGCCCTGTCAAGAATTATCCGGGAAGCAGAATCCAGGATTAAGGTATCACAGTGATTAACCTGATTCGTGCCTTACTGGGATTTCATACTCCATAAGTTCTTTGCTTGCAACAGATTGAGGGTATATCTCCAGTGCTTCATTAATCAGGCTTTCAATGCTTTCGTACCTAGGGCTGTAATGGTATAGAAAGAACTTCCCCACTCCAGCTTTTTTTGCAATTTCAGCCGCCTGCCTCGCAGAGGTGTGGCCGAACTCGTTTACCTTTGGCTCCAGTGTTGAATCCGTGGAAGTTTCGTGGATCAGGACATCTACCCCCCGTGCAAACTCCACCATGGTATCAAGCGGCCTTGTGTCGCCTGTGTATACGATCCTTCTCCCCTTCCTGATGCCCCCTGAAACCTGATCCAGCGTGAACGTTTTGCCGTCAAGCGCCAGCATGCCGTTGGTCCTCAGTTCTTCCAGCTTCTTGGAAGGAATCATGAGACTCTCTGCCTTTTCCTTGTCAATCCTCACCATGTCCGGTTCTTCGAGTCTGTAGGACATAGCGGGCACCGTATGGTCGTTCTTCAATGTTGAAATGCGGAACTTTCCAAAATCATAATTCCTGTCCGGTTCCAGTTCTCCAACACGAATCTCAAACTTTGGCCGATAATACCCGATGTTGAGGGCAGAACTCATTGTTCGTATGGCACCCTTTGGGCCATAAATATGGAGGGGTTTTTCCCTGTTGTTAAAGGACATGCTTTGAACCATTCCAAGAAGCCCAAGGAAATGGTCACCGTGAAAGTGTGTGATGAAAATGTTATCAATGGCCATGAATGAGAGGCTGCTCTTCATGAGCTGCTTCTGTGAACCCTCTCCGCAGTCAAAGAGGTTTAATATTTCGTCAATCTGAACGGCAACTGCAGGAAGGCCACGTCCAGGGCTAGGCCAGGAACCCCCTGTGCCAATGAATGTAATCTTTATGTTAGAAGCCATTTCTACATAATCAGGCGCTGTTATAAAAGGTTCATCGGAATCTGCTTCAGTTCTCAGAAATTCCACTTTCTCTTTATGGATTCACGGTCAATGGTGTTGTGCTCTAGATCATCTTTAATCCTCTGAACAGCGAAAGGGAGCTCCTCCACTGTACTGATGGGCACATATTTCCTCAGGGTGTCCCACAGGGCTGTGTCCACATGGCAACCCAGTCCTGACATGTACATCTGGAGATTTTTCTTTATTTCCACGCCTTTCCTGTCAAAGTCTGTAAGAATGATGACCTCGTCATTTGTTTCTGCAACATTTTCCGAAAAATGCACTAGGCTATTCCCACTGTTCAGGATTATGATGTTGCCTAGAAAATCAAGTGACCTTAAGCACCCAAGGTCATTTTTGCCCTCTACGATTATGGGCACATCCTGATTCTTGATCCTGTATTTTTCAAGAGTCTTGAGAACACGATTTTCAGGCATGAATGTTTGACAATTAATCATAAATTTAAATCTGTTGCATCAGTCCCAGTACCGCTTGCTCTTTGCATAATCCATCTCCCCAGCGAGAATTGCCCTAATGAAGTCCTCCTCGTTGTGGTATGTGACAACAAGGAGCCTGGAAGCTGTTTCCGGCCCTATTCCCCTTGCTGCGAGCGCCATAATGGCCTGCATGCCTCTTTCCCTGACAAGGTGTGCGTTCTTGACAAGCCTCTTCCTTATCTTGAGGCCTTCCGGAGTCTCTTCCCTCGCCTCATTAAGGAGGTTTCTCTCGAATGGGGAAAGGGATGCAACCAGGGAACTGCCGCATTGAGGGCATCTTATTGATTTTATATCCCTGATCCTGATGGTCCTGACATACTGGCAGGATGTGCAGAAGAGCGTGACCTCCTCATTGATGAGCCTCTTCTTTACAGCTTCAAGTATGGTTTTTGTGGGCTTGAGCGGAGCTACTCTCTCTGAGTAATGGGAAATGAACACATCAGAACTTTCCGATATGTCATCATTCATGACAAATTCCATAGTCTGGTCCTGAACTCTACCGAGATAATGCCTGAGGCTCCCTAAATCCATGTAATCAGAAACAAGTTTTCTGATGGAATCTGTATACAAGGGTGTGTCCCGGTAGGAGTCAATGATCTTTTCCAGTCTAATTCTCCCCATATCTGCATTGTTGCTAATGACGCCAAATTTCCTCGCTTCATACAGGAAAACAGAATTGAAGAATCTGGATCTCCTGGCAGAACCTGCAATATATTGCTGAATTTTTTCAGGCTCAATGCTTAAGATGATTCTCCTGACGTCCCTGGCGGGTATCCTTCTGGATGCCCTTACGTATATGTGATAAGGAGAATAATCCATCTCCACGCTTTCCCCTGTTATTCCTGCCAGCAGGCTGGAGAAGATCTCTGCAAGGGCGAAGTTTCCCCTGGTTCCTAGCATGACCTGGATGATGATTTCACTTCCCTTGCTTTCTATAATGGTCCTGTCCAGTGTGGCAGTGTCCTTTCTGTACCAGTTCTCGAGCTCTTCCCTTGAGTACTCTTCAACAAACGGAGGGACAATTTTTTTCTCCCTGTTCTCCGAGACTTTGCCTGTTACGTCAATGAGCACTGGAATATCTTCACCAGACCACTTTGGTGCAATAGCTGCAGTGGGAAAGGGTTCAACAAGTATCTTCTCCTCTTCAATCCTGATAATTCTCCAGGTGGAGCCCTTAATGACAAAATAACTCCCTGCTTCAAGTTCGTTTACGACATAACGTTCATCAAGGGTGCCAATGAACTTCTTGTTCACCATGTCGATGACCTTGAAGTTCTTCTCGCTTGGAATCATGGAAATGTTTTCAATGTAGTAATTCAGGACGCCTTTCCTCTTTCCTGCAAAATTATCCTCTTTCCAGAGTTTCCTTGTGGAGACGAGAAAATCAACAACATTGTCATATTCCACCCTGGAAAGGCCCTTGAAGGGATAGGATGAGGTTACTACTTTGTAATACTGGTCCAGGTCAATTTTCTGGAAGAACTTGGACTGGAGGATAAGCTGGTTCGCAAGTGTTGCCAGTGAATTCTTTCTTATGAGGATGTCCTCGAGGTGCCCGGTAAGAATATGGGAAACGATCGCAGTCGCTTCCTCAAGCTCAATAATATCGCTGCAGACAATTTTCCCCAGTGATATTTTTTCTATCCAGTGGCCCGATCTTCCAACCCTCTGTATTAGCTTGTTTATCTGTCTCGGGGAGTTGAGCTGAAGAACGAGGTCTGCAGTGCCTATATCTATCCCAAGTTCAAGGGACGAGGTGCAAATCAGGGCCTTTATCTTTCCAGCCTTGAAATCTGCCTCTGCAGTCTCTCTCGCTTCTCGGGACAGTGAACCGTGGTGAACCTGCACTGAAGGTTCGTCAATATAAAGCCTCAGCCTGAAAGCAATGTCTTCCGCAGCGCTCCTGGTGTTTACGAAGACGAGTGTTCCATTGTGCTTCTGGATCATGTCCCACATATACAGGATGGCTCCTGCATAACCTTCATCACACCCCATTGCTTCAGCAACTTCTTCAGGGGCCTTTGGTGGTATACCCACTGCTATTTCCATTTTCTTTCTCAGGCTGGACCTGACTATAGTTACATCTTTGGACGGCGACAGGAAATGCGATAGCTCCTTTGCGTTCCCAATAGTTGCGGAAAGGCCTATTCTCTGAAAATCTCCTGCGAGCTCCCTTAGCCTTTCCATGGCAATGGCAAACTGTGACCCGCGCTCATTCTGCGCGGCCTCATGAAGTTCGTCAACTACAACGTACTTCACGTTCTTTATAATTTCACGGAGCCTCTTTCCATTTAGCATGATCTGCAGGCTTTCCGGCGTTGTGATTAATATGTCTCCCGGGTGGTTTACTATTTCCCTTCTTGCCGATTCAGAAATGTCGCTGTGCCTTACCTGTACCCGGATTCCAAGTTCTTTACCGTACTTGATTAACCTGTCCAGCATATCCCGGTTCAAAGCTCTCAATGGCGTTATGAAAATTGTGGAGACTGGATCCGGACGGTGAGTTAGTATTTTGTGAAAAATAGGGAAAATCGCTGCCTCTGTTTTTCCTGTCCCTGTTGGGGATAAAAGAAGCACATCCTTTCCTTCCAGGATCTGTGGTATGACCTTTGCCTGTGGCTCAGTGGGTTCAAGAATGCCCCTCTCCTTCAGGAGGCTGCCTATGCTAGGGTGCAATAAATCGAATACAGTTGGGTCCTGTGGAACTTTTTCCAAGTATGCCTTAATGCGTTTAATAATAAAAATTCAACCTATGGTCAGGCTCGGCTGTAGAGTCTTAAAAAAGGGGTGGTTAATAGTTACAAATCGTCGTCGTCATCACTTTCTTCATCATCGTCGTAGTCGCGCCTTTTAATGAAGCTGATCACTATGGGACACCTCCACGTGCGTTAAGGATCAGCTAGTATTTATAGTTTTCAGAAATGATATTTTAACTTAAGTCACAGAATTATTTGAAGGGATTCGTATGCCGTTACTTTGAATCAATAAATCGTAAAATGGACCAAGAATTAAAAAATAAAAAAATTGGGAAGTAATTGGATTACTTCCTCCTTCTCATTGCAAGGCCCACTCCTATAAGGGCAACCACCACTATGGCGCCACCGATTACGTAGACAGCCTCATTTCCAGGTAGGCCCGGAAGCCCTGTCTGTGTGCTGCCTGTAGAAATCTCTATGGTGTGGTTTGAGAAATGTGGCACGTGTACCACTATTAAGGTGCCTCCACTTACGCTAACCTTATAGATAGCAGCCTGCGTGGTGCTTGTTGCGTTTATCACAGAGGAGATATTGCTTACAGTCACTGTGTTCTTTGAATCAAAGGTAACCACAATCTTGGAGTTGTTTGCAATCACTCCATTGGGCACGAAAATGCCAAAGTTCGTTCCCTCGTGTGAAGAGGTAGAGCCGACCTTTATGGTGACACTGTTAGTGTTGACATTCTGTATGCTGATTGCCATTGTGCTGTTGTAGTTCACCGACATGTTGGTATTATTGCCGCCAGGTGTACCAAGGACAACCAGTGCTGCCAGTCTCCCATGCTCCACTGCATATTCTATTGCTTTGGCAAGCGGGTGACTGATCTGCTGAAGCCCTGGAGGAGCAACAAAGCTGATCTGTGCATTTCCCTTTGTGGTTATGGAGATCATACCAGTAGTGTTGTTTACTGAGACAGTTGCATGGTGCGCGAACAGGGAAGCCCTGAATGTGCTGTTGTGCAAGAGCACTATGGTGGATGAGGCTTCTACTTCAAACTGGTCTCCAAGGCCTGCACTGGTATAGTTGGGGTTTGTTATGTTGACATGCTGTACATCCTCAGGCGCTGGCCTGTAAACTGACACGTTGATTCCATTTGCTACAGAAAGGTTCAGGGTACCGTTGCTCAGAAGAATGTTTGTTGCCAGTGACGGGTTGTCGTGTATCTGGTAAACCACGGTGTTATTTCCATAGAAGAAGAGGTTTCCTGCAAGTATCGGGCTTATGGTTGGGAATTCCGGATTGGGGTTGTTAAGGCCTATGGTTCCGTTTCCAGAAGCTGCCATGCTGGTGAACACTGTGTCATGTACAAGGTTGGATGTGACGTTTGTGAAGGAACCGCTCTTGTCATTGAAGTTGAACGACATGAACTTGCCAGAAACTGTGCCTGTTGTGTTGTTATATGCGAATGGGTTCCCATTGTCTCCCCTTTCACTCTCAAACATGTTCTTCAATGCTGAAGTAGAGACAATTCCAACAAAAACTGGTGCTGAAATGGAACTCTGCCCGCTGTATGTCAGGGTCATCTTTGAGTTTGAAAGGCTTGCCCTCTCACTTGAGAACAGGAGGAATGACATTCCGCCAACTGTGAAGTTATAGATATTGTTCTCGTAGAATGTTGACACCAATGAGCCACTGTGGTTGGACAGGAAAGCAGTCTGTTTGGCGTTAAGCACTACCTGGGAAACAGGTGTTGTGAGGTTCAGTGTTATGGATGGTGTCACACCGCCTACAAGTGGGCTCTGTGTCGCCAGAAGAAGGGTCTTCTCACTTCCCGAGGTGAAAACCGTCAGGTTGCTTCCAAGGTCTACCATATTGTCTGTGTTAAACTGGGTCAGACTTGTACTGCCTATAGCTTGCCCAGTGGCATTTATTGAATTGGCCACCAAAATGTGGGCATTATCATTTACATAGCTCAGGTTAAATGAGCCGGTTTGGGTTGTGTTTTCAAGAAGGTAATTTCCAAGCTTCGCATGGTTCGAGGTGGAAGTGGAAATTCCATCTGCAGTTACTATGGAAACAGCCGAAAGGACCATTACCACAGCAACTGTAAACATTGCTAATTGTTTTAGCATAAAGTTCGGATTTTAATTAGTATATAGAGATTTATTGGTACAATGATTACACGAATGCGAAAAAAATATGCTAAATTATTGGTTCCACAATAAAAAAAAATTAAATCTAGATTTTATTCTCAGGATATTTTAATCTAACAGAAGAAGTAATGCCCCAAAGCCCAAATTGCGGACCAGAAATTTAAATCGCTCTTAAATGATATTTAAGATACCAGAACAAAGACAAGATAAAAATACCTTGCTAAGCATGATGGAAAAATTCCTTTCTAGGGTGAACAACGGACGCAAGGTTAGGAAATAACTATAATATCCAAGTAAATTAAGGGTGGAATATCATGGGTGAAAAACTGGCAGAGGTCGAGATTTCCAAGGACGGGGAAATGTATTACGCAAAAATAATCCTTCCCTCTGGGGAAGTTGTTACTCTAGAAAATGAGGATTTTGAAGAGGTACTTGAGCAAGTTGCCAATGACCTCCAGGAACGTTTCACCGCATGAGCGGGGATGGCCCAGCGGTACGGCGGCAGCCTGCTAAGCTGTTTCTCAATTGAGAGCGAGGGTTCGAATCCCTCTCCCCGCGCATTATTCGCTTCGAAAACTTTTATCCCGCGTACCCTTTTCACCTCCTTTACAATTGTCTCCACAAGAATTTCTGTCTCATTCTCTTCTAATTTGCATTGCTCTTTTATTGGCACAGAACTAATGCTCTTTTCTGCCTTTTTCACCAATTGAATCCCCGCGCTTACTCTGAAAGCATAGTCTTTTTCAGAGTCTGCAACAGTGTTCGAAAATTCCTGCTGTTTCCCCGCACCTGTTATACGTTTCATATCTCTTCTCAAATTCATTCTTTTCATCACCTCTCTTTCAATAACTTCTTGAAAAAAGGGCCGAAGCAATTCGGCATTCCTCCTGGCCTCTATTTCATCGACCATTTTCACATACCTCAATGTGCTCTTTGGATCTGTGTGCCCTGAATGGAATTGCACTCTCCTGAAGTCCGCGTTTTGCCTGAAGAGTTCAGTAGCTGCAAATCTTCTCAGGCTGTGTGAGTTAACACCCTCACAGCCCGCGGCCTTTGCCTTTTCCCTGATTAAATTTCTAAGGCTATCGGCACCGTATCTTTTAACCACCGTAACTCCCTTGGCTTTCCTGTAGTACCATACGAATAGTCCCTTGTCGGAAGGATCTGATGGCTTGAGCCTCCAGTTGGCCCTGAAGTCAAAAAGGTATTCCATGACTTCCGGAGCAACTCCAACTATCCTGTTTCCTTCTCTCTTTTCCGCTCTGATGTAAATTCCATCATTCTTCAGATCATCAGTGTTAATCCTGGCTAATTCTCCCACTCTTGCACCGGTGCTTGAAGAAGCAAGAAATATGGCTGTCAGTAGATGTGCGTATCCCTTTTCCGGTTGAGCCCCGCAGTGTCTGAGGATTTTTTGCAAGTCTTCCTGAAAGTCTTATTGTTGACTGGAGCTCCTTCAAGGATCCTCTTAGATAACCTTCTCAGCTTCATGTCAAATGCAGGAAGCTCAGGCAATGGGTGAGGAGCCTGAAATAGATCTGAAATGAGAGTCTTGCCGATATCACTTAGCCTTATGGCTCTCTCTTTCTGTTTTGCCTTGACCTTCATCATGGAACCTCGGGGAAGATAGACGAATCTACCATCCAGCCAGTCAGGGTTCCCCCTGAATCTCTGCAGCTCTGCGTACCTCATTCCCGTTGCCAGGAGAGAAGTACAGATCCTTTTCATGTTTATGTCCAGGGCATCTCTCAAGGTCTCCCATTCCGATGGCCTGAGGATCCTTACCTCAAATTTTTCTGATGATCTGACAATCGCTCTCAAAATGCC
>JAJZOK010000001.1 GCA_021811525.1 Thermoplasmata archaeon | reverse complement strand
ACAACGACATGTTCATTTACCCACACGGTACCAAATCTGAGATCCCGAACCGCTTTCATGGCAGTAGTTATATCTGATGTCCATACAGATGATCCAAGGCCATAAGTTACGTCATTACTTCTCCTTATAACATCATCATATTCCGAAAATTTTAAAACGCTGAATACAGGACCGAAAATCTCTTCCTTTACAATGGAGGAATTTTCATTATCAGTATAGATTACTGCAGGATTCAGGAAGTAACCATTTTCGTGTCCCTTTATAAGTGGCCTGTCACCGCCTATAAGAAGGTCCCCACCTTCTTCCTGTCCGGCTTTTATATAACGTTCAACCCTGTCTCTGTGTGCCTGGGAAATAAGAGGACCGAAGTCGGTATCCTGATCCATAGGGTTACCTACTCTTACCTTTAGAAGTCTCTTTGTCAATTTTTCCATGAATTTATCAACGATAGATTCGTGAATGTAGTATCTTGTTGAATTTGCACAGTCCTGCCCATTGTTTACAAGTCCCCCGACTATTGCACTCTCTACCGCCGCATCAAGATTTGCATCTCTGAAAACTATGAAAGGCGCCTTCCCACCAAGTTCCAGTGATACTTTTTTAAGATTGCCGGACCCCAGTTCTGACAACCTCTTTCCCACTTCAGTACTACCAGTAAATGCAATCATGTCGAGGTTTCTGCTCTTTGCAAGCTCCTCCCCGACCATATTTCCAGGCCCTGTGATAACATTGAATACTCCTTTCGGTACGCCTGCTTTTTCCATAATTTCACTGAGCTTCATCGTTGAAAGTGGAGTATAGCTTGCGGGCTTGACTACAACGGAGTTACCAACAGCAATTGCAGGAAAGGCTCTCCATATTACCATCATGAGAGGATAGTTCCAGGGCGTTATGACACCCACAGTGCCAATAGGTTCTCTCCGGATCGCACTGGTTCCGTCCTGGACATACTCTCCCATGGCCTTCCCCTCGAGTATCCTCGCTGATCCAGCTATGAAGCGTATATTGTCAAGCGTGTATGGTATGTCGTAACCTGACACCTGTTTAATGCTCTTTCCCGCGTTCAATGTCTCCAATTCGACAAATTTTGCCGACTCTTTTTCCAGCAGGTCAGCGACCTTGAACAGAACGCTTGATCTTTCACCTGGAGATAACCTGCCCCATGATCCAGATTCAAATGACGTTCTGGCTGCGTCTATAGCCCGTCCTACATCATCTTTGCTTGCAGATGGGACTCTTGCGATAATTTCCCCGTTAGCCGGATTTCTAACATCTATCTGTTTATGGTCTGATGAATCAACCATTTCTCCATCAATAAACATTTTGAATGTCTCCATTATATCACTTCCTCCCGGAATCATTGTAATTCTCAAACGTACCGTCAAACATGTTTGTAATCAACCTGATGGAGTTTTCCTTAGTAAGTCTCCTCGGGTTGAATCTTGGAAGATCGTACAATTTTTGCCTCGATTCAAAAATATAGTTTGCAAACTTTTCAATATCTCCTTTCGGGAAATTTATATCTTTAAGAGTGGTTGGCATTTCCAAATCTTCCAGGAGAGTGATGATGGCAGACGGAATTTTTGCTGCAACTGTCCTTGGTGATTCTCCTTTGTGCTTAACCCCAAATATTCTGGCAAGAGATGATATTTTGTTATAAGCAGCTGAAATGTTAAAATCAAGTATATATGGAAGGGAGAGACCCACGGCAACACCATGTATAGCACCATATTTTGGTCCAAATGCCTCCCCGAGACAATGTCCCAGAATGGATGGTCCCGCCACCCAGGGATATGTTATAACCATTCCGCCCAGCATGGCTCCCATTGACATCGAAGATCTTGCCTCAATGTTTCCGGGATCATTGTATGCAGTCCTGAGGTTGTTGGATATAAGTGTGGCCGCTTTTGTTGCCATGCCATCTGAAATTGCATTGGCTTCCTTGCTTATGAGACCCTCAATATTATGTGCAAGTGCATCCATTCCACTTGCGGCGGTTGTTCTTGGAGGTGCGCTCAAATTAAGTACCGGATCCACTAATGCAGTGTCGGCAAGGAGGTTACTGCTTGCTGCCCAGGTCTTGTACATAGTATCCTTTTCAATTACAACGGACATATTTGATACTTCGCTTCCTGTCCCTCCGGTGGTGGGTATGAGAATTTTCGGAACACCAGGATTTTTAAATCTATCCTCTACTGGTGTAAGGTAGTCTTTTGGTTCGCCTGGGTTGGTAATCATGCTGGCCACCATTTTGCTTGTATCCAGCACACTTCCGCCTCCTATGCCTAAAACCGAGTCAAATTCACTATTTTCCCTTGCAAATGAAACGGCTTTCACGATATTTTCCATGGTTGGCTCGTTTGAGATATCTTCGTAGATTTCGTACCTGATTCCAGAACTGGAGATTGACTCTACTGCCTCATTCAAAAGACCGAACTTATGCACATTTGGATCCGTCACAATTAGAACATTTTTCTTTTCTATGCCAGATAACTCCTTCCCCACAGTTTTTGACATATTCTTTCCGAAAATAATTCGCTTCACCTGGTCAAACCTGAGATCCATGTCATACCGGTATCTGTATTCCGTGTGATTCATGAGTTAGAAATGTGGAATTGTATTTAATTTTTTATCAGTGACTGCTCAAGAAATGAAGCAGGGGAAATGTTAAGTAAAGAGTGCAATATTTGGTTCAATGAATCATGGAAGGTCGATATAGGATGACGGAAAACAACCCTATTATAAGGGTTAAAAACCTCAACAAGTCCTTTGGCGACAAACTTGTCCTGAAGGGAATAAATTTTGAAGTTTTCAAAGGGGAACTTTTTGTAATTGTGGGTTACAGTGGTTCTGGAAAGTCAACTCTATTGAGAGTATTGGCTGGCCTTGAAGAACTGGATAATGGTGAGATATTTTTCAATGGTGCGGACGTTTCAAAGATTCCTCCCCAGAAGAGGAAGATCGGCATGGTTTTCCAGGATTATGCCGTCTGGCCCCACATGAGTGTCAGGAAGAACATTGAGTTTGTTCTTCAGGATGACCGAACAAATGCCTCCAGGCGTGATGAGTTTATCCTGGATCTTCTCACAAAAGTTGGACTTTCAGAAAAAATTGACAGTACTCCGTCACAGCTCTCCGGAGGACAGTTGCAGAGAGTGGCACTGGCCAGGGCACTTGCAGTTGAGCCTGACATACTTTTAATGGATGAGCCGTTAAGCAACCTTGACAGGCAGGTAAAAAAGGCACTTCAACTTGAAATACTGAGAATAACAAAAGAAATGGGGGTTACAACGCTATTTGTTACTCATGATCAGGAAGAGGCACAGCTGCTTGCAGACAGGATTGCGGTCATGAATTCCGGTGAAATAGAGCAAATTGGAAATCAGCGCATTTTCTATGAAAATCCGGCAAATCCCGTGGTTGCTTCGTTCATGGATGAGGTGATCCAGTATAGAGGAGTGATAGAAGGTTTAAATCATGAAAAATACAGTATCAGGATCCATGACAAGATCGTCGAGATGTCCCCAATCAACCAAACTTCACTGAAGAAATCAGATCACTGCGATATTTGCCTTCGAATGACTGATCTAAGGCTCAGGGACGATGGATGGATAGACGGCACTGTAATTTCGGAAAAGTTTTTTTCTGGCA
>JAJZOK010000144.1 GCA_021811525.1 Thermoplasmata archaeon | reverse complement strand
TTCTTTAGTTTGCTATTCACCTGAAATCATCTCCCGTGGAACTTCTGTCCCCATATTTATAAACAGGATACAACAGGAACATTATGGCAAAAGCACCGGAAGCTATTCCTGTTGAAATAGCGGGATCTGAGGCCTGCCCCTCTGCAATTCCCGGATAACCGAAAAAGAACAGGGAAAACAGGAATTGCAACAAGAAGTATGCAATTACCCCAATCACCACGGAGATCACTAAAAAGGTGACTATGAGTCTACCCTTTTCTTCCATATTGATGGATTGAAAGACCTTATTTAAATTTTTTTTGAAGTGTGTCGGGCAGAACCAGTAAATATTGGTTCCATAATAATTTGTATAATTGCAAGGAAAAACTATTCCTTATTTGGTCGGTGCCGCATAATTTTGATTGTTGATTCTATTTTGCTTTAAGTATAAGTTAGCACAACCTATCATCTCATTCAACCATTTTATAGGAGGCAACAATTCTGAAACATGCAGAACTTGCCCATAGTCATATCTGTTATTGTGATTATGACAATGTTCATTGCTTACAGCCTCAATTACCTGAAGCAGAATTCTGATAATTTCACCCTCAAGAAGTTGGCTTATATGGTGATTCTGCTGACCATGATGGGCAGCATGCTCAATGCACTCAACTATTATGCTGCCGCGCCGCCTGGATTTTTTACCACCATACTGACAGCGAATCTTGCCATGTTCATCATGACCATAGCAATTGTTTACCTTCTGTGGATCTCCACGCATACTCAAATACAAGGAATAACAGGTAAAATGGCAATGGCGTTTTCCCTATTATTTGCCTGGAATGAGGTTTCCATGGGTGCATTTCTCTTCACTGTTGCATACACCCAGAATGCAAGGATTTCCATGGCTGGGACGGCAGGCATACTGGGTTATTTTACCTCCGGAATTAACAGCTTTCTGTTCGTTATACCCATGATTTCCGAAATGCTGTTCATTCTTTACTTTTTCAAGGAATCGCGCACTGAAAAAATCATGTTCGGTTCAATCATCGCTATGTCAGCAGCAACACCTTCAATGCTCCAGGACACCTTCTTCATGAAGTGGCTCACCTTAGCATTCACTGCCTTCATGGTAGCATTCATGATCATACTGTTTGAATGGGTAGCCAACCGGAGGAATACAATAACTGGAGCAGAGATGAGCAGAATCTCTGGTCTTTTCATTGTTTATTCCATAATGTCCCTTGGGGTATTTCTTGGGGAGATATCTTCAGCACCGTTCTATCTTTCTTGGCTTGTTTATGGAATCGGAATGGTTCTTGGGATGATCTTTTACTTTTACATAGCCCTGGACCCAACTGCCAATGGTAAAAGAGTGGGATGGCTGAAGCATCCTTCCTTTATGTTCAAGGTTCTGCTTCTGTCATTCCTCTCAGAACTCTTTGTATCTGGGGCTTTACTTTACATCTTTTCCCCTGGCCATCTCGGTATTTCAGGTTTCGTTGCTTTCTCTGCACTGTTGGGAGGCGTGAACAGCTTTTCCCTTCCAGCTGTTGCCATTGATGTGCCTTACATTGTTGGCGCAATAGCGAATTCATACGTTTTCCTTGCCATCATGGGCATAGAAATGGGCGCCCTTGTTGTTTTCAGAATGAAGAAGCTTCAATGGAAGGAAAAGAGGGTAAACCTCTCCCTTGCGCTTGTTGCTTTTGCGCTTTATACACTTTTCTGGCCTAACTTCGGTCCGGAGAGTTTCTACCGCATCCTTCCTCTCTGGGCCAATTCAGGGGCATTGGGTCCAGTTTATCCCGCCATTATAACGGCACTTGTTGGGAGCTATGCATTATATGCAGTCCTGGCCCTACTTTTCGGCAGAAGGAGCTACTGCAGCACACTCTGCCCTTCCGCGGTTATGTATGGCGGGACCCTGGGACAGCAGATGATAGGATTCAATTACCAATCTGGTATTAGCAAGAAGAACATTGGAAGCAAATTCAGGGCGGCCATATATCCATACATATCAATGTCCTGGATCTTCATGATAGTGCTTTCGTACCTTTCATTCGAAACCTCTAGAGGATTAGGGAACTATACTATTTATGGCATAGATCCGGCGGTTTTCTTTTCTTTCTTCATCTGGAACTTCCTGTGGTATGCGTTCTTCATCTCAATCCCATTTGTTGGAATGAGCCCTTGCAGGAGATATGGCTGGTGCACAACCGGTACTTTTGTAGGCTTCTTCAGCAAAATCGGTTTGTTCAAACTTAAGGTCAGGAGCCCAGACACCTGCGTTACTTGCCCCACTAAAGACTGTGTCAGTGCCTGTGAAGTTGGCCTCGGGGACCTTCCAGGCCAATTCATAAAGCAAGGTTTCTTCAAAAGCTCAAAATGCGTCGGGGCCGGTTCCTGCGTCGCTGCCTGCCCTTATGACAATATTTTCTTTTATGATGTAAGGAATTTTATTAAGGAAAAAAAGGAAAGAAGGATTAATCAACATCCTTAGTTGAAAGCTTGACTTCTTTCTTTTTCTTCTGGATATCTGGGACTGACTCAAACTGCCCCTTGTATTTTTCAAGCACTCTTGGAAGTGTCGTGTATTCCATGTCTTCCTCCGGTACCCTGTGAGGCTCGAAAGGTCCCATTCTCCTCAAATAATCCACAACCTTCACGGCTGTTCTTCTGGCACCATCGAAAGCTGGGTCATCGAACATGTCAACAGGTCCGGCCAATTTGCCATCCTTAAGCACGAAACCAAGGCCTACTACCCGAGGAGGGCCGTCAAACCTTGTCATTTTGGCATCTTTCATCGCTACAGGCATCAGAGGTCCATTGAAGGAGCCCCTCATCCATCCAGAAACAAGGTAAGGGTGTGAAAAAGCTTCCATTGCTTCTCCGGAAGCAGGCAGGCCTGATTGTATCCTGACAATGCCTGCGGGATCATCCTTGCCTACGTATTCGCCTGCTATGAAGGACAGTTTGTCTGTTGTTATGACAGCTACGTTTTCGTCCGGCAGTTTCTCATGATTTGGTTTTGTGTGAACTCTCTTAATGACGTATCTTCCTTTGGAACCAATCATCCCGAGAATGTCATACATATGCTCTGGGGCGGAAAGGAAGATTCTCTTTGCTTCCACGATGTCCCAGATCTCGAAAATAAAACCATCATGCATATTAGAGTCAATAACCAGGCCGGGCGTATTGTATGGATCAGCAAACATCTTGAAGATAGGATAGTTGAAAGCACCAGGTTCGGTCTTATCCATCATGTAAACAATAAATGGCTCAGATTTTCTCGGTGTAATTTCCATTTCAGCAATTCCTGGGCCCATTCCCTTTATATTACCTGAGAATGAGTCCTTGAGGAGGTCCTGTCCCGCGCCATACAACCCAACTTTCCTTGCAAGATCAGTGCCTGATTTGAATGCGTTCCAGGCCAGTTCATGAATTTCTGGGCAGTCCACGCCTTTATTGTGAACCATCGTTATCTGTATGTCGTCCCCGACATATGATATGTGAAAGTCCGACAGAAGGGTTTCTCCATTTTCTTTCACGTACTTTCTGACGGCTTCAACCACTGGACCGTAGACCGTGGTATGGCCAGGCAAACTTCCAATATCCGCTTTAATGTGGGTTATTGTAGCTTTCATATGCTACCACTTGCAAAGACAGTATTAAAAATTTTTGTTTATGCAAAAATTACTTCGGCAAATGGCAACAAAAATGAAAAGATGTTTT
>JAJZOK010000069.1 GCA_021811525.1 Thermoplasmata archaeon | reverse complement strand
CCACCATTATAGTCAGCAAGGCAACCGAAAAGGCATTAAACAAGCTTTCCCCTCTGGGAATAACGGTAGAGACTGATGGCGACAGTTCAGCGGAATAAAGGGGCAGCTTTTCCCATAATAGTGGTATTTGCCATAGTGCTGGCAGCATTCTGGTATTTCAGCCACTATACAATACTGAAACTCTTCATCGCAGGGCTGCTCATATCACCTCTTTTTGCACTTTCCTACCTTGTATTGAGTTATGTGGGCCCAAAGCAGAGCAAACTGTACGGCCTTGAATACCTAACTTCAAAATTGCCTGCCGTAAAGAAGGCAAAGGGCCATGTGCAGTTCAAGTACAAGCTGCTGTGGACAGCAACTATTGTCATTCTCTATTTTGCATTAACTAATATCTACATTTACGGGCTGAATGTCACACAGTCAGTGGATGTTTTCGCTTCATTCAGGGCTATATTCGCCGGTGCCCAGGGTTCACTGATGGCACTTGGTATTGGCCCGATAGTTACAGCTTCAATCGTTATGCAGCTGTTCGCAGGTGCCAAGATCTTCAACATTGATTTGCAGAATTCCCAGGACAGGGCAGTCTACCAGGGGGTTCAGAAGATGCTGGTAATCATCATGATATTTGTGGAAGCAATTCCACAGGCATTCGGATATCTGGTCCCGGATGCTTCCCTTGTTACGCGCCTAAATGGATTTGCTCCAGGTTACGGAGGATTCCTTTCGCAGGCAATCATAATTCTGCAGCTGTTCTTTGGTTCTTATCTGGTTTTCCTAATGGATGAAGTGGTCTCCAAGTACGGCATTGGATCAGGTATATCCCTTTTCATTGCCGCAGGTGTTTCGCAGCAGCTCATCACAGGAACCATAAACTGGATACCCGTATCCAGCAGTATCGCTGTCTCGCTGGCAAACCCGCCAGCAGGTGCTATCCCCAAGACAATTTTTATCATAATGCACTCCAGTTCTGCATACTTCATACAGACTGGCTTACCACAGATCCTCTTCGGAATTCCAGGAGGAATACCCAACCCGATTATTGCACTGCTTGGCACGCTGCTCATATTCTTTATAGTCGCTTACTTCCAAAGCAGCAAGATTGAACTCCCCATTGCCCACGAGAGAGTAAGGGGTGCGAGGGGAAGGTATCCACTCCAACTATTCTACGCTTCCAATATACCTGTTATACTTGCTACAGCGCTGCTAGCAAATGTTTCAATGTGGACATTGTTGTTCTGGAGTAGTCCTGTTCTCAGCCATGTGCCCCTGCTGGGCCACAATGCGTTGCTGGGTTCATATCCCACTGCCCTGCAGGTATCTCAGTTCAACATATCACAGACAACTCCCACGGGAGGGCTGGCATACTACCTGTTCTCGCCAAATGGGCTTTCAGACTGGCTTTTCCCTATTCTTGAACCTGCATCGGCCGCAAACATCCTTTTAGGGCACTCAGCTTTCCAGGAGGCCATACACGTAATTGTGTTCCTTGGCTTCATGGTCATTGCAAGTGTTATATTCGCCAAGTTCTGGATTGAGACTACCAATATGGGCCCAGCTTCTGTTGCAAAGCAGATAATGTCAAGTGGAATGCAGATACCGGGATTCAGGAGAGATCCAAAAGTCATTGAGAAGGTCCTCCAGAAGTATATCCCTGCCATTACGGTATTCAGCGGTGCTGCTGTGGGCCTTCTTGCTGCGGGTGCAAACCTCATAGGAACGGTGGGCAATACCAGCGGAACCGGGTTGCTTCTGGCAGTAGGTATAGTAATACAGTTCTACGAAGCTATGGGCAAGGAACAGATGATGGAAATGCATCCGGTTATCCGGCAGTTCTTCGTAGGTGGTTAATTGCGAGTTGTAATAACTGGTGTGGCAGGGGTTGGCAAATCCACTGTCCTCCACATCGTGAAGACAAAGATAAACTATGAAATAATCAACTTTGGCACGCTCATGTTCGAAATGGCCCAGGCCGTTGGGCTTGTAAAGGATCGTGATGAGCTTAGAAAACTGCCCGTTGATACACAGATAAACCTGCAGAAAAAAGCTTCTGCTGCCATTGGTAAGATGGACAACGTGATTGTGGACACCCACATGACAATCAAAACGCCCAAGGGATACATGCCGGGACTTCCTGAATGGGTCCTGAGGGAACTAAAGGTATCCTCCTATTTCCTTATAGAGGCGGATCCTGCCCTTATCCTGAAACGGAGAACTGCAGATCCTTCAAGACGCAGGGATGAGGACTCCGTTGAAGATATAGTGGAGCACCAGCACATAAACAGGTCATATGCAGCCGCATATTCAATATACACCGGGGCTACCATCAAGTTCATAGAGAATGTTGAGGGAAAACCTGACATAGCTGCACAGAATATAGTCAAGAGGTTGATGCCGTAATGACAGACCCCCAGCAAGCACCAGGCCGCAGGCCGGGTATGCAGAAAACTCCACAGCAGGAAGCAATGTCAAAGATGATGAGGTTCCAGATGATCTACATGGTCATCAGTTTTGCCTCAATCTTCGTTATCACAAATGGGACTCTTAGGGGCTACATTGGCACGTATATCGGATACGTTCTTATGCCTGCGTTCGGTTTCAACTTCCAGTATCCTCTCCTCACAATTGTCCTTGTTGGCGTACTAATTGGCCTTATTACCTCAATCCCGAGATATTTCTTCACTGACTGGCTGAAGATGGGCAAAATGCAGAACAGGATGAGGGCTTTCAACAAGGTAATAAATCAGGCCTACAAGAGCCAGCAGAAGGACAAGATCCAGAAGCTCCAGAAGATGAGGATGGATATGTCCATGGAACAGACAACCCTGAGCATGAACACCATGAAACCATTGATGGTTTTTACAATATTCACGCTGCTTCTCATTGCCTGGCTCTATTACTTCCTTGATGCGCTTGCATACCAGGTTATCGCATTCCCATGGGACTTTGAGATCAATGTGGCCACTGCGCACCTCTGGCTCATGCCCTACTGGATCATGGTATATTTCATTGCCATCATGGTTTTTGGGTACCTCACAACTATGATAATCAAGATCTTCGATTTCACTTACAAGGTAAGGAAACTCGAGAGATCCCTGGAAAATGCGGATTACAATTAGCGGGCCAATCGGAAGCGGAAAGTCAACGGTTGGCAAAATTCTTGCCAAGTCCCTTGGCTACCAGTTTTTCTCTGGAGGGCATTTTTTCAGGCAGCAAGCTCAGGAACATGGAATGACCATTGAGGAATTCAACCTCTTCGCTGAATCCCACCAGGAGATAGACAGGAAACAGGATCAGATGGTCATTGATTTCCTCAAGTCCCATGACAATGTAGTGGTGGAAGCGCGGCTTGCAGGTTGGATGTGCCACAGGAACGGCATCGACGCGTTCAAGGTATTTCTTACAGCCTCCCTTGATACCCGGGTCTCAAGAATATCAAGGAGGGAAGGCAGCAAATCGGACCTTCAGGCGCTTCTGCGTATAAGGGAGGAATCTGAGGCGAAGAGGTACATGGAAATTTATTCCATAGACTATGCAACAACCGATATTTACGATCTTGTTATAAACTCCGACAACCTCTCTGCACAAAGGGTGGCAGAACAGATACATGAGCGCTCAGGAATCAAAAGTCTCCAGTGAACTTGACGGTTTTATCGTCATAGACAAGCCCAAGGGCCCAACCAGCCATCAGGTTGATTACTGGGTCAGGCAGATTCTTGGCAT
>JAJZOK010000042.1 GCA_021811525.1 Thermoplasmata archaeon | reverse complement strand
TTTTTGGTTCAGAAATGGGGACACGCTACCTTGAACCCTATAACAGAAAGATCTGGAAAAGGGACCTGAAGGATTTTGATGCCAGCTGGGTCTTCACCCCGGGCAGGCTACCGCTCCCGGAGCTTCAAGACATAGTCTTTTCCGTATCTGGCTTGCCAACCGTTGGCTACAAGGAGCAGGCATATTTCTATTATCCTAAGATAGGGGGCATACAATCACTGTACGATGCCCTGCTGGAAAAGGTGAAGGTTGAAGGTTCCATACTCATACCTGACTTTGCTGCCGTCAGATTGGAGCGGAAAGGGACAGGAAAGTGGGTTCTGAATGGGAAAAAGGAATTTGACAGGATAATCAGTACTCTCCCCCTGGAAGTGTTGCTTAGAATTATGGATGCCCCGACCGGGATGATTGAATCCGCAAGCAAGCTGACGCACAACAGAGTCATTGTTATAGGCTTCGCTTTAAATCAGCCTGCGCCGGATCGAATTGCCCTTTACGTACCCCAGGATGATGTTGTTTTCCACAGATACACGTGGATGAGCAATCTTGTTTCTGGCCCGCCGGTTGGGAAATCAAATCTTATAGTGGAAGTGACCGTACCTCAAGACAAGCCCTTCGACCTCCCTAAACTGATTGAGATGGCGGCAGAGGGGCTGCTCAAAATAGGCATCATCAAAGATAAGTCGGTGATAATACATTCCAGGGCATGGGTACACGAATACGGCTACCCCGTTTACATGAAAGGGCATAATGAGATAAGGGCATCCATTATGGAATACCTTGATTCTATGGGAATCAAAAGTGTTGGAAGATGGGGCTCCTGGCATTACTGGAACACTGACAAAGTAATCGAGGCCGTAAGAACTCTTTTCGAGAGTTGAGCCCAAAAGCAACCATAATTAAAGAATCCCGGAATTCAAGATGCTGGAGACCCAGAATAATTATAATGTTCCTTCAAATTTAAGGTGTGAATATATGAATATTTGCTTCGTGATGTGGGGGACGGATAGGACTGGTGGCAATAACGCCATCTTCCATGTCGCAGATCGTCTTGCCCTGAATGGTAACAAAGTGACTGTAGTTTCCGCCGGCCTCCCAAACCACGGTTGGTTTTCTTTCCAGTCTACTGTGGGATTCATTTATCCCGAGGAGCGGCTGCCAAAAATACGCTGGAAAGGGAAAATTATTCCAATTCTTCAGTTATTGCAGGGATTCCTTGCACGATTTATCCCCAGTGCAGAGATCACAAAGCATAAGCTTTTGACAGTTAATATCCCGGACGACTCCGATGTCGTAATAGCTACTTATTACGAAACTGCCTTTGCTGTCCAGGCATATCCATCACCGTCGGCAATGAAGTATTATTACATTCAGCATTATGAGCCGGTTTTCTTCCAGGATAGTATACAAAAGGAGAGAGTCAAGCAAACCTACTATTTCCCATTCAAATGGATCGTAAGTTCTTCCTGGGCGAACAACCAGCTATCTGAAAACATTGGAAAGAAAGGACTTGTGGCAATACCCGGCAGCGACCTTAAAACCTATTATCCCAGAAGCAAAAAGAGTGGAAGCGCCTTAAGAAAAATTGTTTCACTTGGAAAGAGCCTGCCAATAAAAGGATTGAAATATCTGATGGAGGCTGTCGAAATGGTCCAGAAGGAAATTCCCACCGTCCAGTTGGTTCTGTATGGAAATGAGCCTTCCATAAAGGATTCTTCGAGTTTGCCCGTAGAGTATATGGTGAAACCTTCAGACGAAGAACTGGCGACTATATACTCCAATGCAGACGTCGTGGTAACTCCCTCATTGTTTGAAAGCTCCCCCTCCCCTCCCATTGAAGCTATGGCGTGTGGAGCTCCCCTGGTCACGACCAGGTATGGAACCGAAGATTACTGTTTTGACAATTTGAACTGTTTGGTTGTACCCCCTGCGGATTCTAAGGCTTTAGCGGATGCAATAATCAGATTACTTTCGGATAGTGAACTCTGCTTGAGGTTGACTGAACAGGCATTGAACACTGTCAAGAATTTGACTTGGGACAACACTGCAAAACAATTCCAGAATGCTATTTGCGGGAATTGAAGTCTCATGGCATGATATTCTGAAGAACAGCTCAGAAAGTATCATATTGGAAACAATAATTTATGTTTGAATAGTGGGTTTATAAATGAATGTAGTAGAACATTACACTGGAAAGGAGATCACAGCAGTAATTCCGACCATTGACCATCAGCAGCCCATGACTCAGCATCTTCTGTCAGAACTGGAATCTTTGGGTTCAGACTGGATTTGCGTTGAAGATTCCGGCCCCGGATTCAATTTTTCAAAGAGCATGAATAAAGGTATTGAATCAGCCTTGAAGAGAGAGCAAGTGAAATTTATAATTCTCAGTAACGATGATCTTCATACAGTTATTGGTTTTGAAGGCATGATCAAGACGCTGAAGGAGGGAAAATATGGATACGTATGTCCCTACCTCAATGGGAAATTTCATGCTGTTCATCTTTCAAGGTCCCTGCTTGTAGATGTCATGAGTGCCACCGTTGCAGGAGGTGCCCCTTTTTACGTTCTCAGGCAGAGAAGGGCTGCCAAGAAATACATAAGCAGTTCAAGGTATCCAATAGTGTCCCAGAAAGTGTTTCCTATGGGCAGATACGCGGTCCAGGTTCAGCCTTTTTCCATATTCAGGGCAGAAATTCTGGAGAAAGACAAATTCGATGAGGACTTCCTGAAGCACAGGCAAGATGGTGAGCTAGCAATCAGGCTTCACCTTAAAGGTATCTTTGGGCTGACCTCCAAGGATTGGAACGTAACTCATCTGAACCACGTGAGTTTCAACCTAAACCCAAATGAAAAGAATGAAGAAAGCTACAGGCTGGATCAAAGGGCAAAGGACATGGCCATATTTGCAGAAAAATACAAAAATGTCCGCGCCAGATGATAGTCCCACATCTTCAGGTTTCAGGTGTGCCACAATATGCCAAAGAAGAGCGGGACGGGGAGCCGGATGGAGTAGTGTAAGATTGAGACGTATAAGTGCACTGGTGGTTACATACAATCCAGATATCCAAAGATTTAGCAAGGTGCTCTCCGCGGCTTCTATGGCTTCCGATTCGGTTATCATCATAGATAACAACTCTGTCAATTTCGAGGAAATACGGAAAGCTGGTTTTGATTTATTTAGGAGTGGGAAGCTTGAGTATCTGAACCTAGAGAGAAATTATGGAATAGGGGCAGCCCTTAATGCTGGCATAAAGAAGTGCCTATCCAAAGAAGAACCGGATTTTGTTTTGACATTAGACCAGGACTCCATTATCCAAATATCCAGGGACGAAATGCAAAACTATCTCAACCAGGGAATTTCCCTTCTGGGAAACAGGTTTGGCGCGCTGTCCCTGTCGCATACAGGACTGCCTCAGTCCCCGGGAGACCTGATTCCCATTAATTATGGAATAATTAGCGGAATGGTCGTCGAAACAGGACTTTTTAAAGAAGGGCTCAGGTACCGTGAGGAGTTTTTCCTGGATCAGGTAGACCTGGATTTTTCATTCGAGATCATTAGAAAAGGGAAAGAGATAATTTCCACCAAAGCAAAGGAACTGGATCACGAACTGGGCACTACCGTGAACAGGTTCGGTAGAAATATAAGCGTGGAAAGCGACTGGAGGCTTTACCTCCTTATCAGGAACTCCACCATTCTTCTGAGGGAGGGAAAGATAAATACTAAATTTTACCTATATCAAGCC
>JAJZOK010000079.1 GCA_021811525.1 Thermoplasmata archaeon | reverse complement strand
TTCTCTTGACCAGATGCATAGCTATTGATTTAGTGCTGGGAGTCTTCATCAAGTTGTATGCTTCCTGAATAGAAACATCATCGTCGTGAAGATTTGGACCCATGATTCCCGCTTCGTCGTCAGAGTCACACATTATCCAAAAACAAGCGAGTCCATATAATAAATTTTTGCTTAGGAAATCTGGAAAATTATATTTCAAACAAACAAATTCCAAAATTAGCACAGTATATTCTGTAATAATTAGGAAAATTTCAAAAAATCAATACATTTCTCCAAAAAGAGGTAGATTGGAGATATTTAGAGTTTGTAGAGCTTCTTTGTGTTGCCCAGAAAGATCTGTTCCTTTGCTGCTGCAGGTATGGCCTTGTGGTTCTCAAGATCCTTCGCAGTATGCCAGTTGCCCATGTTGAACGGGTAATCAGTGCCCAGGAGGACGTTATCAGGTCCGGTCTTCTCAACCAGGAATTTGAGGGCCTCATCGTCGAACACTACGGAGTCGAAGAACACATTCTTGAGGCCCCTGTCCACGTCAACGTCTGAACCCTTAAGCTCATCCCTTATGGACACAGCATGCTTCAGTCTTCCAACCTGGAATGGTATTGCCCCCCCGCCGTGGCAGAAGATCATCTTCAACTTTGGGAATTTGTTGAATACTCCACCGAAAATCATGCTTGTTACTGCAACAGTGGTTTCAGCAAGGGTTCCGACAACAATTCCCATGTAGTATTTCTGCAGCCTTTCCGGACCCAGGAAGTCGTTGGGATGGACAAATATTGGCATGCCAAGTTCCTGGGCCTTTTCGTAAACCGGGTAGAGGCTTTCGTCATCCAGGTTCTTTCCTGCAATGTTTGTCCCTATCTCTATGCCTTTCATTCCGAGCTCAGAGTATGCCCTTTCCATTTCCTTCACTGAAGAAGCGGGATCCTGCATGGGAAGCGTGGCATTGCCGTAAAATCTGTCAGGCTCCTGCCTGCAGACTGCACTTATCCCGTTGTTCTGCACCCTGGATGCTTTCTCAGCCACGTCAAGTTTTGCAGAATACATGAAAAGATGATGGGTGGGTGAAATGATCTGGCCGTCCACACCCATACCGGCCAGTTCTTTCTTTCTGGCTTCAAGGTCAAAGAATCCCTTTGGCATTGGCGCAACTGACTTGCCAAGCACCTTTATGTTATACAGGTCTCCCTTTCCAATGGGTATTATCTCACCGGATAGTTCCTGGATCGATGATTCTGGAAGCATATGCGAATGGACATCAATGTTTTTCATTGATCCACATAAGAGTTATCATGGTTTTATTGTTTTTGCAGATTCTTCTGGGATTTCCGCTATTTGATAGTCATTTTTAATGCTTTTCTGGCTAAACGGCAGAATATTGCCAGGCAAGCTGATCGCGCTTGGTTCACCCCTATGATTGCTGGCTTTGCCTGCAATTTCAAACCCAGGCTCAAAAAGCTTTAAGACATTGGCTTTCTTGTGTTCAACTGATGATTTTAGAACCATTTCAGTATTTTTCCCCTCAGAGCCTTGACGAAGCTTTTGAGATCCTATCAGAACATCACGGTGAAGCCAAGATTATTGCAGGGGGGCAGAGCCTCATACCACTGATGAAAATGGGTGTCGAAGTGTCCTGCATTGTGGATATTAAGAAGATCCTGGAGTTGAAGACTATCGAACTGTCTAATGATGGTTCAGGAAAGGTTTCATCAGTAAGGGTGGGTGCCCTTGCGACCTACAATGAAATAGAACGTTCCGGCCCCGTAAGGAAGAACATTCCTCTGCTTGCAAAGACAGCATCTGGAATTGGCCATCCGCTTGTGAGGAACAGGGGCACAATAGGCGGGAGCCTCTCCCATTGTGATCCTGCTGCTGATCTCTGTGCAACTGCACTGGCCCTCGATGCCCAAATATGCATTACCGGACCAGGCATGAAAACAAGGGTTCAATTTGCAAAAGATTTTTTCAAGGGCCCGCTTGAAACTGATCTGCACAATGATGAGATTCTGACATCTGTAATTTTCCCCGTATCAAACATGAAAATTGGCTACGATGTCCAGAAACTTACTCTGGGGCATGGGGATTTCCCGGTATTCATTGTTTCAGTTTCTCTGCATAACGATGGCATTAAATTCACTGATGTAGCCATAGCACTTGGGGGAGTGGGCGAAACAGCAGTCAGGGCAAGTGAATGCGAATCACTCCTAAGGGGAAGGGAAAGCATTACAGTCGAGGATATTCAGGAAGTTTCAAGAATGATCACTGAGAGGTACGATCCTCCAACCTCTCTAGAACTGTCTCCCCAATATACACGCGAAATGCTATCCGTTTACACCGGGAAGGCCTTGAGAAACGCAGTGCACATGGTAACAGGGTGATATGAAAATGGAAGCACAGACTTTTGATTTGAAATTCATACTTAATGGAAAGGAAGTAAACGCCCTGGTGGACACAAGGGAAACCTTGCTGGATGTCATAAGGGATAGCTTTGGCCTCACAGGTGCAAAGAAAGGGTGTGATGAGGCTGCCTGCGGGGCCTGTTCAGTTCTATTCAACGGGCACGCAGTATGCTCATGCACGATGCTTGCAGCGGAAGCTCATGGCGGGAACATTGTAACTGTTGAGGGCCTTTCATCCAACGGGGAACCAGCCTTTCTGCAAAAAGCATTCATGGAAAACGATGCCCTTCAGTGCGGTTTCTGCACGTCTGGCCAGATAATAGCCGCGGCTTCCCTTCTAGATAATGCTGAGAAGGAACTGGATGACCATGAGATAAGGGAAGGTATGTCTGGAAATGTATGCAGGTGCGGTGCCTACAACAAGATTTTCCATGCTGTGTCTGAGGCGAGCCGCAAAAAGGGGGTGAAGTGATGGAAGCCGTCCTGGAAAGGCAGCGTGCAAAGCCCCATGTATCAGAACCCAGGATAGATGCAAGGGAACGTGCAATGGGTCTGGCAAAGTACACAGCTGACTGGCACGTGAAGGACATGCTTTATGCTAGAATATTTACTAGCACTGTCCCGCATGGCATTGTAAAGGGCATCGACTCCTCGGAAGCTGCAAATACGCCGGGATTTGTGGATATCGTCTCATGCCTGGATGACAGCACAGTTTGGCAGGCAGGTGAACGGGAACACGAGAGGAGGGTATTTGCGGATCACGTCAGGTTTGTGGGGGATTGCATCGGGGCAGTAACGGCAACCACAAGAATTGCTGCAAAGAAGGCTGCATCGCTTGTAGGTGTGAAGTATGAGGAACTGCCCGCGTCCTTTACCATTGAGTCAACACTTGGAAACTCAGGACTGAAGATATGGGATAACGGAAATTTCCTTGGTCCACTGAAGTCTGTATACGGTGATGCTGAAGAAGAATTCAGCAAATCCCCGGTCGTGCTGGAAAGGCACTATTCCACTTCGAGGCTGCACAACGTCCCGCTTGAGCCTGCAATATCCCTTGCGTGGTGGGATGGTGGCAATCTCACGGTTGTTGCTGCAACACAGAGTGTGCATGGATGCAGGAACGGCATAGCTAAGGATCTTGGCCTTGCCCCGGAAAAAGTGAGGGTGATTGGATACTACAAAGGCGGCGGTTTCGGCAACAAGATCAACTCAATGAATTACGACCTCATTGCAGCAATCTGCTCCAGAAGGACTGGGAAACCCGTCATGGTGGAATACAGCAGGGAGGATGAATTCATCAATGTCCATGGAAGATGGTCCACTGACCAGGACCTTAGAATGGCAGCGGACAGGGACGGAAAGATCAATGCAGTCGAGGTAAAGGCCAAAT
>JAJZOK010000032.1 GCA_021811525.1 Thermoplasmata archaeon | reverse complement strand
ATAAAGCAGGCTTTCTGGAACGGTACAGGCAGATATTCTAAAAGAATATATTGCACAAAAAGAATGGATATATCCTCCGGAAGCACACATCAGGATAATCCGGGATATGATGATCTACTGCACAGAGAATGTTCCAAGGTGGAATTATATCAGCATTTCCGGCTATCACATTCGGGAAGCAGGTTCAAGTGCGGTTCAGGAACTTGCATTTACACTGGCAGACGGGTTCTATTATGTGGAAATGGGAAAGAAAGCGGGCCTTGACGTGGATCAATTTGCCCCGAGACTTTCATTCTTCTTCAATTCATCAATTAATTTCTTTGAAGAGATAGCCAAAATGAGAGCTGCAAGAAGGATCTGGGCAACAGCTTTGAAAGAGAAATACGGAGCAAAGTCAAAAAGGGCAATGATGCTAAGATTTCACACCCAGACATCGGGCTACACACTTACATGGCAGCAGCCACACATAAATATTGTAAGGACAGCATTTGAGGGTCTTGCTGCAGTTCTTGGCGGTACGCAGAGCCTTCATACAAATTCATACGACGAGGCAATGGCACTTCCTTCAGAGGAGGCCGTAAAGGTAGCATTGAGGACACAGCAGATCATAGCTGAGGAAACAGGGGTAACTGATACTGTGGACCCACTGGCAGGTTCATATTATGTTGAATGGCTGACAAACAGGATTGAGGAGGAAGCATATCGTTACTTTGACAAGATAGAATCAATGGGCGGAATACTTGAGGCTGTGAAGAGCGGATATATTCAGAGGGAAATTGCCACAACATCATACAGAAGGCAGAAAAGAATCGAGGAAGGGAAGGAGGTAATGGTTGGAGCAAACAAATATGTTGAATCCGAAGAAAAGCCCATTAACATTCTGAGAATTCCCGGAGAGGCTCAGGAAAGACAGATTAAGAGATTAAATGAAGTCAAGGCAACAAGGGATGGCAAAAGAGTGGCGGAAACTCTGGAACGCCTGAGAAAAGCCATGGAAGATCCGGACAAAAACATAATGCCATTTCTCATTGATGCAGTGGAATCTTATGCAACACTGGAAGAAATAAGCAACGTTGGAAGGGAGGTATATGGCGGCTGGAAAGAACCAATCATCATCTAAGCAGAGACCCCCAAAAATACTTCTTGCCAAACCGGGAATAGACGGGCATGACAGGGGCGTACTTGTACTGGCAAGGGCGTTCAGGGACGCTGGAATGGAAGTTCTGTACGCAGGGCTTCTCCCAACACCTGAGGAAGTAATAGATACAGCAGTAAATGAGGATGTTGACGTCATAGCAATGAGCCTTCTCAATGGCGCACATTTAACCGTATTCAAAAGAGTGGCTGACCTTATGAAGGAAAGAGGGATAGATGACATTGCCCTTGTTGGGGGTGGCACAATACCTGAAGAAGATAAACCTGCACTTGAGGCACTGGGAATAACAGGAAATTATGGTCCCGGGACACCGCTATCCACAATTATTGAACATGTCAGGAAAAGAGCTGCCGAAGCAAGAGAAAAGAAGATGGGGCAGGATTGAAACGAATATCGCTGATTTAGTGTCAGGAGTTAAAGAAAATAAATTTTCCAGCATCGCAAGGGCAATCTCAATGGTGGAGGATGAAGACCCACTTTTAAGAAAGGAGATCCTCAGGAAGATTGGTACCTCTGCAACCAAGGCTCATGTAATCGGTATAACCGGACCACCCGGAATTGGTAAGAGTACTTTGATCGGGAATCTTTCCTCGGGAATGATGGCCAGAGGAATAACGAACGGGGTTCTCGCAATTGATGCATCCAGTCCATTTACGGGAGGTTCACTTCTCGGTAACAGAATCAGGATGCAGGACAAACTCCGTGAATCGCATGTTTTTATGAGAAGTCTGGCAAACAGGGGGGAAAAGGGTGGTCTTTCGCGATCAGCAATTGGAGCAGTCAGGATTCTTGAATCTGCGGGAAATCAGGAAATTATAATAGAAACCGTGGGGGCCGGTCAGGCCGATCTTGACATCATGAATCTTGCGGATACCATAGTACTGGTTCTTGCACCGGGTCTCGGGGACGAGATACAGGCAATTAAGGCAGGCATAATGGAAATATCACACATTTTTGTCATAAACAAGATGGACAGGGAAGGAGCATATTTTGCCATGAAGGACATTGAGGATATTGTATCCATGGATGATCATTCAGGCTGGAAAAGACCTGTAGTTGGAACTACCAGCAACGACAACGACAGCTATAATGGGCTAATTGATGCAATTCTTACACACAGAAAATACCTTGAAATGAGCAACAGTCTTTCAGTTAAGAGAAGGTACATGGAGCTGGAAACAGCGCTGGAAGATGAAATCAACGAGACTATAACCAGTAAATTAAAGAAAAAGCTTTTGGAAGAATATGTCTCTGGAAAGGGAATGGGCCATGACAGATTAGATGATGATCCTTTCTCAATTGCAGAGGATTTACTCAAAAATTTTCTTGAATACTCTATTGAATGAATAAGCAAACTAAAACAGAACAGCATACGTTCAAAGGAACAGCCATGGAGACAACTCAAAAGTTTTAACTAATACAGGCATACATAAACATGAATATTTCAGAACTTCTTGGCTGCAATGTTACAGTATGGCTGCTCGGTCAGGGACAGGAGAACCTCATTCCGGGGCAACGCTTTGAGGGTGTGCTCGTTGGCATTGATCAGGGAGCATACATTTTTTCAGTTCCTTCAGAAAAATCTGAAGAATTTATAATCCTGCCGGTTGGGATATGCAGGGTTCATGCAAGGAGAAAATCATGAATCATGGAAATAACGCCTGAAAATCAGGATTTCATCGGTTCAATAAGTTCCATAAGAGCAAGCATAATTTCCCCTCTTTTATGTTCTGGTTCCATTGTCTTGAAGCGGGCCTTCAATATCAATATATACGTATTCATTGTGGTTTCATCCACATACATTGAAAATTCGTTATCATAATCCTTAAGGGAAACAACCCTCTGTTCCACTTCCTTTGCAATTGAAGCATAGGTAATGTATTTTGGAATTTCATATCTTGCCTGAACAATCACTCCGCCTTTTCTCTGAACTATGGCACTCTGAATGACTATGGCATTGGGAATCCTCACAATGTCTCCTGAATTCAGCTTCAGAGTTGTATAGTTGATTGTCAGAGCTATAACCTCTCCTCCATAACCGGTTGCCTCAATCCTGTCAGTGGAAAAGAATTTTGGAAATAATGTTGGAAAAGCTCCGCCATATTGCCATGTATTGATAAACACCTGGTCCCCGATTTTGAAAGGTCTCACAATTGTAAGAAGAATACCTCCGAACTGGTTTGCCAGAACGGACTGCGATGCAAGTCCGATTATAACTGAGACTATGGATCCACCAAGAATAAGGGATGAAACGTCAATACCAAGCTGGGCCATCACAGCTACGCCCAGGATAAAATAGCCAAAAATACTGATAATGAACATTATGGGATGGGCTCTCGCCGGAGACATGTACCTGGACATGTACTTACCAAGGACGCTGAGAACAACCTTCAAAATAATATATACAATGATCGCAACAAAAATTGCATTCACATATCTTGAAAAATCAGGTGGGATTATGGGAAATACAAATGTAATAACATAAACAAATACGAAAAGGGAAATCATTAAGGCTATCATTGCTGCAATAGCCCCGACTATATTCCCGGTTTTTTCGTCTGCCATGATCTTAAATGGGCTCTTTATTTATTAAATTAACAATAATTGAACTGATTTTTTATATTACAGTTCACTGTAAATGGTTTTACCATATTTC
>JAJZOK010000034.1 GCA_021811525.1 Thermoplasmata archaeon | reverse complement strand
ACATTATGACCTTGTGGTCTGCGGCGAGCTTCAGTGCAGCATCGTGATACTGGTATACGTTTGAGTCTATTTTCACAGTACCAGAAGGCTGCAGCTCCGGATATGACACATCCGGCAGGCAGTAAAGTGCGTCTGGCCCAGAGTATTTGGTTCCAAGTTCGAATTTCACACCGAAATTCTGGAGGGCTCTCCGGTAGTATTCCAGGAGTGAGCTGAACTCCTCTTTCTTTTTGGAGTCCCAATAGTCAAGGAGCTGGCCTCCTATGCTGTCCCTAATGTCATAAACTACTACAGAGAAACCCGCCTTAGCTGCGGTAAGGGCAGCCTCAAGGCCCTTTACTCCGGCACCCACAATCTTTATCTGGCCTGTATTCCTGGGAATCTGTACCTTTCTCAGCTCGTAGCCCACATCCGGGTTCACTGTGCACCTAACTTCACCGAAACCCAGGTCCCTGCACGCCTGGTTGCACCTGATACACGGCCTCACAAATTCTGGATTGTTCAAAAGTTTACCGGCAAAATAAGGGTCTGCAAGCAGAGCCCTCCCAACTGCCACAAAGTCAGATTTCTCCAAGACTTTCTCTGCATCAGCAAGCCCTGTTACAGATCCCACAACTATGGACGTAACTTTTGGTTTCCTTGGAAGCTTTGCCGCAATGTGTGCTTTTCCTCCGTAGAATGAGGAGGAAGAACCTGGGGGGGCAAATCTTCCCGCTGAGAAATGCGCATAGTCAATGCCTTTGAGCGTTTCAGCCACCTCAAGGCCGTATTCCGGGGTGTATCCGTCAGGATCGTCCTCATAGAGACTTAGCCTGATTCCAACGGGAATTTTCACCTCAGATTTAATTGCATCTATGATCTCCTGCGGAAATCTTATGCGGTTTTCTGTGGAGCCGCCGTATCTGTCCTCTCTCCTGTTCAGTGCAGGTGAGAGGAACTCCTGTATAAGGTATCCATGGGCTCCATGGAGTTCGATTCCGTCGAACTGGGCATTGGCAGCGAACTTGGCTCCTCTGACGAAGTCCTTTATCACGTTCTCGATGTCTTCGAGAGTCATTTCCCTTGGCGTGTAACCCACATAATCCGTGGAGGTGGGGGCCATGGGGCCTTCCCTATTTGTATCCAGAAACGCCTTTCCACCTGCGTGGACAAGCTGTACGAAGGTCTTCGCGCCATGTGAATGGATGCGGTCAGTAAGTCTTCTGAACTTTGGTATGAAATCGGGATTGTAAACCCCAGACTGGTTTCTTCCCCCTCTGGAATTGATGCTGTTGATATAGGTGTATTCCGTGATAATAAGGCCCGTTCCGCCGGCGGCCCTTTCCTCAAGGTATGCAATGTGGTTCTCATTTGTATTTCCCTCAGGATTTGCAAGGTTGGATATCATTGGTGCCATGACTAACCTGTTCCTGATCTCAAGATCACCGATTCTTCCAGGTTCAGAAATCTTCATTGAGGGGCTATGTCAAAATGGTTCATAATTATGTTTGGTTCAGGAACCTTGAGGCAGTTGGCTGATCACGCAAGTAAAATATTGGGAACTCTTCATGTGAAATTATGTCTAAGATAATTGTTTCTGGTGTTGGAAACGGCATGGGCTGCAATGCCTCGAGGCTGCTGAAGTCCTCGGGCCATGAAGTTGCCATCATCTCCAGGGGAGAAACCGGCAGGAATGTGGCAAGGGAAATTGGCGCACACTATTCAAGTTGCGATCTCATGAATTTTGAGGAGACTTCCAGGGCTATCTCCGAACTGACGAAAAAGCTGGGGGGGCTGGACGCAGTGGTCCATCTTGCGGGGGGATTCTTCAGCCAGAAGAAGCTAAATGAGGTTGATTCTGGGTATTTCATGTCAGCACTGAACAACAACGCTACCACTTTCTATAACGTGGTACAGGGGTCGATTTCACATTTCCCGGAAACGGGAGGTTCCATTGTTGTAATCTCTGCAGCTAGGAGCGTTTACATGAACAGCCATGCTGGTTATGCGGCAGGAAAAGGAGCAATAGATTACATGGTCAGGCTTCTGGCCCGTGAACTTATCCCAGGAAACATTCGCGTAAACGCAGTATCTCCTGGTTTCATAATCAAGGAGAACTGCGGGCAGTCTGAATCCAGTGAAAGCCTTGGCAAAAGCGGGAGGCACGATGCAATGCATGTTTCCCAGGCGGTAAAAATGCTCATAGAGAATGGCCTCATCACAGGGCAGATACTTGAGGTGGATGCCGGGTTCAGTTCACAGGTTCCCAGCGGGCTCTGATGGGCATGATTTTTTAACACCAAAACACTTCTTTTTTCATGGTTTCTATTGTGGCAGCAAATTTTGCCAGATTTGGCAAAAGAGACGAAGATATTTTTGCAATATCCTCAGAATCTGCACTTCCAATCGTGGATAAATATGGCGACGCAATTGATTTCGTCGTGGTCTCCAATTCATATTCTGGAGAATTCAACGATATTTCTGGCCTAAACAATCTCCTTACCACCCATCTGGCCCTGGAAAAAGTTCCGTCCATGAGGGTCGACAACACAAGCGGGAGTGGTGGTTCTGCAATTCTGGTTGCCAAATCTCTTGTTGCATCCGGCGAAGCAGAGAATGTTCTTGTCATAGGTGCAGAGAAGATGACAGGATACCCCACTAAAAAAACCACCAGGATAATTGCCTCATTGCTTCCCCCTGAAGAGAGGCGGGGAGGGCCATCTCTCCCATCGCTTGCTGCATTCATGACCAGGTCCTATCTCAGGGAATTTTCTCCCACCAGGGAAAGCATTGCCATGGTCGCCGTGAAGAACCACCACAACGGTTCACTCAATCCATATGCCCATTTCCAGGCTGAAGTAACCCTTGAGAAGGTCATGGAGTCCAAGGTCATAGCTGATCCTCTCAGGATTTTTGAATACTGCCCGGTTAGCGATGGTGCCGTGAGCCTTCTTGTTACATCGGACGGGAACAACGGTAGCCTCGGGAACAAACCAGTCAGGATAACCGGCACCGGTGCAAGCTCGGGAGTTTCATCCATCACTTCCAGAGAATCCCTGGTCTCCATAGATTCAGTGAATGTATCCGCTAAGAGGGCTTTCAAATCAGCTGGAAAGGCTCCCGGAGATGTGGACATAGCAGAACTTCATGACATGGCTTCCATCCTTGAAATCGTTGAGTCCGAAGATGTAGGGTTTTTCAAAAAAGGAGAGGGCTGGAAGGCCCTGGAGTCTGGTGAGACTGCCATTGGCGGAAGACTTCCCATCAATACGAGTGGAGGTCTTAACTCAAAGGGACATCCGATAGGGGCAAGCGGGGTCGCCCAGACAGCGGAGATTTACCTCCAGCTTACAGGGCAGGCTGGAAAGAGGCAGGCGAAGAATGTAACAACCGGGTTCAGCGTAAGCATGGCAGGCTTCGGCAACAACTCAACTTCATTTGTATACGAGGTGGAATGATGGAACTGTACAGATGCGTCAAGTGCTCAGTGGAGTTTGTATTCAGGAGAGCTGTATGCCCGAAGTGCGGCTCCAGGGATTTCACAAGGTCAGCGGTTGAAGTGGCCATTGCACTGGACAGTGTGCATCTTATAGCAACACCTGAACCATTTCCAGACGATTACAGCATTGTGCTCTTTCAGGCAGAAAGTGGTGCTAAAGGTTTTTGCCGCACCACGTCCGAGGTGAAAAGAGGGGACAGGCTTAAAATAAAAAATGATGATTATGGGCCAACCTGCGAGCCTGAATGATTTGAAGAAGACAACTGCCCGGTACGCTGCCTCTAGATGGAACTGAAGGAACCGAATCTTCTGAATGACAATATCTTCACAGCATCAGTGAAAATAAGGAAAACCAGACCTCCACAAATTACAGTAAGGATTTCGTACAGTCCTATCGGCGCCATGAGGATGCCGAAATAACCCAATGCCGATGCGATCAGAATTGAGGAGACTATCTGGGCTGAAACGAAACCGCTTGGTCTGGAGGACCAGAAACTTTTCCTTTCTCTCATTGAAAGAGTCATCAACTCCATAGAAACAATTACTGTGAGAAAAATCAGGGTCTGAAACTGGCCCTCGCTCAATCCTAACCACTTTAGCCCAATGTATGCTAACATTACAACTTGCGCAATGGCAGATAAGCCGAATATCATAGATATCTTGAATATGGCCTTCAAATTCCATGCATCCGGTTGGCTAGAGAATCTCTCGTTGTCCGTAGATAAGCTGATGCTCCCTATGTCGCTAAGAAATAACGCAATTATAAGCTGTACCGGCAACATAGGCAGGAACCTCAATAGAATAAACCCGACAGAGAGAAACACTGAAGTCTGAAGCACTTTGGAGACTTTCTTGAGCGTATAGGTTATCATCCTTTCGAATATGGAGCGGCTCTCTTCTACCGCATTCACGATTGGCTCTATTCCGCTGGAGGTCAAGACAATACTGGCGGCACTCTTGGCCACATCGGTAGCATTTGATACTGCTATTCCCACTTCTGCCTGCTTCAGGGCAGGTGCGTCATTCACTCCATCCCCTGTCATTCCTACGTGCTGACCGTTATCCTGCAGTGCCTTGACGATCATGAACTTATCCTTGGGGTAAACGCCTGCGAACCCATCTGCCTCTGATATTATACTGAAGAGTTCCTCTGTGCTCTTTCCTTCCAGCTGGTCAACACTGACTATATTTTTCCCTATGTTTACCTCGTCAGCGATGGCCGTTGCTGTCTCCCTGCTGTCGCCTGTGAGCATTTTCAGACTGATTCCCAGTGACCTCAACTCTTCTATGAGCTTCCTGCTATCTTCTCTCGGACTGTCACTTAGTGGGAACAGCCCGACAAACTCCCAATCAGAGATTGCCTTTATGCCTACCCCTATTACCCTGAAGCCTCCTGATGCTATTTCCTGTATATTTCGATTTATCTGTTCAGTCTCGCTTTGGCTTAAGCCGCATCTTTCCATGACCTTGGACGGAAATCCCTTTATCACCTGTATAATGGAATCATCAATCTGCACTGTCGCGCCAGATGTTTTCGTGGAGGGATCAAATGGCTTGAATTCCAGGGCCCTGTACTTTCCCAGATCGATTTTTGCTTTTTGCGCTTCAGATAACACCGCTAGATCAATCTGATCATTATCCTCGACCCTCGATGCAAGGGCCGCATATTTCAGTACTTCCAATTTTGAAAAATTTCCAAAGTTCAATGGAGCAGAAGCTGAAAGTTCGTTCTTAGTTATGGTGCCTGTCTTGTCTAGGCAAAGCACGTTTATAGTGGATGCTTCCTCTATTGCCTCCAGTTTTGTGACAAGTATATTCTTTGAAGAAAGCCGTTCAGTTCCATATGCCATGGCAACTGTAAACGAAGCAGGGAGTGCGACCGGGACAGATGTAAGGAGTATTAGTAAAGCAAATGGTATAATGGAAAGCAGTGGTATGCCAAAGATCAATGAACCTATGAAAACTGCCAGGATCAGAAAGACGTCTAGGACCATAAGGTATTTGAGAATCCTGAGCACATTGTTTTCCAGGTGCGACTTCGCCTTTGCCAGTTTTACCAGCTCAGCGGTCATTCCAAAATTCGTGTTTTTTCCTGTTGCCAAGACTGTACAGGTAGCTTCACCCTCTCTCACAATTGATGAGGAGAAGACTAGATCGCCCTCTTTCTTGTCAACAGGAAGTGACTCCCCAGTGAGCATTGACTGGTCGACAGATAGATAATTGCTCTCTACTATCTTTGCATCGGCGGCTATGACGTTCCCAAGTTTCACCCGAATCAGGTCCCCGGGTACTATCTCCCTCGACGGGACAGTGGTCCAGGCTCCATTTCTCTTTACATTGACGGAAACAGACAGTTTCTTCTTGAGCAGTTCAAGTGTGTTGTCAGCCTTGTATTCCTCCAAAAAAGCGGCAATCCCATTAAAAATAACAAGTCCAATTACAACATATGCGTCTATTACATTGCCCAGGTATATTGAAATCCCTATTACCAGGTAAAGCATAAGCGGTATGGCTCCAATGAATCTTGATGCAAACCTTAAAAAAACGCTCTGCTTTTTGCTTTCAATCTCATTGAACCCATATTTGCTGAGCCTCCCATTTACCTCTTCATCTGTGAGTCCTTTAAATTTAGAATAAGTTTGGTCTGCTATACTCCGGCCGCCGGACGTCACAGGTGCGCCCTCATCCATTAGCAGGTTTAATGATTCACAGCTAATTACGCTTGACCCTTAAAATTCTCAAATTTATATGATAATTGGGCCCAAGGGTTGCGAGACCTCCTCGATAATGCCCACCATTTTTGTGGCCGGATAATTTCGTAAACCTAGAACAGATTTATTGAAACAGCAATTGCCCAGCCAGATCAATACCGGAAATTTGTGGAATACGCTATCTGACGATCAGAACTGAAATATCCGAATCCGCTGAGACCCTTTCTGAGACAGATCCCAGCAATATTCCTTTTTTAAAGCCCCGTTTCTTGTTGCCCATAACAACAAGATCAGCCCTGAATTCGCTGATGGCGGCAAGTAGTTCATTCACTGGGTTACCAATGCGAATTGATCCGTGCACCCTTGGAAAACTTGTTTTACGAATCTCAGCTGCTTGCGCCTCAATCTTGTGCTTTGCCTCCTTGATGGATTTGTCATGCTCCTCCAGCAGTAAGTCACTGGCATCGCTCAAATCCCCAAGAGCTTTGTAAAGAGGCCTTATCACATGAACAAGGTGAATTGTAACGTCCCTTTCACTTGAGAGCAAACTCACTGCAAAGGCAACGGCTTTATCTGACTCTTCAGAAAAATCAGTTGCGCATAGTACATTGTGAATCTCTTTTTTGAGTTCCATGCTTACAGCCAGCATGCTTAACATTGAAAAGTTTATTAATACACTTATAGAACCAGATTTGATTGTCCAACTATATTCACTTCCAGAAGTGCATTACGCGTATTACCTGTAATACAAGAATTTCTATCAAGCTGGATTCATCCTAAGTTCTCCCACAATACAAACTGAAAGATGGACTACTTCTTCACCTCCAACAATATTCCAATAATAAAATATCTCGCAGAAGTAAACAGTGATTAAGCGGGTCCGAGAGAGTACTACAGTTAAAAAAATTAACCGAACACATTGTATAGAAATCCTACATGGCACTAATCCAACCAGGTATAGACATCAGATCTCTTGGCTATCCTCACAACTTTCACAGCATTCTCCTCGACGAAAAATATGACCCTATAATCACCGACCCTAAGTCTGCTATAGTTTCTGCCAGTTGCAGCTAGCTTCCTTACATCCAACCTTCCGGTATTGTTGCCAGGATCTTTTGCAAGTTCTCTAAGCTTTTCCTTTATCCTTTCCTGTAGCGATATCTCCAGATTCCTCAGCTCTTTTGCTGCAGTTTGGGAAACCAGAATTTCATAGTTCGTCAAGAGGTATGAACTCCTCACTGTCAGAAATCCTGTCAAGCTCGTTGAAAAATGCCACTTTCTGACCAATCTCAAGAAGCTTCTCAATTATTTCATCGTATGTCTGGCCCTTGCCACCTATCTTCTTGAGTTTTTCTCTGGTCTCCTTGGATACCTGTATGGTAGTTTGCACCATGTATGACCATTATATTTTTGTATATAACAATTATTGATGACTATGTGTTTAATATAATAACACTCAATTATGCTTAGGCTTTTTCAACCGCTATTTCACTTCCGGTTCTGGCTCTTGTTCTTTTGCCATATGATATTATTCAAATGCGTTATTTAAACCGTTATTTTCTAGGGTTAGACAAATATTGTGAAATTCAATTAGGATTAAGACGCTGCAGTTCCTATTATTGTCACAAATGGAAACTGTATACTATATTGCCCTTCAGGGATTGGTATGCCAATCACATTTCTATATAGGTTGAATTTAAAAGTGAGGTAATAAGTACCATCAGGAAGTGAGGTATCATTAATATAATTGTTGAATCCAATAGAGGAGGTTTCTTCAACGTAATAACCCGTACCAATCTGAATATGGTATAAGAATGACTCATTGCTCCCAATAATCAAGAAAGGAGGTTGACCCATATCTAAAGAGTTGTTTGCAGACGAAACATTCATGCTAGCTGGTCTAAACCACAGACTGCCAAATGAAGTGTAGTTTGCATGTAATAGCACAAGAAAGAATTCCACACTAGGGACTGCGAAAACCACACTGGTGTTGGACTCATTCAATGTCAGATTTGGGTGTGGCGCATAACAAGGAACTGCTGCAATTTCAAAGGATCCAAATCCACTTATGGAGATATTTTTAGAAAAATAGTGCATCATCACAAAATTATATTCTGAAGTGTTGTTTTCAATGGCGTTTTGCCTGACATTCAAGTAATCGCTGTTAACGTTAAGCTGGTGAATGTTGCCTACTCTAGGTACTATAATTGTTACACTCATTATGAAAAGTAGGACAGTGGCCACAGCAACAACTATTTTGTTTCTACTTTTCATCAATGAATTCGATATTTATTTTTATAAATAATTTTAGTTCAATGTGTATAAACAAACTGGTTGGACAAACTCTTACGAATTCTCAATTAAAATTGCTCTTACCACTTTGTTTAATTTTATTTAAAATTATTAACACAATTTCTTTCAAGTTGACCTTATCCTATATTCTCTCACAGTTAAAATTTAAAGATGGATCCCTCCCTGCCAACTCACAAAATTCCAACAATGAAAATACTCATCGAAGCAAACAGGGATTAAGCGGGTCCGGAGGGGTTCGAACCCCCGACCTATGGATTAAGAGTCCAGTGTCTTTATGGTTCCTTTCTCTTTCATAAACGCTATCTGCTCAGACGAGTAACCAATTTCCTTTAGAATCCTTTCCGAGTCCTCTCCGAGCTGTGGCGGGGCTTTCGTTACCTTCCCTGGAGTTCTAGACATCTTGAATGGGGAACCCATGACTGGGATCCTTCCATATGGTGTGTCCATGGAGGAGACCATTCCCCTTGCCTTGATCTGTGGATTGTCTATGGCATCCGCAATGTTATTTATGGGTGCGGCGGGAATGCCGGAGTTCAGGAGAGACTGGAACAATTCTGATGTTGTGGACATGCTGAAGGTCTTTTCAATCTCTTCCACCAGCTTGTCCCTGTTTTGCACTCTTAGGATGTTTTCCTTGAAGAGTTCGTGATCTGAAAGGTCTTCCCTGCCTATACTCCTGCAGAATACTTTCCAGAGCTTTTCTGTCCCGACTGCAATGGCTATAAAACTGTCTTTGGTCCTGAAAACCTGGTAGGGAGCTATGCTTGAATGTGCAGAACCCAACTTTCTTGGATTTTTTCCTGTGGCAAAGTAGTTGTATGCCTGATGGGTGAGTATGGTGAAGTTCGCATCAAGCATGGACATGTCTATGTGCTGCCCTTTGCCACTTAATGTCCTTTCATAGAGGGCGCTGAGAATAGCTGTGTTGGCGAAGAGTCCGGAAATTATGTCTGCAATGGGCACGCCGAACTTTATTGGGGTCTTGCCCTCTTCCCCGTTCAGGCTAAGCAGGCCACTGTTAGCCAGGACAGTAAGATCATAGCCTGGCCAGTCTTTCTGGGGACCATCTTGTCCATAACCTGATAGGCTGCAATAGATAAGGCGAGGATTTGACTCCCGTGCTACTTCATATGACAGGCCAAGGCGGTCTAAAGTGCCCGGCCTGAAATTTTCGATTAGAATGTCAACTTCGTCAGCTAGTCTCTTTAGTATTTCCAGTCCATCAGGCTGCTTCAAGTCCAGAGCAATGCTCTTCTTGTTCCTGTTCACGCTCAGGAAGTAAGCTGAGATGCCATTGATGAACGGCGGTGCCCAGGTTCGTGTCTGGTCCCCCGTTGGGGGTTCAATCTTGATAATGTCTGCGCCCAGATCGCCCAGCAGCATTGTGGCGATCGGACCAGCCATCGCCTGTGTAAGGTCAAGTATTTTCAAGCCTTGTAGGGGAGGATGGTTATCCATGTTGAAAGTCTAAAGCCATAAACCCCTGATATTATTTTTGGAATTGCCAACAGGTTTCCCCCATGATCTAGAAAAAGACCACAGATTCCTGTTAATGAAGCTTCTGCTGCCAAAATAATTTTGGAAATCCATTCCTTGAACAATTGACGTACCGGATATTCGACTAAATTGACAAGTTTTAAGCCATGTTATTTTATAACAATTAAATGACCGAAACTTCGATACCAAGCGATAAGATGGATGCATCCGCAAAGCACGTCTTCTGGGCCAGTTATTTTGGTTGGCTCCTGGACGGGTACGACACTACAATTTATGCGTTCGTTCTGGTCGCATCTCTACTGTTTATATTGCCAAACAGTGGAATTAGCAAAACTCTTCTGCCTTCATATGGGTTGATGTTTTTTGCTATTTTCCTCATAGGTTGGGGAACTGCCTTTATTTTCGGCCCCCTGGCTGATAAGATTGGAAGAATGAAGACACTGGGAATAGCAATTCTGCTGTATGCCCTTGGAACTTTCTTCTCTGGCCTGTCATATAACGTGTTTGAGTTTGGAATAGCCAGATTCATTGCGGGCTTCGGACTGGGCGCAGAATGGTTCATAGGAGGCACAGGCGTTTCTGAGGTATTCCCTGAGAAGACCAGGCACATATGGGCCGGAAGATTCCACAGTGCGTGGTATGCAGGTTTCATTGTGGCTGCTGTGACAACACCACTCCTCCTGCTTTATGCATTCAACGGGAATCCCAATGGATGGAGATACATCTTCTTCATAGGAATAATTCCTGCTGCGATACTTGCTTACATAAGGATAAGAGCAAAGGAGCCTGAAGTCTGGAAGAGGAAGAAGGAGCTCCACGGAGATAAAATGAACCTGTCCATGTCCTTCAAGGTCCTGTTCTCCAACAAGTACAGGAAAACCACATTGCTGATGATTCTTGTAATGATCCCTGTCATTACGGGTCTTTACGGAGGCACACTGTTTGCCCCGACCGCAATCACAAACCTGGTAAACTACTCAATAGCACACGGAGGCCTTGCCGCAGGAACTGCAGCGACTTGGTATGTTGTTCTTGGTGGAACAACCATATCGGTATTCACGCTTCTCTTCTGCCTGCTCATGCCCTACCTGGTGCAGAGAGTTGGAAGAAAAGCAACGTTGACTCTGTTCATGGTTTTCATGATATTAGGACTGTTGCTCGCATTCGGCGTGGCTTACAATGCACACAACCTCTACATGTTCCTGCCGCTTCTCATACTTCTAGGAATTGGAGGCGCTGACTTCTCAGTGTTCTCGCTCTGGGTTCCGGAAATATACCCGACAGAGGCCAGGGCTGGCGGTTTTGCACTCATTACTGCACTTGGAAGGTATGCTGGAGCCGGGCTTGTTTTCGTCATATCCGCACTGACCGCAGCAACCGGGTCCCTTGGAACCTCGCTGGCATATGGTGCATTGATCTTTGTTGTGGGCATCATACTCCTGATGTTTGTCACTGAAGACAGGCATAAGGAGCTTGACAGAACCGTCGACAAGATGGCGCTTGAAGCTGAATCCCAGTAATTTTTTTATTTTTCCAAAAATTTTCTTATTTTTTCCTTTATTTCTTCCTGACCGTTGAGCCATGAAAATACTAGGGCTTCAGTATCCATTGCAGCATCAACGGATGAGTCCATTGAAGCATTTACTGCCAATTTTGTAAGGGCTACGGATTCTTTTGGGAGCTCTGCGATCTTTCTGGCGAGATTTTCGCCTTCCTGGTAAAGCTCAGCCAGTGGGACAGATTTCTGTATAATTCCGAGTTCCATTCCTTTCCGGGCATCGAATTTCTCTCCAGTGAGTATGAGATGCATGGCATTGCCCCTGCCCACATACCTGGGGAGGATCGCATTGCCTCCTGCGCCTGCGTTCAGGCCAATATTTATCTCAGGCTGCCCAAGCTTTACGTTGTCAGCGCATATCCTCATATCAGCAGAGAGGGAGAGCTCGAAACCTCCTCCCAGGGCAAATCCTTCCAGGAGCGCAATGTATATCTTTGAAGAGTTCCGCATTTGGTGGGAAAGCCTGTTCATTTTCCTGTGGAATGCAAGAGCTGAAGAAGCATCCATTTCCACGAGGTCTTCAAGATCCGCACCGGATGAAAAATTTCCGTCCGCGCCATGGATGAGAACCACCCTGATCTCCACATCTTCCTCTATTTTCATTGCTTCACTTACAAGCTGGTCCAGCATGGCAGATGAAATTGCATTGAATTTTCCGGGGTTCATGAGGGACAGGAAAGCTATGCTTCCGGACTTGCGCAGTGAGACCTCGCCGCTCATCATAATGTGAATAGACTGTATGCATAAAGCAATTCTGTGAGAATTTTAATACAGGCAGATAATCTTGCACCATGCCATTCTACGATTTCCCTGAATCACCAACCTACGAGATTGTCGGCGAAGTTCTGAGAAAGACCTCCACTGGCGAGAAGGTCTATTCCTTGGCTATCGGGGAGCCGTCATATGACACGCCGAGGGAAATCACTGAAGCAGCTTATGAAGGCATGAAAAAGGGCATGACCCATTACACTTCTTCCCTTGGAATTCCTGAGGTCAGGGCAGCCATTGTGAGAAAAGTGAAGCGGAAGAACGGGATCATCTGCCAGGAGAAGCATACCATATTCATATCGAGCAAACTGGCCATCTATGGCATATTGGTTGCCCTCAGGGACAGGGATGGTGGGGAAGTTCTGGTTCCCGACCCCGGATACTTTTACACCGAGCCTGCTGAACTAGCCGGCCTGGACCCGGTTCCTTACACACTGGATGAGGATTATGGGTTAGATGTTGATGCAATTGCCTCAAAGATAACCCCCAGAACCAGGGCCATTATCATAAACACACCATCAAACCCTACCGGAAGGGTCTACAGCAGGAAATCCCTGAAGGCGCTACTGGAACTGTGCCGGGGAAAGCCGCTGAAAATCATTTCGGACGAGGCCTATGAAGATCTGGTGTACCAGGGTAAGCATGTTTCCCTTGGTTCACTTGAGGAGGAGCCGGTACAGGTGATTTCCCTGTTCACCCTATCAAAGAGTTACGCCATGACCGGATGGAGGGCAGGATATATTGTTGCAGAAGAGAATTTTGTGAAGAGGATGGGACGGTTCATGGACCAGGCATTCACCTGCTTTCCTCCGTTTATCCAGCATGCATCCGCCCTGGCACTTGATTCCATGGACGGCAGGGTGGAAGAATTCAGGAAAGACCTTGAGAAGAAAAGGGAATTCACCCTGGAGCGGCTGAAAGAAGTTGAGGGGCTGCACTTAAACAAAGTGGAGGGGGCTTTCTACATGTTTCCAGCGTTTGATTCCAAAAGGAGCTCCTACGAAATAGCCACCTCTCTTCTTAAGGAGTATAACGTTGCAGTTCTTCCTGGTTCTGTGTTTGGAAACAAGGGCGAGGGCCATCTCCGATTGTCCTATTCGGTATCCATAGAAACCATTTCTGAGGCAATGGACAGGATGAGGGTTTTCTTCTCCAAGACCTCATAAAGCAAACTTATTGCTTTTTTTATCCCCTGCAACATTTATTTGAAGTTGCTGATCTGTTGTTTTGGTGGCGGTTAGAATGAGCTCGCAGTTAATATTCAGGATTTAACCGTTTCATGAGCAGTATGTAAAGCACGAACCCTGCTATGGCGACTCCTATTATCCCAAAGTACCATATGACTGCAATCTGCCATCCAATAATGACTGCCCCGAAAATTATGAAGTAGCTCCCCGCTGCGAGGAAATATATGAACTCGTAGAAAAACAGCATCATCGTGATCGCCATTATGTATTCAGCCAGATCGTTGTAGCCGCTCCTCAGAAGCGACATTGTGAATATGCCAAGCCCCAGGCCCGCGATGAGAAAGCCCATTCCAGCTGCAAATGAGCCTGATAGTTCCCCAAGTATGATCCCGTTTATAACTGCGAGCAGAATGGATTCCAGGTTGAAGACAAACAGGAACTGGTCATTGAGTTTTTCCCTCGATTCCTCGTCCAGGCTTCCGGCTAAGCTTTTCTGTGACGTGAAGTGCACTGAAGTTCCCACAGTGAAAAGGATCAGCGGGAAGATTGCCAGAAGGTGGTAATTTATGAGGATCATCTAGGTCATGCAGTGATTATATGTTGCACACGGTATTTAACCATAGCAATGACATGATAGTGTATTTCGCGCTGTAGAAGTGAGTGTAGGTGTATCAAATGCTTCCATCTTACGGGACATTTCCATGTTAAGCTGAATATACAAATAACTAGGAATGATCCTACCTCATGACTGGTAACCTGGATGAGGCGCTTAAGCTTAGGGAACTGGCGAAGGAACACAACAGATTCTTTGGGGATAGCATTCCGCTCATTGCTTCTGAAAACATCATGAGCCCGCTGGCCCTCGAGATGCTTATCACGGACCTGGGATACCGGTATGCCGAGGGGTTGCCGCACCACAGGTATTATCAGGGAAATTTCTACGTGGACCAGATTGAGGAAAAGGTCATGGAACTTGGAAACCGGCTGTTCCGATCAAAGCAGACTGATCCCCGCCCTGTCTCCGGTACCAATGCAAACACCTCTGTAATTTATGGATTGCTCAAACCCGGGGACAAGATCGCGACCCCGGACCTCTCAGGAGGGGGGCATATAAGTGCTGCCAAATTTGGTGCCGTTGGCCTGAGGGGGCTGAACATAGTGAATTACCCGTATGACCAGGAAACTATGACTATACTACCTGATGAGGCGTCAAAGTTAATCATCAGGGAAAAGCCGAAGGTATGCCTTGTTGGACAGTCAGTGTTTCTTTTCCCTGCACCAATGAAGGAGATGCAGGACGCTTTCCAGGAAATAGGCGCTAAGGTATGGTATGATGGCGCCCACGTCCTTGGGCTTATTGCGGGAAAGCAGTTCCAGGATCCACTCAGGGAAGGCGCAGAGGTCATCACGGGATCAACGCACAAGACGTTGCCTGGGCCGCAACACGGCATCATACTGGGAAACACCGATGACGATACATGGAAATCCATTCAGAGAGGGGTCTTTCCCGGAACTCTGAGCAACCACCACCTGAATGCCATGGCCTCCCTGGGGGTAACAATGGCTGAGGAGCTTGAATATGGAGAGGCCTATGCAAAGCAGATAATCAGCAATGCAAGGACTCTGGCATCAGGGCTACATGAAGCAGGGATAAGGGTCCTTGGAGAATCAAGAGGATTCACGGAATCGCATACTCTGGTTGCTGATGTAAGGGCTAATGGTGGAGGGAAGAAGATCGCCGAGTACCTGGAACAGTGCAACATTGTGCTCAACAAGAACCTTCTTCCATGGGATGACAACAAGCGCTCCCAGGATCCAAGCGGAATAAGGATTGGGACACAGGAAATAACACGAATCGGGTTCAAGGAATCAGACGTGAAGGAGCTCGCTTCAATAATGTCTTGGGCAATCAAGGAAATGCCTGACCCTGCAAAGGTAAAAGAGAAGGTGCACAACTTAAAGTCCGGATTCGGGAAAGTCCAGTACTGCTTTGGCGATCTTGATGCGTACAAATACATAGAGCTTTACAGGTGATCCTTTATTCTGAATGTTTATGAGTACTGCGGAGATGGACCCTTCATATGCCTCTAAGCATAGGTATCATTGGATTCCAGGGAGATGTGTCTGAGCATGCTGAGCTCCTGAAAAAGGCTGCCAACAAGCTTGGCGCTGAAGTGGAAGTAAAAGAGGTCCGCAACCTGGCACAGCTCAGTTCTGTTGAAGCCATCATCATACCTGGCGGGGAGAGCACTACCATGTTCAAGCTTCTCAAGCTCTACAGCCTGTATGAAAGGATAAGGGAGATGGCCATGCATGGGCTTCCTGTCATGGGAACATGCGCAGGCCTGATCCTCATTTCCTCCAAGACCAATGATGATAGGGTGGAGGGCATGGGCCTCATAGATACAGAGGTGGAGAGGAACGCCTATGGGAGGCAGATCGATTCCTTCATGGAAGATATAGAAATAAAGGGCATTGGGAAATACAGGGCAGTATTCATCAGGGCCCCCATTATTTCAGTTCCCGGAAATACGGAGATCCTGGCAGAGCAAGCAGGCAAGCCAGTAATGGTAAGAAAGGGGAAGGTGCTGGGCCTGACATTTCATCCGGAGCTTACCAAAGATACAAGAGTTCATGAGTATTTTATCAGGATGATAGAGGGGGAGGGGTACACTTCCTCTGGAAACATGTAGGTGGGTATGTATGGAAAACAAAAGAACTGCGCTATATGAAGAACATGTAAAACTGAATGGCAAGATCATAGATTTTCATGGTTGGGATATGCCTCTACAATACACCAGAATACTGGAAGAGCATATGGCTGTAAGGAAGAATGTGGGGATCTTTGATGTTTCCCATATGGGTGATATTATTGTTGAAGGAAAGGAAGCTGCTGCATTTCTTGACCATATGTTCCCAACAAAAATTTCCGCAATGAAAGATGGTGAGGCAATTTACACTGCGTTCCTTGACAGCAAAGGAAAGATAATAGATGATACAATAGTCTATAGGCTCAGTGAGTATAAATTCTTCTTTGTTCCAAATGCATCAATGATTGATATTATTTATAATTGGGTCTTAGAAAATAAAGGAAAGTTTGATGTTGAAATAACAAATGTTTCAGATGATATATCATGCATAGCTGTCCAGGGCCCGAAAAGTGAGGAAGTGATAAAGGAGCTTGGGCTTGAATTTCCTGAACCATTCAAATTTATAGAGATAAAAGGAAAATTTAATGAAAACAAAATAACAGGCAATAACTCAGTTATAGTTTCTGGAACAGGTTATACTGGTGAAAGAGGTGTTGAACTTCTTCTTTCTTCCACGAATGCAGCTGAGATGTGGGAGAAGGTCCTTAATCTTATTGGAAAGAAATCAGGCCTTCCATGCGGACTTGGGGCAAGGGACACCCTAAGAATGGAGAAGGGAATGCTCCTGTCAGGAACAGATTTCAACAGGGACAGGAACCCATATGAATGTTCAATTTCATTTATAGTTAATAATGAATCTGATTATATCGGAAAGAAAGCCATAGAGGAAAAAGGCAACGAAATGTTCAGGGGATTCAGGCTCAATGGAAAGCTCATTCCAAGAGCTGGATCTGAAGTTTTTATGGATGGAAAGAAGATTGGAATAATAACAAGCGGAACACTTTCTCCAATGCTTGACACTGCGATTGCCCTTGGCTTTGTTGACCGGAGTTACATTAAGGCAGGCCAAAATGTTGAGATATCCATCAGGGGTAGAATGGAAAAGGGGACCATGGGTAAACCAAAAATAGTTCCATAGGAAACGCACCCCCCTCCCCCTTTGTTTACGATTTGAATAACTGGAAAAGAGCATACGAGGTGCCTATTTTTTTAAATAACTGGAACTGCATTTAGAGAACAGTGCAGTTTATCCTTCTAGTGATCATTTTTTTCCTTGGCATCCTGGTAGGGATCATAGGGAACATATCAGGCATTGGCGGGGGAGTGATGATTATTCTGCTCCTTGTATATGGTTTCAAGATTGATCCACTAGTTGCAGCAGGGCTTAGCCTTCTTACTATATCATTCAGCTCTCTTGTGGGATTTATTCAGAATTTCCGCAGGGGCCTTGTCAATTTCAAAATGTTCGTTATAATTTCAACCATGGCGGTCTGCGGGACAATTGCAGGCACAGTATTGGCAGATTACGTACCTTCGGACACTTTCAAGGGTGTATTCGGGTTCATCCTTATTGGCCTTGGGTCATTCTCTATTCTGGCCACCCGGATGCAAACAAGGGGAGGAAAGGATGAATATGATATCAGCCCGGTCAGCACAGGCGGGACCAGCATGGTTTCAATCATTGCAGGAGTTGTTTCAGGCTTTATAGGTATCGGGATTGGAGGTTTGGTTGGAAGCTATCTTACAGCAATAAAGAGATCCAGGCCCAACATTGCCATTTCAACCATAGTAGCTGCAACTCTTCCCGTTACAGTGGTGGGTACAGCAATACATTTCCATTATACCGGCCTGGTGAACATCATCTATGCTTTTCCGCTTGTAGCTGGAGCAATGATCGGTGGATTTGCAGGTTCCTGGATGGTGGCAAGGGCACCACAGGTGAGCCTCAGGCTATTCCAGGGTTACATAATAATTGCGTTCGGGACCATGTCAATAATCCTCTACTTCATAGCGAACCACTAGTATTGCACACTGCCTTTCCAGATAGTAGAAGCACGTTTTGGAATTTATGAGCCCCAGGGCAATGAAAAATCACTTCTTCTCAAACGTAATGAATTTACCATTGGAGTAAGTCCTGAAGTAATATCTGAAGGTGTCTTCTCCATTCCTTGCCTCACATTCCCTGCCTGAGCTGTAATTTCCAATGAGCTCAACATAGTCTATCTTCTTCCAGCCGGTGTTTTCCTTGACTTTATGGACCATAGTCTCGAATATGTCCGCGCAAATGTTGCAGCAGAAGTACATGTTATCACCATCAATTTCCCTCCAGTATTCTCCCCAGGTTGCATTGCAGAGCCCGCAACCCTCAGTGTTGTTTGTTTTCAAGAATGGCACCTCTCTCTATCCTTGCATTAAGGTAATTGTCAAATTCCTCG
>JAJZOK010000108.1 GCA_021811525.1 Thermoplasmata archaeon | reverse complement strand
CTCCTACATTTTTCAACTCTGGTGATTCAGCGAGGCATCTGTCGTACATCTTGGGGCAGCGGTCAGCGAAAGGGCATCCCCTTATCTCTTTTGATAGATCTGGAGGAGTTCCCTTGATTCCTTTAATTGCAGTTCCCTTTTCCAATGTTGGTATGGAGTTCAGAAGGGCCTCTGTATATGGGTGAAGCGGGTTTCCGAATAATTGTTTTGCAGAAGCCCTTTCTACAATCTTACCCGCATACATTACGTTGATTATTTCCGCTATGTTTGCGACCAAGGAAATATCGTGTGTTATAAAGACTAGGGACAGGGAGAGATCCTGTTTGAGTTTTAACAACCTGGTTAAAATCTGTCTCTGAACAACAACATCTAAGGCCGTCGTCGCTTCATCAGCAATGAGGAGCTTCGGATCACATGCAAGTGCTAGGGCTATGTTTACGCGCTGTTTCATGCCTCCACTGAGTTCGTGAGGGTAAGACTTTTTAACCGAAGTTGTCAGCCCAGCCAGCTTCAATTTCTCATCTATTTTTGCGTCCACTGCGGATTCGACCGTTCCGTGCTCAATCATGACATCTTTTAGCTGATCTTCAATCCTCATCACAGGGTTGAGAGAATTCATTGCACTCTGAAAAATCATGGAGACCTCTTTCCATCTGTATCTCATAAGGTCTACCGGCCTCATCCGCAGAACATCCACCACTCCTTTTGCACCGCGATAATTGACCTTCCCGTTTCTTATCCTTCCAGGTTTTTCGATCAAGTTTAGAAATGTCATGGCAAGAGTGGATTTCCCTGAGCCGCTCTCGCCTACTATTGCTACAATGTCTCCTTTGTTTATCTCGAGGTTCACGTGGCTAACTGCTTTTATTGTTTTTCCATCGACTCCATACTCCACAGAAATATCCTTAACTTCTAGGAGGGGAAATGACATCATTTTACTTTATCCCCCCTTCTGTGGCTTGGTAGTCTCAAAGATTCCATTTGACAGAAAATTCGCACCGAGTCCGAGAATTATGATGCCGATACCTGGAGGAAGTAGCCACCACCAAGCCTTGTAAGCTATTCCGTCCTGATTGAAGAAATAGTAGAGTTCAGTACCCCAGTTTACAGATCTGAGGTCCCCAAGTCCGAAAAATGCCAGACCAGCTTGTGCAACAACTCCGCCAACTGCTATGAATATTGCATTTATGGTGATTATTGGAATCAACATTGGAATTATGTCGCGAAATATAATCTGCATTCCTGACAGTCCGGAAAGCTTGGATGCAAGAACATACTGCCTCTCTTTTAGCGTCAGGGTTTGAGACCTAATTACCCTTGCCAAGAAGGGCCAACCCAGTATCGAAAGTATAAGTACGGTGGTTTCAAGAGTGGGAGGAAGAAATGTCTGGAGGATTACCAAGAGAGGAAAACCCGGGATTACTAGAAGGACATCAACGGCTCTCATCAAAACGTCATCAGTCTTTCCTCCGAAGTATCCTGCTATCACACCCACAGTCACACCTATGAGGGCAGATAATATCGCGATGGTGAACCCCACCACCAGGGATGTGCCAGTTCCAACCATGAACCAAGAAAGGATGTCTTGACCTATGTAATCAGTTCCGAGAAGGTGAGCGTGGCTTGGGGGTTGAAATGCGGGTGCATTGTTTGCCAACGGGTTATAGGGGGCTGCAAAGTGTCCGATCAAGGCAAAAATCACGAGACCGAAGAGTATGATCAGACCAGCTTTGCCCTTCTTATGCTTCCACAGCTTGCTCATGAAATCTTTAAATCTCGTCGTCGGCCTGCTAGATGTCACAGCTTCCATTCTCTCTTTGTCTATTCTCACGTTCGTCATTTCAGAACCACCCTCGGGTCAAGATATGCATAAAGCAAATCGACTGCAAAATTAGCCAGTATAGTCACTATCACTATTATCAGGAATATTCCCTCTTCCAGAGGGTAATCATAGACTGTGACTGCATTGTAAAGCAGGTAACCAATACCTGGATATGAAAAGACCTCTTCCACTATGAATGCCCCACCTACGATTCCTGCGAATGCTAGCCCCACGCTGGTTGCAACGGGAAGTATAGCATTCTTGTTAACATATGACTTCCGGATAGTGTTAAGACTCAACCCCTTAGCTTTCGCTTGAAGTACATAGTCCTCATCTAAGACAGTCACTACAGTATTTCTCATCAAGAGAGCGAAACCTGGAAATGAGGTTATAACGAGAGTGGCAAGGGGGAGTATCGAATGTTTGAGCAGAGAAATAACAAATTGATAGTTGAAACCTGGAGTGACAAAGTACCCGTATGCACCTGCTACAGGTAGAATGTGCGTTCCGTTTATGACAACCAGGACTGCAAATACTAACTGGAAGATGAGAGCAAGCCAAAAGTATGGAACTGCAGTTAGACCTATTGAGAATGATTGAAGAAAAGAATCACTGTATCCTCTTTTCCAGCCGGAATATGAACCAACTGCTACTCCCAGCACAATTGATATAATTGTTGAAGTACCCAGAAGGAAAAATGTCCACGGTATATGGGTAATAATCAGACTCGATACACTCTGAGGATAGTAATAAAAAGATGGACCAAAGTTTCCGTGCAAAAGGGAAATCCAGAAACTAACATATTGCTGCCAAAGGGTCCCACTAATGTGCAGTTCGCTTTCAAGAATCTTCAGCTGTTGAGGTTTCACTATGCCTCCATACTTGGTCAGTAGGATGATCAATACCGGATTTCCTGGGGCCAATCTGGGAAGTAGAAAAACAAGCGTGATAGCCACAAAAAAAGTAATCGCCATGTAAATTATTCGGCGAATGACGTAGCGCCGTGTTATCATTCAGCATTAATTTACTCATCTAATATAACACTTTGCAGATGTAGTATTTTTCAGAGAATGTGTTGCTTTCAGTTCCTTAATGGGATTCGTAATATGGTGTTTTCTGAATCCCAGGTAATATTTTTAATCCAATCCAGAAGTTAAGTAGGTAATAGCTCAACTAAACTTCTATTTTAACATTTCTTTGGTGGAGCTTATTTTGAGAGTAAATGTTTAAATCTATGAGAAATTATCAACTCTATGAGTTCTGAAAAATCTAGGAACAAGGAAATTAATAATTCGAAGAAGCTCGTGGCGATGGGAATCATCGCTGTTGTTGTGTTGATGTCTTTTGCAACACTCTTCAATTTTGCAGCAGCTTCTTCAGGACCTTCGGGAACGTATATCTGGGGGACTCCAGTATCTACAACGGTAACGGATCTCAATCCCCTAACAGCACAAAACCTCGGTGCAGAAGCAACGGCAATTATGTATCCAAGTCTCCTTTATGCTCTGTCAAATGGAACGCTATTACCTTGGTTGGCTACCAGCTATTCAATAGCTTCAAATGGAACGCAGTACACCTTTAACCTGGCTACAAACGCAACCTGGGAAAATGGTACAACAGTTGCGGGCCCTATAACTGCAAACGATGTTGCATTCACCTTTGATGTTCTGAAAGCCAACTCTACGCTCGATGGATTCGGAGTCGACCCTTACGTAAAGTCTGTCGTTGCAGTGAACAATGATACAGTGGTGTTCAATCTTAACTCTTCTTCAGTAATGATGCTCACCTTCCTGGGAACACAGGTCATTATTCCAGCCGCATGGAGCTCAGCTGTTGGAGGAAATCTATCGGCAATCGGAGGATATAACAATTTGAATACCCCCCATCAGCTTCAGGCTGGGCCTTTCATACTGCAATCTGCAAGCGAGTCTGCAATGAACTTCGTTGCAAACACTCACTTTTGGAAAGGAACACCCCACGTCGAGAACTTGGTTGTCTCTCCATTCAAATCAACTTCTGCAATGACG
>JAJZOK010000130.1 GCA_021811525.1 Thermoplasmata archaeon | reverse complement strand
AACATCTAAATTTCTCTTTTCCACTTTATTGTAATCCGGTGTTGAGTGAGTAAATCCTCCGTCTCATGTCCTTTCTGTCAGGATTCGCTTTTATGAGGCCGGATTCAATCAGCTCATCCAGGGATGTTTGAAGAGTTTTTCTGTTGATTCCGGTCATATCCATGATTGCAGACTGGTCGATTGGGCCATGGTTTGCAACAATATAGTACACGAACTTATTGGAGGGTGGGCCATTAACTTTCACAGTGGTGTCAAGAATGCCGAACGTGTCTCCCCGCATGCCTCTTCTCTGAGTCTCCAGTGCTGCAACGCTGCTGAAGGAAACATTTCCAAGGTTCACATTGGAACCAATTTTGATAACCAGTTCAACCTGCTGCCTTTCCAATGGCGCCTCAAACATTATCTTCTCTTTGGGGCATTCTTCCAGTATCCGGTTCACCCAGTCCCATTTTATCTCGCCAAGGTCATCGAATATTTCCACACTTTTTCCGGATTCTCTCCCTTCCACGATTAAGAATTCAGGCTCCAGGTCCAAAGATTCATTTATTTTCTGTACAGTTTCCTCAAGGCTCAACTGGTTTCTGGGGTTCTTCTTCCCAACTTCAACCATCAGGCGCATCCCGTTGGAATGGACAAAGTCAGCAATCCTCTCCTTGACTTTCTCAGGCATATCGCTGACACCTTCACTGATTTCCACAATATTGAAGCCGGCATTTTTCAAACGCTTGAGGGTATCATCGGCCTTTCCTTTCTTTACAGCCATTTCCATTAGAGTTCCTCCATGGGAAACTGGCAGTCCTGATGCATTATATCTTAGAATTCTCTCTGAAAGGTTCTTTTCAGTCAACAACATGGATAAAGTCCAGCCAATCTTGACGTAACTGATGTATTCAGACAGGTCGGGAATATTCTCCCAGGGGACCGCTGCAAACCTGTCAATTACCATGGTCGATCCACCGCTGTGAGAACTCCTCACATTTCCCAAATAGTCCTCTAGAAATTTGCCTGTCATTGAATGAACATGAAAACCATGCGTGTATATAAAAGAATAATTTGTGTGTAAAATTTACTTATATGTTTACCAAAATGCGTACAAACTTTATCTCATATATTCTGGACACCTAACTTAGGTATGGACAGTGCAACCAATGAGGGCATGGGTAAAATTGCACAAACCGAAGAGGTTCTTGAAAAGATAGGAAGGGAATATGGAGAAAAAGCGGTTTTTACCTCGAGCTTTGGGGCAGAGGACATGGTTATTACCCACCTCATATCAAAACTGGATCTTGACATAGAAATTGCCACAATAGACACTGGAAGGCTGCACCAGGCTACTTATGACTTCATTGACAGGGCTGTTAAGTTTTATGGCCTAAAACTCAAGAGTTATTTTCCTGAGGCAAGTGAAGTGGAAGAAATGGTAAATAAGTCTGGATACAACCTCTTCTACTATTCACAGGAAAACAGGAAATTCTGTTGCAATATCAGAAAAGTGCATCCCCTGGAAAAGATATTGACGGGAAAGAAAGCCTGGATAACTGGGTTGAGGTCAGAGCAGAATAAATTCCGCCAGACTCTGGGTATGATGGAAAAAGACACATCCAGGGGGATTTTAAAGGTCAATCCCCTGATTTACTGGACTTCATCTGACGTCTGGGATTTCATCAAACAGAACGGCATCCCGTACAACAGCCTTCATGACAAGGGCTACCCAAGCATAGGGTGTGAACCCTGCACCAGAGCCATTATGCCAGGGGAAGATGAACGGGCAGGACGGTGGTGGTGGGAATCAGGACTGAAGGAATGCGGGCTTCATCTTTCCGGTCAAGGTTCATCCAATCATGGCGGAAAGACCAAAACCACTGATGGAGGCTCATGATATGCTTCCATTGCCACATGGGGGAAAACTTATCCAGATTCCGGATTTAAGCAGAAATAAATTCAGCAAGGGCGACCTTGGACAGACAATAGAAATTTCCTATGAAACCGCTGTGACCATAATGGGCATAAAAAGCGGAATTCTCAGCCCACTTGAGGGTTTCATGGGATATTCCGATTATGAAAATGTTCTGAGAGAACAGAGACTTGAGAGTGGATTACCATGGAGCATCCCAACGTTATTGCCATTAGGTGATACCGGGAACTTAAATTTAAAGGAGAATGATCTGTTGGTCCTTTCATACCATCATATGCCGCTGGCGGAGTTATTGATCTCAGAAATTTACGCTATTGACAGGGATAATTTATGCAACTCTGTCTTTGGAACCACTTCAGTTGAGCATCCGGGCGCCAGGAAAGTTGGAAACAGCGGAAACAGAGTAATTGGTGGTAAATTAATTGAAGCTGACTATGTTGATTTTCCATTTAAATCAATGACACTCTTTCCGGAAGAAACGCGAAAATATTTCACGGAAAAGGGCTGGAAAACCATATCAGCATTTCAGACCAGAAACATTCCGCACAGAGGCCATGAGGAAATACAGCGGATGGCTTTGAGAAACACGGATGGATTGTTCATAAATCCCGTCATAGGAAAGAAAAAGGCTGGAGATTACACTGATGAGGCCATACTAATGTCGTACAGGGCCCTAATAGAGCATTATTACCCGGCTGACCGCGTCCTGATGACCCCTCTGCATTACGAAATGATGTATGCCGGCCCCAGAGAGGCAGTAATGCATGCCATAATGAGGAAGAACTATGGCTGCACCCACTTCATAGTTGGCAGAGACCATGCAGGAGTTAGTGACTTCTACGGACCATATGATGCCCAGAAAAATCTGGCCGGTTTTGATGATTTGGGCATGGAAATTGTCCCTTTTCAGGAGACATTCTACTGCCAGAAATGTGAACAGCTTGTAACCGAGAAGGAATGTTCACACTCGAAAGAGCAGCAGGAACATTTCAGCGGAACGAAACTCAGGAACCTCATCGTGTCCAAAGGCACACCGTCAAAAGAACTCATGAGGCGGGAAGTCTATGAGACTCTGGCCACACTCAAGGATCCCTTTGTCAGATAAGCACTTCCTAATTACGCAATGGCATCCCGGACAGTTCTGCCATAAAAGCTTTTAAATTCTTCTGCAGGGAGCTATTGCTTTGTGTACCCTCATTTTTAATTTTGGCAGCGTTACGTGTCAACGGGATTTTCCTTCTTTACAAGTTTGAAACAGTCAAAGTATGTCGATTCCCCAGGTCTTTTTCATCTGAAGGTAATAGTTTATTGGAAACGATGCCGCTGACCCGATAAAGTTGCCAATGAGCGGGTCGAGGTTAAAAATTATGAAAAGAGCATACTGGATGGATATGGAAAGAGTGGTTCCACCCAAATTGATGAATTCAAATTTGGCCATTCGCCTTAGAATTCCAGAATAACTTCCACTATGAATTCCAGCCTCCCTTGTGGTCCAGAATTCGTTGATCAGGTATTCTATTGCCACACCAGTCAGGAAGGAAGCGGAGACTGAAATGAGATTGCTAAGTTTGAGGAGATGAAAAAGCAGGTAAGTGAGTAATTCAACAAATCCGAAGCCTATCCATCCGGAAATAGAGAATTTGATTGACCTGTGGAAGTTTTTTGCAACCATTGCTTTTAAATTTTTCAAAAATGTACCGGTCATACCCTGTTACCCGGAAATTGGAAACCTGTTTAAATTAATCCCCCAGACTCACTTCATTTCGAGTTAGATAATTTATAAATTGCCCTTTCTGTAAGAACTACATTTAAACTGCCATTTTTTTATTTTCATTGGAGGAACATATAACTTTAATTTGGATTCCCAATATTTTTTTGAGTTGCTCCTGAGCCTTTTGTGCTTTAATTTTGATGCAATTCGAAAAATGTGTTCAAATTCA
>JAJZOK010000092.1 GCA_021811525.1 Thermoplasmata archaeon | reverse complement strand
TTACAATATTGTGCAACAGAGTCTATCCCACCAGGGAAAATGCCAACATACTCAGGTTCAGGAGGCTGTTCCATAATCTTGTCTACAGCAACCTGTACAAAGGCAAGTTAGATTAGAGGGAAGCACATTCCACCTTTCATGGCATACGTTTCCGTAGATGGCGGAGCCACCAAAACCCTGGCTGCATGTTATGACAGCGACGGAAATATTCTTGGGGTGGCAGCAAACGGACCGTCCAACTTCCGAAACATTGGCACGGAAAATGCGGCTTCCAATATCAGGGAAGCTGTCCTCAATTCCATTGAAAGGGCCGGAATTGAAAAAAAAGACATTCAGAAAATAACTTTTGCACTTGCAGGCGTGAAGGATTCTCAGAAGTCTACTGAAATCATTGAAGCGTTTATCCAGAAGCTCGAACTGAGGCTCCCTTACACTCTCCTGAACGATGGGGAGGCCGGTTACAATAGCAGGTTCTTCAAAGAGGATGGCATTATTGCTGCCCCGGGAACTGGAATGATTGCCTATGGCAAATCCGGCAGCAGGTTTGAGAGGGCCAGTGGCTGGGGATGGCTCATCGGGGATGAGGGGGGAGCGTTCTACATCGGGAGAAGGAGCTTGCAGGAGGCTGCAAAGATTGCGGATGGGAGAACTGTCGGGGAAAGCGAATTCCTTTCAAGGCTAATGAAGTTCTTTGGAGTTACTGAGCCAAGGCAACTTGTGAATGTGGTTTACACTAGCCCCGTAGACATAAGGAAAATAGCCAGCATTGCCAGGATAATATCTGAACTGTCCAATTCAGGTGATGCAAAAGCCCAGGAGATCCTTAGGGAGGCTGCCACAGAAGCTGGCAAATGCGTGATCTCACTAAAACGGGCGTTTGGCGGTGACTCACTGGAAGTAAGCGGATACGGAGGGGTTTACAGAGCTGGAGCAATATATTGGGACACCCTGAAGGAAACTGTATTGACTGGATATCCTGAAACAAGGTTCAGGAATCCTCTCTACGGGTACCATGCAGTCCTCGGTTCCATTTACCTTGTTCTCGACGAGGCAGGCAACAAAGGCATCAACACCAGGGAAATTGAGCAGAATTTCAACAGGAAAGTAGAAGATATCCCGACGGAAGAAAAGGCGAAATACCTTTTCATGTAAATTTTACGATATTCCTCAATTAAAACAGTTTGTCCCTGTCCAGGACTACACGCCCATTATGGATAAGGGCGGCAACTTTCAGGTTCCTGTCCAGCATTGCAATATTTGCTATTTTGCCAAGTTCCAGTGTTCCAGTGTTACCAAGCCCAAGTATTTCTGCCTGTATAGTGGCAGCTGCATGAGACAGTACACCCAGCGGGAAACCCAATGTGGAGAGATTCTGGATTGCCCTGTCTATGGTGAGGACACTCCCTGCAATTGTATCAGTGCCCTTGATCCATGCGACACCATCCTTCTCGATTATCTCCAACCCTCCGATTGAAAAGTCCCCGCCCTTGGAACCGCCAATAGGGAGTGAGTCTGAAATAAGCACTACACTATTCATTCCCCTCATCCTGTCTACAATCCTTATCGATTCGGGAGGGACATGGTGAAAATCCGCAATTATTTCCAACGGCACCGATGCATTGAGCAAACCTGCGCCTACCATACCGGAATCACTGTGGGTAAGTGATGACATTGCATTGTAGAAATGTGTTACTATTGAAGCGCCTGAATCAAACGCTTCTGTGGCTTTACTGTAGGACGCGTTTGAGTGCCCGGCAGATATCTTGATGCCGTATTTCGAGGCAATCCTCACTATCTCAGGAAAATTTCCTGTTTCCGGTGCTATATCGATAATCTTGAGGATGCCTTCCCCCTTTTTGAAAAGCTCTTCTATTTCATCAAGTTCCGGAGTCCTCAGATATTCAGGGTTGTGTGCCCCACGTTTTTCAATTGAGAGATAGGGACCTTCGCATCTCATGCCTAGAACAGTAGCTCCATTTTGCTGGCCAGCCATAATGTTTCTGTATTTCTTGAACTGCTCCAGTATTGAGTCCAGGGGGAGGGAGACAAGCGAAGGAACGAATGATGAAACACCTGTGGAATACAGCTTCTCAGCCCAGTTTTCAATGTCCTGTTTTTCGCCAAAATACGCATCTATTCCGAAGTATCCATGTGTGTGGATGTCAGAAAAAGCCGGGACAATAGAATATCCTTTCAGATCATAATCCGGATGGGGATCCTGCTGTTCATTAACAGATTCAATGATTCCATCTGAAACAGTCAACGAGGCATTCTTAAGCGACCCTCTGCCCGTATGGATTTCTTCTGCATTGATAGAATAAGAATCTGACAATTCTCCACTCCATTGCTGGTAACGCCTTAATTTTTATGCCTCATGGAATTTTTTGGCTCAGTAGAGATGGAACTGTTCAGTTTCCTTCCTGAACTTATCCTGGCCCTCTTTCCACGACTCCATTATTTCATGCACGCTTGAACCGGATTCAAGCATTTTATATAGATCATCGGAGCCGTATAGCCTTGCTAGTTTTGGCCTGTCTATCTTCAGTGAATTCATTTCAGAAAGCTTCACCATGACAGATATAGCAAGTGCGAAAGGGTCATACTTAGCCCTGTCCGTGATGTGAATAAAATAACCGTCTATCAGCTGGTCTTTGAATGGATCAATCGTTGGCCTGTATTTTGTCCTCCTGAGCTTCAGGCCTTCCTGTTCCAGATCCAGTTCGGGAAGATCAGGCTTGCCGAAGAAATGGAACGGATATGGTGTGCCCCTGCCCATTGACAGTTCAGTTGCCTCAAGAAGGCAAAGGCCAGAATAAGTGATCACGGAATCCATGTCCGGGAGATTAAGTGAAGGCGGTATGAACCACCTGTAAATGTCGTCAAAGAAGTAACTTCTTGAGTACCCGGACATCTTAGCAACTTTCACATCACCGTTAAATCTCCTGTTGAAGAAAAGTGCAAGCTCCCCAATTGTCAGGCCGTACCTGGAAGGAAGTTCGTCAGTGCCCACAAATGACCTGAACTCTTCCTTCAGCACAGGCCCGCCTATATCTACGGTATTGAGAGGGTTGGGGCGGTCGAGCACATACAAAGGGATGTTATTCTCAGCAGCAGCTTCGACCGTGTTGTATAGGGTTGAAATGAATGTATAAAACCTGACCCCTGCATCCTGGATATCATAAACAAGATAATCCAGGCCCTCAAGGTCGGATTTGTTGGGCTTCATCCTGGAACCATACAGGGAAGTTGCCTGAATCCCCCTGAATGTGGTATCCCCAACCTCTGCACCATTTGCTTCTGTGCCATACAACCCATGTTCCGGCGTGAAGATTTTCCCTATGTCGAATCCCTTTGAAATGAGGTAGTCAATATTCAATTCGAGATTGCCTGTAACACTGCCGAGATTTGTTACTATTCCCATTTTGCCAGCAGGCAAAGTTTCCTTTACATTTTCAAGTCCCAATTTAAACATGCATTAACACCTAGTGGCCCCTGTAAAGCTCATGCATTGTGAAAAGCCGTTCCTTGATGGCCTCAATATCTCCATCAGGAATACCGGAAAAGAAGTGTTCCGCGAGTTCCATTGATTTGGCTTCGTCTATGTCCGGCCTGTGGAACTCATTGCAGTGTGAGAAATCAAACTTGTAACCTGGCCCGAAGCACTTCCTGAAGATGAATTCAGATCTTTCCATATGGTAGCAGGAACTGACCACATAAATCATATGGGGAAGGAATTTGCCGTGCACTTCAAGCATGGTGAAGACACCATTGCCTATGGTGTCAAGGGAGTTACCTCGAAGAAAAACAGCGCGTCCTTGGCATCGTTCCCAACTTCTATGTTGTGTATGATCACGACGCCGCGCCGCTTACGACCAGGTTGAAATTC
>JAJZOK010000020.1 GCA_021811525.1 Thermoplasmata archaeon | reverse complement strand
GCAGCCTCAAAATATCCATAGCTGTTTGCTACGATCTTGACTTTCCATATTTCGCCAAGATGGTAGCGGGAGACGGCGGGTCTTTGATTGTGAATCCTTCGCTCATAACGTCAGAGTTTAAGGAAATGTGGCACATATATGTCAAAGGGAGGTCCCTTGAAACAAGGTTGCCCGTAATATCCATAAACTCCCTGTCCGATCCATTTCTCGGCGGATCAATTGTAACCAGGATGAGGCCCCGGAATGGAGGAATTTTCCTTGAAGAGGAACTACTGGGGACAAACGAGGCAAGGATCGTGGAAACCAACCCTGAGGATATGAGAGAATACATAGATTCGCGCCAGGCAGAGGACCCGGGGATTTATAACCTGAAGAAAAGATAGTTTCAGAACCCCTGCTGGTCAAGAAAAGAGGAAATCAGGCTTCCAACTTCATCGGCATTTGTAGCGTGCGGAGTGTGCCCGGCAGTCTCAAGTATTTCAAGCCTGCTCCCGGGGATATCCCGGTTGAGGCTCTCTGCGTACTTCAATGGTATGAGCCTGTCTTTCCGACCCCATATGATGAGTGTGTCTGCCTGGATTGATCTTAGCTCTTCCATGGTCACTTTTTCCTTCCCTGTGGCATTTGCCTTAACAAACTTCCTGATGAAGTCAATGTTGTTCCGGGGATTCATTGCCATGACCCTTTGAACGAAGTGTTCCTCATTTTCGGGCAAGTCTTCCCCAACTGTTGGATTGATCCCTGCTGAATCTACCAGTATGAGCCTGTCCGGATTTCCGCCGGAAATGCAAAATCTCATTGAGACCCAGCCGCCATAAGAGTTTCCAACGAGGGAATATTTTTCTATGCCAAGCGCAGAGATGAATTCAAAGAGAGCCCCGACCTGCTCTTTTATGGAAAACTCAAAGAGAGGGATGTCCGTGCGCCCGTGGCCGCAGAGGTCAGGCATGATCATCCGGGTATTTTCAGGAAGATGGCCTGCAAGTTTCAACCAGTTGTTGCCGGTGCCTCCAAGTCCATGAAGAAAGATGACAGGATACTGCCCCTTGCGTTCCAGATAAGAAATCCCACCACTGGAGAGCGGCAGGTATGAACGTTCCATATTAAAAGCTTATTGCAGCATTGGATAAAAAAACAGGTTCCAGAACATTCTTGACTGAAATTTGCCAATAGTGTTACGGATTTCGATCAGAATCTATTAGAAGTCTGGTAAAACCTTTTTAAACCCCCCCTATAATTGTTCGTGAACAGCTCCAGAAAATTGGTGTATGATTTTAGCGAAGGAAGCCGCGAAATGGTTGATATCCTTGGAGGCAAGGGAGCTGGCCTGGCTGAGATGGCCAGGATCAGGCTCAATGTTCCCCCGGGTTTCACGGTCTCTACTGAGGCTTGTGTCGAATACCTTAAGACTGGCAAAGTCAAGGAAACGTTATGGGCCGAAATTTTAGACCATCTTTCAGCATTGGAGAAAACTTCAGGGAAAAAATTCGGAGGGACGCAGAACCCGCTTCTGGTGTCAGTGAGATCTGGTGCAGCAATTAGCATGCCAGGTATGATGGATACCATACTGAATGTGGGTCTGAACGACCATACCGTAAAGGCACTTTCGGATCTGACAAATAACGAAAGATTTGCATATGATTCTTACAGAAGGCTGATCCAGATGTTCGGAGAAGTGGTTATGAGCATTTCTCACGATGAATTCGAAGAAAAGATCTCTGAGGCAAAAAAGCGCAATGGTGTTAGGGGAGATAATGAACTCAGCACAACAGCCCTGAAAGATTTAATCAAGGAATATCTGGAAACTTACGGAAAATTCAGGGAGAAGTTCCCACAGGACCCTATGATGCAGCTCAGGGTGGCAGTGGAAGCGGTGTTCAAGTCCTGGAATTCAGAACGCGCCAAAACTTACAGGCAGCTCAATGACATACCTGAAACACTTGGGACTGCAGTGAGTGTCGTTTCTATGGTGTTCGGGAACATGGGAGATGACTCTGCCACAGGAGTGGCCTTCACACGGGACCCAAACAATGGAGAGAAGAAAATATTTGCGGAATACCTGACAAACGCCCAGGGCGAGGATGTTGTTGCAGGTATCAGGACACCCCGGGAAATAAAGGACCTCCAGAAGGAAATGCCAAATGCTTACAATGAACTGATCAAATCTGCTGACACCCTGGAGAAACACTACAGGGATATGCAGGATATAGAATTTACAATTGAGAAGGGAACATTTTACCTGCTCCAGACCAGGAACGGAAAGAGGAGCGCAAAGGCAGCTGTCAAAGTTGCAGTAGACCTCGTCAGTGAGGGTTTCATTGACCGCGAGGAGGCAATACTGAGAATAACACCGCAGGTCCTTGACACCCTGCTGCATCCACAGGTCAAGTATAACGGCTCAGAAAGGGTGTTAGGCAAAGGCCTTGCCGCATCTCCTGGAGCAGCATCGGGAACCATAGTATTTTCATCAGAGAGAGCTGTCGAACTCGCCAAGGAGAAGAAAAAACTCGTACTGGTGAGGCCAGAAACCACTGCTGATGATGTAAGGGGGATGTCGGTATCCCAGGGTTTCCTTACCCAGAAAGGAGGCATGACCTCGCATGCAGCAGTTGTAGCCAGGGCTATGGGAAAACCCGCGGTGGTAGGAGTGGAAAGCATGACTGTAAACCTCAGGGAACAGACCCTCAGAATTGGCGATGAGGTCTACAGGGAAGGCGACACCATAACTGTGGACGGAACAAATGGCCAGTTCCTCCTCGGCGAGACTTCCCTTGAAACTGCATCAATTACACCTGAGGCGCAGGTTCTCCTGAAATGGTGTGATTCATTCAGGAAACTCGGCGTCCGGGCAAACGCGAACACTCCGCTGGAAGCGAGGATTGCCCGGGAGAACGGAGCGGAAGGAATCGGACTTGCGAGGACAGAAAGAATGTTCCTTGGAAATGAAAGAATCCAGATAATGAGGGCCATGATCATGAGCACCACTCTTGCTGACAGGCTGAAATACCTGGACCAGCTTCTGCCAATGCAGGTTGCGGATTTTACTGAATTCCTTCGCACAATGGACGGGTACCCTGTGATTATAAGGCTCCTGGACCCGCCATTGCACGAATTCCTGCCGAACAAGGAGGAAATTCTTTCTGAAATATTTGATCTGAAGCTCAAATTGGGGAACACCAAGGAATCCAAGGAGCTTGATGACATAATAGGCAAGCTTTCCGAACTGAGAACGCTGCTGCAGACAGTAAAGAATCTCGAAGAATTCAACCCCATGCTCGGTTTCCGGGGGTGCAGGCTTGGCCTGAGTTACCCGGAGATTTATGAAATGCAGGTCAAGGCAATAATAACCGCAGCCATCAAGGTCAAAGAGCAGGGTCACACCATTCTCCCTGAAATAATGATCCCCCTGGTAGGGCACATGAACGAGCTTAAGCGCCTCAGGGAGAGGCTTGAAGAGGTAGCCAGAAAAGCCGCAGGCGACAAGGACATTGACTATAAGTTCGGTACCATGATTGAAATACCGAGAGCCTGCATCACTGCTGACAAAATTGCAGAATTTGCAGATTTCTTCTCATTTGGAACAAACGACCTTACACAGATGACATTCGGATACAGCAGAGACGATGCTGAAGGGAAATTCCTGGCCAACTATGTCGAAGAGGGGATACTTCCAACAGACCCATTTGCCACAGTTGATGAGGAAGGCGTGGGAGAACTTATGAAAATGGCTGTCGAGAGAGGCAGGAAAACCAACCGGAATCTGGAAGTCGGGATCTGTGGCGAACAGGGAGGCGATCCTTCAACCATACATTTCTGCAACAGGATCGGGCTGGACTATGTTTCAGCTTCCCCATACAGGATACCCATTGCAAGGCTCTCCGCGGCCAGGGCTTTCCTCGAGGAT
>JAJZOK010000118.1 GCA_021811525.1 Thermoplasmata archaeon | reverse complement strand
TCGAACCCGAATCTGAGGCTCCGCAGGCCCCTAGGATATCCAGATTACCCCACTCGGGCAGGGTAAGCATAATCGTGCATTGATAGAAAAATGTTGGTTTGTTAGCCTCAAGGTTTAATCATTTACAAAAATATACTGAGGTAGAAATGCCACTCCAGAAGGAATATGATATTGTCATCGTGGGAGCGGGGGTTCTTGGTTCCGCCCTTGCCTATGAACTCTCTTTGACCTTTAGCGGGAGTATAGCCGTAATTGAGAAAGAGAACGGAGCAGGGCTGCATACTTCAACCAGGAATACTGGAGTCATACATCGCCCATTTTACCTCGAGCCAAAAAAGAAGAAACTATTTGCGGAGTCATCCCAGATTTCATACAGGATGTGGATGGCGCTTGCTGTGAAGTTTGGTCTTCCATGGAAAGAGAATGGCACGCTTGAGATTGCAACGGGGGAGAGCGATCTGAAAAGCATTGACTCCTATGCGAAATGGGCAATCAGCAATGGCATGAATGAGGAAGAGTTCAAGATCCTTGGAAGCAGTGAGTTGAGGGAACACGAGCCACTGGTAAAGGGTTTTGGCGCGATTTTGAGCTTAACGGATACATGCGTGGATTTTAGTGCATTTACTTCAAAGGTAATGGAACTTGCAAAGTCAAATGGGGTAGAGTTCATTTCCGAATCAAAGGTAACTGATGTTAGGGAAACGTCCGATGGCGCCCTTATTAAAGTCAGGAATGGCGGGAACGAAATTTCACTCAAGGCCAAATTCGTGATCAACAGTTCAGGAGGAGATTCACTACCCATTGCCCATAGAATGCATCTGGCCAAAGAATATTCGGTACTGCATTTCAGGGGTGACTACTGGGTGGTAGGTGATAGTTACCCGGGTAAAATACGCAATAACATATACACAGTTCCCAGGCACAAAAAGTTTCCATTTCTGGATCCTCACTTCATCCTTCGGTTCGACGGAAGGAGGGAACTCGGCCCAAATGCGGCCCTGGTGGCGACGCCTTATGACTATTCTGACCGGCCTGATTCCGGTTCTTTAGTTTTGAAACTCCTGGAGAAACCAACTTTACCAAAAATAAAATTGCTCACTAATTCAGAATTTATCTCACTTGTGCGGAGCGAATGGAAATCTTCCAGGTCAAAAGATGAAATGGCCAGGCAGGTAAGGCAATTCATACCCGGGTTAGATACCTCATATATCACAGGAAAAGGGCTTTCTGGAGTCAGAAACTCTTTGATAGATTCAAAGGGATTTGTACCTGAAGCCGTACTGGAGCATTCCGATCACAGCGTACACATCCTCAACTACAATTCCCCGGGAGCTACCGGGGCACCGGCATTTGCCATGCATGTTATACGCCTACTGAAGGAATCAGGGAAGATCAGCCTGAAAGAAACGGACACGCTCCGTACTTCAATCTGGAAAGCCGAAGTTGAGGCTTTATTGTGATATTGCGGTTTTACTAATTTAAGGTGAGATGTTCCATCAGTCAATAAAATATTCACAAACATTAGAATGTCCGTTACAGAGCCCTATCAAGTAAGCGTCGTAAATTTATCATTAAATAATAGATTGCGATAGGAGTGCTATTGAGAGACAGACTTAAGGCTCTTTCTTTTACTTCGCTCGCGCATTTCGCCAACGATGGAACAGCCCTATTATATCCAATCCTCATTACTTTTTATGAGAGCCTCCCCGGCGTTAATTATGCATATCTTGGGAGCATTGCCATAGTCTATAACCTGATTTCCGGAACCCTCAGTACCCCTATCGGGAGATACGCGGACAGAACCGGGAGATATGGGAGTCTCCTCAGTGTTGGAATCGCCCTACTTGGTATCTCTTCCATGATTATGGCTATGCCTTTCCTGTTCCCTACAAACATACTGCCTTTCCTTCTTGTGGGAGCTGTGTTTATGGGAGCTGGCCAGGCATTTTATCACCCACTGGGAGCAACCGTTCTCAGAAATTCATATGGAATTGACGCCCCCAAGGCAATGGGCATCAACGGATCCTTCGGAAGCCTTGGTCGCGCTGTGATGCCAACTACCGTGGGATTCATCATGCTTTTCTTCGGGGAATTCAACGGACTAATGGTCTATTCGGCATACAGCTTCATAATGGCCCTTATTCTATACCTGGGCCTGAGCGAAGTAAGGGTCAGGAAACAGGTGTCCCGTGCTCCTGCGCCAGCAAAGGCCAAGACTACCCCCGTTAAGCTGCTTGGAAGCTCTTTCATGCCTTTCCTTTACATTCTTACCCTGACTGTTTTCATCAGGTCCCTTTTCCTTTATGGCACTACCACATTTATTCCCGCATTTCTATCGTCTGAGTATGACAGTAAAGCTATTGCCCTGACCATATTGCTTCTCAGTTATCTTATGCCAGTGGTGGGACAGCCCTTCTTTGGAATACTCACCACAAGAAAGGGTGGAAAGTTCACGGTGGTCGTTACCAACATCCTCTCGGTGGCTTTCTTTGGGTTCTTCCTGATTTCCGGAGTAAACCTCATCTTCACCATACTGTCCTTTGGATTCTTCACTTTCTTTGCATACAGCGGCTTCCCGGTATTACTGGGATATGTTGGGCAGGTGGTACCAAAGGATGCTCTCGGGCGCTCCAATTCCATTGTATGGGGTGTTGGCCAGACAATTGGAGGAGCGCTGGGAGTGGCAGTGGTCTCAGCCTTCACAATTTTTGTTTCCCTCAACACAGCCATGGATTACTTGTTTATTTTCTCCATTGTAGCACTGGCCTTCCTGCCATTCCTGCCCTCCAAGAAGTTGGTTGATAGTGGAAACGGAGATGCATCCCCATCTTAGTTCTTAAAATATGAATATGTCATTCAACCAAAGATGCCAGAGCTAATTGACCACCTTGGAAGGAAAGTTGATCTCCCGGAAGAACCTCATAGAATTATCAGTTTCAGCCCTGCGGTAACAGAGACGCTGTTTGAACTCGGGCTCGGGAGCCGGGTTGTCGGAGTGTCTGCATTCTGTTCAAGGCCAACTCAGACCTCCAAAGTACGCAAGGTTGGCAGTTATGGCAGCGCGAGAATGGAAGTCCTCCGTGAACTGAAACCTGACCTGATCCTTACAGTATCCGGATTCCAGAAGGATTTCTCTGAAGCGCTGGCAAAGGAATTTCCCGTTTACTCCTTTGAACTCCCTTCATCTGTGGCCGGAATGGTAGATCTAGTTTCCAAAATAGGCATAGTAACCGGCAGGCGTGACGAGGCGAGATACATGGAGTTTGAGCTGTTGAAGTATCTTGGTTCCATAAGGAGAAGGCCAGCAATGTCGGGATACATTGAGATTGACCTTGGGGGACCGGTTAGCTTTGGGTCCTTGAGCTATATTACGGACGCGCTTTCCATCCTTGGTGTCAAATCAATTTATGCAGATAGCCCCAAGGAATGGGTTCAGCCAGACCTTGATTTCGTCAGGCAGTCAGATCCAGATGTCATCTTTTTCGAACCGAAAATGTACTCCAAATATGCTTCAGAGGACCTGAAAAAGCTCCTGGCATCAAGAGGCTGGGAACAAATGGGCGCAGTATCCAGGAACCATGTTTTCGTATCACCAGGCCCTCTGGATTTTTTCGCCCACCACGGGCCTTCGTTCATTAGAGAGGTACTTCCCTGGGCTGTAAATAAACTGGAAGCCCTATAAAAATCAAAATTCGAGTTTCGCAACACATATATTAAAATACCAATTGATAATTTGCGGTTGTCTTCTATACAGACAAAAGGAAGTAATAGAAAATGGAAGAGACGACCAAAATAAAAGACCTTACACCAGAGTCCAGGAGAGTAAATGTCCTGGCCAAGGTTGTTAGCAAAGGCGAGCCCAAGCAAATACAGACCAGATTTGGAGAAAATAAACAAGTAATCCATGGCTGTGTTGAGGGAAACAAAAATTGTGAAGGCTGAGACCACTGCCACTC
>JAJZOK010000093.1 GCA_021811525.1 Thermoplasmata archaeon | reverse complement strand
CCTCCTGGAACAGGCGTTATAAGCTTCACAATATCTTTTATCTCATCGAATTTGGCATCCCCCACGACTTTTCCTTTGACTGAGTTTATCCCAACGTCGATTACAATAGAATCCGCTGTAACCATTTGTGGCCCGAGAAAACCGGGTTTTCCTGCAGCAACCACTATGACATCTGAAGATCTGCAGAGTTTCCCTATATTTCTTGTCCTGCTGTGGCACACTGTTGGAGTGAAGTTGCTGTTCAAAAGAAGCTGTGAAAGTGGCCTTCCAACAGTAATGGTTCTGTTGATGACTGCAAATGTGCTGCCCGATGGTATATTGAAGCTGGACACATATTCCATTACAGCCAGCGGTGTTGCTGCAACAAGGGCAGGCATGCCAGACATCAGCCTACCAAGGTTTTCATAGGTGGCCCCGTCTATATCCTTGTACCATGGTATCCTGTTGACCAGAGTCTTGTAATCAAGCTGTGCTGGAACTGGGGATTCGATCATGATTCCATGAACAAGCGGATCCTTTACCATCTGGTCCAGGTGATCAACGACATCTTGGGTGGAGACTCCTTCATCCATTGTAATGGCCCTGGTTTCAACGCCCAGTTCAGATGCCTTCTTGAGTTTGGCGCGGAAGTAGAATTCCGATGCAGGATCATTGCCGATCCTCATTATTGCCATTGCCGGGGAGTTTCCCTTATCCCTTTCTCCGTTTATGGATTTAGTTATACTGCCCTTAATCCCTTCAAGAAGAGGTTTTGCCCCGGCTACTGTCATGAAGCTCAGCTCCAGTCTATTACGGTCTTGATCTCATTAGAGGGTTTCCTGGTGAATATTTCAGTATGTTCAGGAGCCACTTTCTCAGTGATCATTGTTTCAAGTGCGCCATGGTACTGGTGCTTCCATCTTGTGATGTCCTGAATCGCCTTCTCGTAATGTATTCTTGAACCGTCCACGGATCCCACTATGGAAATATTGCGCTCTATAATGTAGTCTATATCCATGCCATCAACCTGTGTGCCTGGGGCCTTTCCATTAGTTCCGAACAGAATCAGTATCCCGTTTTCGTTCATTCTTCTCATGAACTTGAATATGGTGCCAGGGTCTCCACTAGTATCGATGACCAGGTCAAGCCCTCCCCCTTTCAGCGGATCCTCTTTGTTGTAGTTGTAGAAATTTATGCCAGCCTTGTCCATGAGTTCATTTTTGGTATCATCCAGGTCGTGCCTGTTGGTGACGTATGTCTGGAAACCGTAATCCATGGACTTCAGAGCATAAAGAAAAGCTTCACTGCCAGTTCCCACAATAAGATTTTTCTTCTCGTGGTAAGATCCGGCCTCATCAGTGTAAATTGATTTGCGAGAAATCAAGTCAAACATTTCAAAAGCTTTGCAGACATTTTTCAGTGGTTCGGTTAAGACTGCCACATCACCTATGCTTGGATCCGGTACTTTGACCAGGTACTCTGCGCTATCGCCAAATTCCTCCCTCATGAATCCATGCAATCCGGTGATCCCTGCTTCATGCTTGTCTCCGTCCGAGCAGTTGTCAGATCTACCAGCAAGGCAGTTGATGCATTTGCCGGGTCTTCTCACCATAGGTACAACATAGTCTCCTTTTCTGATTCCGAAGTTGTTTTTTGAGGCGTCCTCCACCACACAGAGACTTTCATGTCCAATTACAAGTTTGGAATAGCCACTGGGATTGTAAGCAAACGGCAACGCACCGTTAACTATCCCCCGATCAGTTCCGCATATTCCTGTGAGAAGAGGTTTCAATTTAACTTCGAAATTGTCCAGATTGAAATCAAGCTTTTCTAAATTAACTCCACCCGAGGGAGCGTTGGTTGTAATCCCTCTGTAAAAAGCCATATTGTGGTTATGGGATCAAAATATTTAAAAGTCAGGAATCACAGTTGGTGCCCCATTCTCATCTTCTTTGTGGACAGGTAGAATTCATCATATGGAGTTGGTTCACTTTTAATAGGAAGCCTCTCTGAGACTTTTATTTCGTTGTCCGTGAGGAAGCCCATTTTTGCGGGATTGTTCGTCATAAGTTTGATGGAACTTATGCCAAAGTATTTCAGCACACCGACGGCAAATATGTAATCTCTCTTATCTATGGGAAGCCCCAGCATAAGATTTGCCTCAACCGTATCGTATCCCTGGTCCTGAAGGCTGTAGGCCTTTATCTTGTTAAGAAGGCCAATTCCCCTTCCTTCCTGCCTCAGGTAAATGAGCACGCCAGCCTCCTGTTTACCCAGATAGCTAAGAGAAGTGATGAGCTGATCCCTGCAGTCGCATCTTTTCGATCCCAGTACATCTCCAGTGAGGCATTCTGAATGAATCCTTACTGGAATATCCTGTTTCCCCTGTATTTCTCCTTTCACAACGACAGCGTGTTCCTCATTTTGAGGGGATTTGAATGTATATATTTCGAAGTCACCAAATATAGTTGGCAGTCTAGCTCTGGCGTTTAACTCAAGCATCTGTGTTCAGAGCAATGATTTTTATTTGCTATAAAAAGATGCATAAAAATTCGGTTGCCTATTTGATCCTTCTAGTAACAAAGTAAATGTCATCCTTCTTGAATATGTACAGATCTTCATGCCCATGAAGGTCTGCCTCCAGCTCTTCCTTTACTTTGTAATACTGGCCCTCAGGCAGGGCGAAGCGCGGAATGGCTTTCCCAGCTCCAGCTTCCATCAGAACAGAATTCAGGTTTTCCTTCTCTGATGCAGCGAGAATCTCATACTGCTCCCCGGGAAAATCCTTCACTGGCATGGAAGAGGTGTAGATACTTCTTCTGCCCTCTTTCCAGGCAGGCCTTATCTGGTAAAGTTCCTCGAGTTTCCAGAGGAGTTTGGCATACACCAGGGAAATATCAGGTATGATGATGAAATCATCAAGCCTGCCTGATTCCGGAAATGAGGTTTCTTTAGGAGTACCACTGAACCGGATGCCCTGAGGGAGGATTACGGCGGATGTTTCTGAGGACTTGAGGGAACCGCAGTAAAGTGTAAGGCGGTTAAGGTTCCCGTCAACGGAAAGGTATTCCTTTTCACCATCAATGGAGATCTCTTTCCAGTCCATTTGCGGCGGGAGATCGAAAACAAAATTCTGGGTTCGGTCTCCAAATATCTTAATAAGGGCAAGTGGTGAAGGAATTAGCGTATCCATTGTTCTCTTCTGTTCGTTTTGTGGCCTTGCCGGATCGCTGAATATCACTGTGCCTTCATCAATCTCAAAATCCCTGGAGAGCGAATATATGTCGCCATTGAGAAATTTAATTTTTCCAGTTTTAAATTCGACTGAGTTGAGTTTTGCCATTCTATAGCGTTCAGGCTGTACTTCAACGCTAAGTGTTGACTGGTTTGACTGGGAAAGGAAAATTCCCTGCATTCCTGCACCAGTCCCAGCTTCAATCACATTGAAACCCTGAATTCTCTGGGCCCTGTACCGGCACACAATTTCAGGCGTGGAATACCTGGAAAGGTACTGGTCCATCCAGAGCATGTCCCAGTTCTGGAACTTCCCTTTCAGGTTAATTCTGGAATGTGCCAGTTCAAAGATAATTGATGACTCCTTTTTGCCGAGAGACAGTTCCTTCTGGACTTCATTGACACCGAAGCCATTTCTTATCAGGTCCATGCTCTCCGATATCTGACGATTTGCCTTTTCCTTAAAAGTGCTGTTTTTCAGGGCCTTATCCATGAATCTGGCCCAATCCTCTGTCCTGCTCAATGTTTCACAATGGCTAATCCATATATCTAACTGATTGGGTTAATTCAGGAAGTGAACCTCTTGTGTTTACATGTGAAATCGGTCGAAGAAGGCTTCGACTTAATACACAAGTTTAATATCTAATATAAGTGATTAAAGGCTAATGGAGCCAGTCAGAGTAGGCAAGGTCAAGGAGGTCTATGACGAGGGGGAGACCCTTCTCTTCAAGTTCACAGACAAGATTT
>JAJZOK010000023.1 GCA_021811525.1 Thermoplasmata archaeon | reverse complement strand
AAAAATCGTTATAAGATTATAAGGCAATTATAACCATTCTATAATTCAGGAAATAGGCTTAAAGACTGTGCCGGAATGAGATCGTTATAAGATTATAATCGCTATGCATTCGTAGGTTTCGCCTATAATATACATAACATGGCACGGTCCGGACATGCATGGCCGGTGTCCGGACTTTTTTTGGAATGTGAAGTGTAGGCCCATAAGTGTTATGATTAATTCTGATTGATTTTTGTTCCAGATTAAAGGAAATTTTTAGAAATGGAACCGCCTTCAATCGCCAGAAAACCTTTAAAATTAAAGGCTGTGACACATGGATCGACCGGTTCCATATCTAGCGCCAGATTTATGTTAAATTTTAGAGTGATATTTTTTAAAATTATTATCTTAGAAAATGGCGCTAGATATGGAACCATACCTTCGATATCACAGAGATAGGATAAATACGGCTCCTGCAGAAATTTTAAACGGTTCCATTTCTCTAAATTTTTCAAAATTTCGCCCCTATCCCAACAGCTCATCCAGTAAATTATCTCCAGAAGAATGCTTTTGAACATAGGTCTCCGGTTCCTTCTTTTCCACTTCTACAGTGGTAATTACTGCGCAATCTTCGAAATAGTAGTACAAATTCCCCTTATCTTTCCCTCTTTTCTTCTTGAAGTGCTTTGAAAATTGTCTTATGAACTGATGCTTCTTCTCTGGGGGAATGCCTTTTTCATTACAGAATTCCGAATAGAGATCGTAAGCCTCTTCAACTGGCAGCCTATAGGCGGGGCTGAAATCAGTCCGTTCTTCAACAAAAATCGATACAGAATCCGCTAATTGGTTCCACAACTCCGCTGTTTCGGTGAGGTTTTTCTCATTGGAAAATCGAAAATCCCTGGAGATAAGACTCCTTAAACGGTTCAGTAACAGAGATACGATCCTTTCACCATCAGCGTTCCAAATTCTGTCTGATAGATCTGGGATCTCTGCTCCCTTTCTTTCCGATTTCGTAAGGGCTATTAACAACCGGCTCAGAAAAGCCATGTTATCAACAAAAAATACAGGGAGATTTCCAATTAGGATACCTTTTGCTCTGGATACATAAGTTATTTCTGCCTTGAACTTTTTTTCCACAGGCAACGGATCCCCACCAAAAAGCGAATTCACAATGTCAAAATCGGCGCTTCTTTTGAATGATCTTTTTATCTCCCTGTCGATCAAAAGATTCTTTCCCTCTATGCCCTGTAGTGAGAATTTGTTCTCTGGGATTAGCAATTTCATTAAAGATATCCTGCCGAAACCTTCTGGAATCGCTCTTTCAATTATTCCTGACAGGGTTCCTTTTCCCATCCTTGGCGGTCCCAAAATTACCAAAATTTTCTGTCTTGGGAATCCAGGGTGTAAGCAGTAGCCTAGGTAATCCAGAATAGTGGGAATCGATTCTGGCCTGTATGCACCGGTTAAGAATTTCTTGAACATAGGCGTTTCGTTCAGGCTTCTTATCTCTGGATCGTAGTTACCCTGGACCTTCCATGTGAAAAAGTGGCCGGAGCTGAAATCCTCAACTTCCCATGTTTGTAAATTCAACAACCCTTTCTTTAAAGGAATATAGCCTGGTGGATTGATTAATTTAGCATCTGTAAAGGTCTTTCTCCTAAGGCTCTGTAGAATTTCACTAATTTCGTTGCTCTTTATACCGTCATGCTTGAGTTTTCTTTCAATCCTATCCTGCAATGGCTCCAATTTGTTCCTTAATTCCGTATCTGTGGGGTCCTTTGCCAACAGTTCATCAATATGGTTTGACATTTTTTTCAACAGCCGGATAAATGAATTTTCAGCAATAGTTTTTAGAAAAGTCTCTCCCCTGATATAGACGCCTGCAGTTGTGGGGTTCATAAGCTTTTTTAGGGCATAATTCGGCTTCTGGTACAGGAAAATTGACTCCTTATCAGTGTCGGTCTCTCTGATTGTTTTCACAGCTTCGTTATACAGGATTTCCCTCACTACGTCTCCAATACCCGGGATATAAGGCTCAAAATCCTTAATATCTTGATCCGTGTCTTCTTCATGCTTATGTTCCGGATTGGGGTCCCCACCCCTTTCTGGGTTCATTTTGACTTCCCCTTATTTGTGGCCTCTTCTGAAAAAATGAGGTTGAGCAACCTGTTCAACTCCCTCATAAGGTCAGAATGACTTAACGGCTGTTTTTCCTGCATCATTCCGCCTCCTGTGGAATGTATTTTACACTGTCATTCTCAATCACATGCTCAATAAAATCATGGCTCTGGATACCATGCGTTTTGGCGAATTTTGCCGGTATCGCCACGTATTTGGAACCGTTGATTTCAATAACTCTGCTGAACAATCTTTTTGACATTTGTTATCAAAACCATTAAATGTTGTAGGATCTATTTAAAAATTGCAGGCAGCTCTACGGCCTTCCAGAAGTGAATTGGAATCATAAAAATAAAGGGTTTAAGCGATCTGGAAAGAATTTAATTTTGATCTGGGAAAGATCTGGAAAGTCTTTCCATCAGTATTATCGTGTCTTTGTGTAATCTTCCATGACAAACCAATGCAATGGCTTCTTTACTAAATCCCCTGACTTTTCCCATTCCAACTGAGTCATAGCCCAGAGTTATTACAACACCATTTTCATTCAATATCTCCGGAATACTGTTCTTTAGGCGTGTAAGGTGGTTTATGTTGTGTCCATTGTATAATTCCCATCCTTTCCTGTGAGAATATGGTGGGTCCAGAATTATTGTATCGAATTTCTTTTGCCGTTCAATAGCCCAATCCACATAGTTTTGTGCGGACATCTGGAAGTCCGGGTGATACTTTGCATCCATATCTACTCTTATTTCATCCAGTGAGAGCCTGACTTTTCCTGCGAACAGATTAAGGACCTTTCCCTGAGAATGTGATTCTATCCAATTACGGACTTCTGGAAGTGAAAATGTCCACTTTCTCGGTGGTTGATGCAAATAAGAGAACTCAATATTTCCCTGATCTGATTCAGATAGTGTATACACTTTCCTTCTGTTCTGATAAGATTTTGCGTTAAAAGTGTATACACTTTCGTCAGGATTAACAGGCGTTTGGCAATTGGTACACCAATAACCCACCGATCTGTATCCATCTTTTTTGCTTCTTACGTAGTGATTTACCGATTTCCTGTGGCATGTTGGACATATTGGTTTCTGGATTGAAACAGGAATTTCTATCATTGCTTATCCTTCCTAACTTTCTTTATGAGTTCATTTAGCAATCCAGAAGATTCCAAGTCAATTAACAGTAAAGCTAATTTCTCCATTTTAGAATCATTTGTCATCCTGTCCAGGTCTCCTTTAGCTTCATTCGATATGAGATTGCTTTCCTTCAAAGCCTTTGCAGTAGTGTTTTGCCAATTCTCCAGTTCAATGGCTTTTTCAATAGAGAAAGGCATCCAACACTTACGGCAATATTCAGCATTACTGGGATTAAGTGATTCACACCGTGGACACATCTTTGGCTTTGCTTCATCATCCTTTTCCTCAATCTCTATTCCGAATGCCCTTAGGACAGCTTCATCCTGTTGTTTTCCAGAAAGGTGAACGTATGTTGCTGTTTGTCTGGAACCGTGTATCCATCCCATCTGTGATTCCAATGGTGCTTCTGGAAGTTTTCCTGCTAAAATTGAAGCACGCGTATGCCTGAAAAGGTGTGGGTGTATTCGCTTCGTTATGCCTGCTCTTTTCAGTGTCTTATTCAGCGCCATTCTCACATCATCATAAGTCATGGCCCTGCCCCTAATGTTATCGGCAACATTACAGAATAAGGGCGATTCCATATCATTCCTTTTGGGGTGGTTATCCAGCCATGCCCTCATGTAAGGTATGGAGTCACCCACAATCCTGACATGCCTATATCCTGTTTTACCCTGCCATGGAACCTCAAGAATACCACCATATTGATCGAATTTTACATTTCTTATCTTCATCAACAAGACTTCCCCAATCCTGCATCCAGAATCATAGAGTAAGGAGAACAATGCCCTATCCCTGGAATTTTTGCAATTGTCAATGATACTCTCCATTTCGCTCTTTGTTATGAGATCGGATTGAACCACGCCTGATTTGGGGTTAGGTATCTTCACATCTCCCCAGAGTTTTTCGAATTTACTCTTTGTCAAACGTTTCCTGTAGAACTTCTTCAGCATCTTCAGGTAGGTTGACTTTGTGGACTCACTGTACTTCTTTTTATTCGGCTTATTGGAATCCGGTTTGTTCAACTCAATGAAAATCCTGTTCATGCTCTGCTTATCAGGTTCCAGAAATTTATCGGGTATCCATCTGGATGCAACCCTCAAACGCTGTATGTAGTTTTTCCTTCTTACTTCTGAAAGACCTTCCAGAACCAGATCCTCCTCAACAAATTTCAGAATTGCATGTTTCACTTCTTCAGGAATTTTCTCTTTCATGAGCAGCTCTTTTTCGTATTCCATTGTTAAATTTCCAAATGACATAAAAAAAGGACTGCCAGGAAGTATTTGAATGTTGGGAATCCGAACCTTTGTTTCAGCTTCCGGCTCGGGCGCTTTTCCAATTGACTGGTGCTTCTTATTGGAAGATTATGGTTTGCGGCGGAATTTAATTATTATCTGGAAACATCACAATTCATGCAACCACGTTGGTCTTCACCGCGGGACAACAGCGATTTAAGTTTAAGGGTATATTCTTCAAGGCTTCTTGGCGCAGAAAGTGAGCTGGTGCTCCACGGCGGGGGAAACACATCAGTCAAGACTTCTGAAAAAGATCACACCGGAAGGCAACTGGAAGTTCTAAGGGTAAAAGGAAGCGGTTCTGATCTGGCAAACATAGATGAAAAAGGTTTCACGGGCCTAAGGATGGCCGACCTCCTTGCTGCAGGCAACATCGGCTCCATGGACGACCTTACAATGATGGATTACCTCAGCAGGAGCAAACTGGATCCAAGTGAACCAGCACCAAGTGTAGAATCGTTCCTGCACGCATTTATTCCGTTCAAGTACGTGGACCATACCCATGCAGATTCCATAGTAACCCTCACCAACACCGATCTCAAGGATGAAGACCTCCGCCTTATTCTTGGCAATGTTGTTGTTGTTCCATACATTCAGCCAGGTTTCAAACTGGCGAAGGCACTTCAGGACCGAATGGATGCAATCAGGGACGCTGATGGAGTTGTACTAAGAAAACATGGTCTCTTTACCTATTCTGATGATGCAAAGGGGTCGTATTCCAAACACATTGAGATTGTAACAAGAGCCGAAAAGGCAATTTCTGAAAGAATAAAGGGCCAAATCTTCACCCGGGAATACGAAAAGGCAGAAACTGATGCAACAGAGTTCCTGCCAAAACTGAGGGGGCTTCTTTCAGGTATTTCTAGGAAAGTACTTGAAGTGAACACAGGAGAAAAGGCACTTGAAATTGCTTGTTCATATGAGGCGGAAGAACTTTGCGCATATGGCCCAACTACCACTGATATGCTCATAAGGACCAAACATGACTTCCTCTATGTTCCTGATGTTGGAAAATTAGGTGAGCTTCTGAAGGGATACAGGGAGAATTATGCCAGGGAACACTCTAGATATGCCCCTTCATATCCTGTCCACGATCCAAACCCATCAGTTATTGTGGTCCGCGGGTTTGGAATAATTTCACAGGCAAATACAAAGCGCGAAGCGAAGATAATCATGGATGATGCTGTCCATTCCCTATCAGTAAACGCAAAATGCCGCAAAATAGGAAAACATGAATTCGTTAGCAAGGAGGAATCCTATATAATGGAATACTGGCCTCTTCAGGAAGCAAAGCTGAGAAAATATGTTCCGGGCAAATTCCAGGGTTCTGTTGCAATAGTCACAGGAGCAGCTGCAGGCATAGGACTTGAAGCTTTCCGCAACCTTGCAGCCAGCGGTTCATATGTGGTTGCCCTGGATATCGATGCTTCCATCACTGACGCAGGCAAGCAGATTGCATCCGAAACTGGCATGGAAAACCTTCCAATAAAGGCAGACCTATCTGACGAAAATCAGATTAGGGATGCAATTGCTCGCACGGTTATGGAATTCGGAGGAGTTGACTTCGTGTTCAACAATGCTGGAATATTGAAAACCGCCCCGCTGGACAGTATTAGTGTGTCTGAAATGGACCTTATGTACAGGGTCAATTCCAGGGGCACATTCCTGATCACAAGGGATGCATTCAGGATAATGAAAATTCAAGGCATAGGTGGAGCTTTCGTTTTCAATATCACCAAGAATCTGACCAATCCTGGTGTGGAGATGGCCATGTATGGATCTACCAAGGCATTTGCAGCCCAGCTGTCCCGTTACGTAGCAAAGGAGGGCGGAAAGTACAGGATAAGGTCAAACATCATAAATCCCGATAAGGTTTTCCGTGGCTCCAAGATATGGGAGGGAGGAGTCCTGGAATCAAGGGCGAAGGCAAAGGGCCAGACAGTGGAAGAATACAAGACTCAGAACCTGCTTGGCGTGGAAGTCTTGCCATCGCATGTGGTTGGAGTGATGATGTCTCTCTTAGATGATTCAGTATTTGGGGCCACCACGGATGCTATGATCCCTGTGGATGGCGGAATCAAATAAAGCAATACTTTTTCTTAAAATTTGAGAGTCGGGGCTTATAGTGGCCCCAACAACTGTTATTCCAGATAAAATCAGTTCTCTATTTCTGGCTTTATTGTTTTCTTATTCTCTTCGAAGATCTGTTGTGCTTCTTTAACAGTGGCATTCTCATGAACCAATGCCCGGATTGCCTTTATCACTGCAACAGGGTGTTCATTTTGCCATATATTCCTTCCCATGTCCACACCAATTGCTCCTTCATCAAGGGCATTGTAGACGAGATTGAATATGTCGGTTTCAGTCTTGAGCTTAGGTCCCCCCGCAACCACCACAGGCACAGGACATCCGTTTGCAACTTTGCTGAAGTTTTCGCAGTAATAGGTTTTCACCACTTTTGCCCCGATCTCAGCACCTAGCCTGGTCGCAAGGGCCAGGTATTTGGCATCTCTCTTTTCAAGTTCCTTTCCAACAGCTGTGATTGCCATTACTGGAATGCCGTATTCTTCCCCTTCATCAACAAGTTTTGAAAGGTTGACAAGTGACTGCTTCTCGTGTGCTGTTCCCACAAAAATGGAAATTGCCACTGCAGCAACATTGAGCCTGGCTGCATCCTTCATTGAAGTAGTGATCTCTTCATTGCTAAGATCATCATTGAGTACGCTGGCTCCTCCCGAAACCCTGAGCAGGATTGGTGTATCCCACTTTGGATCTATGGAAGCCCGAAGTACCCCTCTTGTTACAGAGAGTGTGTCAGCATAAGGAATAATCGGTTCTATGGTCTTCCTGGGGTTTTCCAGGTTGTGGGTAGGGCCCATAAAATATCCATGGTCGCAGGCAAGCATTACTGATTTTCCGTCAGACGGCTTAATCATTCTAGAAAGTCTGTTACTCATTCCCCAATCCATATATTTCCCCTTTTTATCTCGTGCCAAATCCGATAACCCTCTAATAACATTTCTGTCGTACTTATGTATATTAGGAATTGTCCAGAATATTCAATCTGGTTCTATCTTGGGAGCATTTCTTACAATGCAGGAGACACCTGAAGTAAATGAAGAGCATCATCGAAAGTGGAAATGTAGCTATAAATCGGAACTATATTCACTGTAGGAGAAGTTTTCCATCCTTCTGTAATGTCTTGTGATTAGATTGCGATCCAGGCCTGAAGCGGCATCCTCGTCTAAAACAACATAACATTCAGGATGTTCCTGTAAGTAAGATGCTGGAACTTTGTAAGTGAGTGGGCCATCCACCATTGATGCGACAGCCCTTGCTTTGTCCAACCCGCTAGCAAGCAGAAGGACTCTATGGCTCTTGAGTATGTCATCAAGCCCCATGGTGATTGCAAATTCTGTTGGTGGTTTATTGGATTTTACAGTATCCTCTGAGAGGAGGACAATTCTTGTCCGTGCACTTCTTGGAGAACCAGGTTCGTTGAATGCTATATGGCCATTCCTGCCAATTCCAAGCAGCTGAAAATCCGGATGTCCAATGGCATCTATTTCTGAATTGTATGCAGAAACAGCTTTCTCAGGGTCCCCCAATGAAGGAGGAAAATGAGTGTTCTTGTTTGGTATGCCAAGTTTACTGAAGAGGTTCTCAACCATGAATTGCCTGAAACTTTCTGCGGTATCAGGTGGAATCCCAAAGTATTCGTCCAGGTTGAATGTATGAATATCCTGCCATCTTAATTCGTGCTTTTCACTCGATTCGACAAGTCTCCGGTAAAAACCAAGTGGGGTTTTTCCTGTAGCAAGCCCGAGAATCTTGATCTGTGGAAGAAATTTAAGAAAAAGTGAGAGTGCCCTATCAGACATTGCGTCATAATCTTTTTCGATGAATATTTTCATCAGGCTAAGTTATCGTTTTGAATACTTAAACCAAACCCGGAAAGCATGACTTAGGTTTAAGGGGGGTCGCAAAACTGAATCTTAATGGCGGATAAATTTCTCCATTATTGTCTGGTCAAGGTATTTTCCGTCAACTAAAACCTCTTCCTTAAGTGTCCCCACCACTTCAAACCCGAATTTGCGGTAAATTAAAGCTGCAACAGTCTGCGGGGAGTTTACAGCCAGTTTAATTTTCCTTATGTCTGGGTTTCCCGAAATTGCCCTTATGGTTTCTTCCATAAGACGTGTACCAATGCCCATGCCTCTGAATTCCTTCTTCACAAAGAATCCAACAATATCCGCAACATGTGCTTCCTTCTTCCTAGAAAAGTACACCTGCCCCATCATACCTATAGGAACATTATTTGCAATGGCAAAGATGACTCCTCCAATTCTGCTCTGCCAGACTTCCTTCCCGTAATTGAGTTCTTCCTCATATTCGCTTCCAAATGCAGAAGAATCGCTTTTCAGTGCCTCGAGCCTCAGGTCTCTGAACTGCTCCCAACGGGATGGATCGAGTTTCACATATGAAATTCCACTTTCTGTTACCTCTGGCATAATGGTGAAGATAGCAGAGGTCCAATTTATTACTTTGTTTCCTGAAGTACACGTAGTTTCCATCGCCCTTATCATTAGATAAGTAAGGAATAACGGCTAAATCCAAAACAAGCAATTCTATCAAGGGATATTTATGAACCAGGAAGGTAGCCAGGAGAAGAAGGCAGGCGGATACAACAGTGGCCCAGAAACAATAAAACCAAACCCTGGAAAAGGATCAAGATATGAAGGTCCAGTTGCGCCAGTTGTTGCATCTATTGTTTTAATGATAGGTTGGGCGGTGTTTATTCTTCTTTATGCCATTTATTTGTCTACTGAAATGACAATTTTCCAGAACCTTATAGTTACGCTGGTATCTTTGCTAATCGCAGGGTTGCTCGTAGGTTTAATATGGGTGGTCAACGGCCCGAAAGATTACTGGAGAGGAGCCAATAATTAAGCAGGCAGTTCTTGTTTGACGGCACGAGGAGGATAATTTTTGCAACTTGATACAGTCATAAGGAACAGGCATTCAGTGAGGAAGTACTTGCCATTTCACATTCCAGATTCGCAATTGGAATTGGTGCTGGATGCAGCTAACCGGGCACCATCAGCAGGAAATCTCCAGGCGTACAAAATATTTGCAGTCAGAGGAGATGCAAAAAAGCAAATTGTAGCGAAATGCACATATGGCCAGGATTTCATCGTTGGGGCCTCCATAGTACTTATATTCGCAGCTCAGCCGGAGGCATCAACCAAGGAATACGGTGCCCGGGGGAGCAACCTTTACTGCATTCAGGATGCCACAATCGCTGCAACATTTGCAGTGCTGAAGGCAACAGACCTCGGCTACTCAACTGCCTGGATCGGTTCATTTGACGAAGCAATGCTCACCAATGAAATAGGCTGTGATGGATATATCCCAGTGGCGATGGTCCTGATCGGGAAAGCTGGTGAGAGCCCAAGGCTTACACTGAGAAAAAAGATCGGTGATATTGTGCAATTCCTTGACTGAGTAAGGCTGAATCCCACAAGTGCAAGTTTTCATTTATTTGAGTGCCTTTTCCAGAACAAAACCCGAAGAAATATCCAGTTCGGCATAATTCGACACAGTTTTAGACAGATCTAATGAAGATTTGGCGCAGGTGAATCCAAGCCCTTCAGAAAGCGCTAGTGGCTCTCTGGCGCTAAGGATTTCAAAGGTATTATCCCCAGTTCCCAGAACACTCCACTTCGTCGAGGAATACAACAGAGCTTTAACCGGATGAATCTTTGAGGCTTCTACAAATTTCCAGCTCACGTTAATCAGGCCATGATCTAGCAATAGCTCTTCAGAGTTGAAATTCTCTAAATTAGGAATTCCATAAATGAAATTGTATTTGCTCACAATTCGAAAACCCATTTTTTCAACCAACCCAAGAGATTTTGCATTATCCTCATAAACAAGCAGCCTTGCAGAAGTGCAACCCCTTTCAGCTCCAGCTTTCATTGACGCTTCTGAAAGCTGCTGGCCTATCCCCGACCGCCAGTAATCCGGGTCGACCCTCAGGCCGCTGAACCACACAGAGTTGTCGGAAAGGTATTCTATTTTGGAGAAACCTTTGATTCTGCCATCCTCGTACAGCCATACTTCGCCCTCATCAAGATAAGATATCCCCATCCTGTTGATGTAATCCTCATACCCCGATCTGCGGGATATATCACTGATTGAAGGCCAGTCATCCGCAGTTGCCTTTCGTATCACCGTACTTTATGCATTCAGGAGAAAAATAGATTACCAGAATGTTCTTAGTAATGCAATGACAATGAGGGGCCTATGCCATATCTGTGGTGCACCTGCTGATTTCCAGTGTAGGAATTGCCATGAGCCAGTATGCTCGAAGCACATTGGAGAAATGGGCTTGTGCACAGCTTGCCAAAGAATGGGAAGAAAAATGGTCAAAACTTGAGTGGGAATTTTCTAAGCCAGTCTATATCTGTGCGGTATATGTCCCTCACATCATCAAGGCCATAATAGATCATTGCAAGCCTTTCCAAACCGAGACCCCACGCGACCACTGGTTCCTTGAGCCCAAGCGGCCTAGTGACCTCCGGCCTGAATACGCCTGAACCTCCAAGTTCCATTTCTTTTCCGTTTATCTTCACCACTACGTCCAGGCTCGGTTCCGTGTATGGATAGTATGAAGGAATGAATTTGAGGTCATGGAACCCCAATCTTCCATAAAATTCCTTCATAAGCCAGAAGAGAGTGGATAAGCTTGCGTCCTTGGCATAGTAAGTCCCCTCAATCTGGTGAAGTTCTGCAAGGTGTTTCCAGTCAACGCTTTCATGCCTGAAGACCTTCTCCACTGAAAATGCAGCCTGGGGTGCGTCTCTATGCTTGTAAAGGTAACGTATGGTGCTCACTGTGGTGTGGGTCCTCAACACCAGCTGCTTTGCCTTTTCCACATCCCAGCGGTATCCCCAGCCAGTGTATCCTTCTACCCCTTTCTCATGTACTTCCCGGAATATTTTCAGGACTTCTTCGTCTTCAAATGGAATCTCCCTGTCTGCATCGATATAGAAAGTGTCCTGCATGTCCCTTGCAGGGTGATCCTGCGGAATGAAAAGTGCATCCATGTTCCAGCCGGCATATTCCACGTAGTGCCCTGTCATCTCAGTGAAACCCATTTCGAGAAATATTCTGCGGACTCTCTCCTTGAGGAAAGTGATTGGATGGAAAACTGCTGAGTTTATCCTCTCTACCGGGGCATTCAGATCATAACGCCTGAAATCCTTTCCCCTCCAAGAGCCGTTCTGCAAAAGCTCTGGGGTTATCTCGGAGATCTGGTCTGCCGTGGAAACCTGTCCCGAAATCTTAATGCCTAAATCTGAGAGCCTCACGATCCTTTCAGTGCGCTTTTTTTCTGATACGATATCTTCTCTTTTCCTGAAATGCTCTAGTAATTCTGGATTAGAACTAGCACTTTGAGGCAGTCCAGACAGGAAACGAAGTCTTTCCCTGAATACGTCCTTCAGGGAGTCTCCGCTCTTCACTGAGATGATTCCACCTGCCGGCTTGATCCCAAGTTTGGCAAGCTGGGCTATGGCAATTTTTCCATCTTTTGCACCCAGTTCTTTCATTAAATCGGCGGTTTTAATATCGCCATTCTTAGCTGCCAGATTCAATGTCCTTTCCTCTGGAAGGCCTTTCTCAAGAAATCTCTTACCTTCATCAGTGAGGGCATAGGTAGTATGCTCTTTCCTTTCAACAAGGAGCAACTCTTTTTTTTCAAGCCAGGAAATTGCGCTAGAAATCTCCCTCTCTGTCATCCCCACAGGGAGAACTTCAGTTTCGCTGAGTGATTTCTCGAGCCCGGCATTGTCTGCCAGGAATTTAAGGACTCTAGCTTCCGATGGGCTTACTTCAGGCATATTGCCCTTTATTTTTGGTGTTTGTTCATCTTTGTGCGCCAAGCTTTCCCCCCAAATTCCTCTTTAAATTAAGCATAAGTTAATTGTGCATCTCTTCTTAAAAGATATGCAGGGAGATATGTAGGTGTACATTTGCCTATTTGTTCAATATGTAAATATGTATCTAAAATCCCTTAAAAACCGGTTTCAAGAGAACTTTTCAATCGGTTAATATATAAACACCTTAACAATTACACGATAAGCATGTTTTGGGGCAGGAAGTTCCTAGTTTTCGCACTCATAGTGGTCTTCATAGCCTCGGCTTTCTTCTTTCCATTTCACTCTGGCAATAATTTAAAAGGTTCCGCTTCAGCAGGAAGCGAAATTTCCACTGCGGGGTCTCTTTCACAATTAAGCCCATTTCCCCCTTCATATTCACCGGATACTCCTTATGTAGTTTTTAATGAGACAGGCCTGCCTTCCGGCACCATATGGGCTGTGAGCATAGATGGCCAGTCATATTCTACAGACAACAACTCAATTTCAGTTTCACTTCCTGCGGGAAGTTACAGCTATAAAATCACCAATTCAATTGGCTATTTCACGGAGAGCCCTGCCGGAAACCTTGCACTCACTGGCAGCGGGCAGGTTGTTACAACGAAATTCCTTGGGAAGTTCGCTGTCAGCAGCTACCTTAACCTTGAGGACGGAAAACTTGTAAAATCATCTTCAAGCCTTTCTACAAGCCAATCAGTGTTCCCACTTTTTGGTGCATTTGACAACTACTCGCAGCTTTTCCTTGTTGCAGGTTACTCTATCTCAACAATTTATGAGATTAGCCCTGTAAATTACACAGTCATGGGCCAACTCATTATACCTGGCTCCCCACTGGCACTTTCAGTGAACCCTTCTAACGGCCTGATTTATGTAATAAACAATACGGCCCTTCTGAAATACAGCCCCTCAGGTTATTTGCTTGGAAGCACGGGCTTAGCTTCAACGCCCACAACATTATCATATGACCCGGCCAACGGGCAGGTACTCGTTGCAGGCTCAAATGGCGGGGTCTTTGCCTTTAATGGTTCAAGTCTTGCAATGGTCAACGATCTCGCTACAATAAGTGATTTCGATATCCAGGGTTTTGCATACAATTCTGTATTGGGCCAAATGCAGATGATAGACAATAGCGGGTCAAATGGCTATGTTGTCTCCATAAATGGAAGCGATGGCATAACAGGGGAAGTCAAGATTCCAGGTACAATCCTTTCTCTAGTGTATGATGCATCACACAACGTCTCTATGGTTACTTCGATATCAGGGAACTATCCCTACGCATACATTATTTCTGGAACAAATGTAACTAAAGTTTCCGGCTCGGCCAATGCATTCGGGCTCGGTTTTGATACGGGAACTGGAATGGGCATAGCAACAAACACTCAGAATTCCACAGTCATGCTCATCAACATTTCTTCTGCAAGCGTTGTGTATACTGTAAGTACTGGTGGCACGCCAGTTATGCCATTGACAGTGCCAGGTTCGCCTGGAATGCTTATTATCGATCCCACCTATGACTCTCTTGACCTGATTCCCCTGGAATTTACTGTCAGATCTGTGGAGTTTATGGAAAGTGGCATATCGCCAAAGGCTCCATGGGGAGTTACTGTAAATGGATATACGGAGACAACTGGCTCTAACAGCGTCCTCTTCTTTGAGCCAATGGGTAACTACACATATGCTCCTTTGCCGGTGGCTGGTTATAACACTGAGAAGAATGGCACTTTTACAGTGTCGAATGCTGGCAGTTCTGTTTTGGTGCAATACAACAAGACATTCAGCGTAAGATTCCTGGAAAGCGGCCTTGGACCCACAATGAATTGGAGCCTTACTTTCAATGGAAACAATGAGGCTGGAACAGCCGGTTCCCCATTGTCTTTCACCGCCGTGAATGGAAGCTACACATTCACTGTCACGTCGGAGAAAGGATACGCAGTTACTCCGCAAAATGGATCCATAAGAGTATCTGGGTCCAATGTTACAATCAGCCTGAATTTCTCCATGAAAAGCTATACGGTTGATTTTGTTTCCAGCGGACTGCCTGCCTCGTCTGCTTGGGAGATCTCAATCAATGGTGTTCAGCATGCCGTATTTGGAGACAATTACAGCTACGTTTCCACTCCGGGCAACTTCGATTACTCCATTCAGCCCATCCCGGGATATTATCCGCAAGTGGGCAGCGGGAGCTTCAGCGTAAATAATGAAAATCTCTCTCTGACCATAAAGTGGCAGCCCTTCCTTTACAGGGTTAATTTCAACGAGAGTATGCTACCCCCCGGAACACAGTGGTATGTAAATATCAGCAACGGGCTTGTTCTTTATTCTGGTTCCTCCAATATTTCAGCATATCTCCAGAATGGAACTTATGATTATGCGTTCGCATCTGCAAATTCCACTTGGAAGGGATATCATGGGGTGCTAGAAGTGAACGGCAGCAGCTTGTGGGTATCTGCTAACTTCACTGAGGTCCTTTACAATGTAATGTTCACTGAAACTGGGCTCCCAGCGGGCACGGACTGGACTGTTTCCACAGGATCAGAAGTTCATGGGTCCACATTGAGCGGCTTAGCTTTTTCGCTTCCAAATGGTACTTACCTTTATTCTGCAATATCAGCGAATACTTCTTTTGAAACCGTCACTGGTGTTATCGTAATTAGTGGTTCTTCCCTCAGGGAGAATGTAACTTTTTCCATGAAAGTGACAAATATCACATTCCGGGAATCAGGTCTGCCATCTGGCGTTCAGTGGGGTGTGTACATATCAGGCAATGGATACTTTAACACAACACAGAGCAACCTTACATTAACTCTTCCATATGGTTCGTATTCATATCTTCCAGTAGAAGTGCAGGGCTTCAACTCCACAAATATTTCCAGCACGTTCACTCTCGGATCTTCCACAGGTAATAATACAATAAACGTAACCTATACCCCGATCCCTCAAGTTGAAAAATTATACAACATAACTGTAAAGGAAGTAGGCCTGCCAGAAGGGCTTGACTGGTCAGTTGCTTACAACGGTACAATTATCCCGGCTTTCCCGGACGGGGCTTTCAATTTCCAGCTGCCCAACGGTTCATACAACTTCACGTTCATGTCAATAAACCACAAGGGCAAGGTCATGCCTGGTTCCATTACAGTCCCACTCCAGGTAAATGGCACGGCCCAGGACTTGCTGGTCCTTTTCTATGGTTCATATGTGTGGATGGTCTTTGATTTCCCGCTCATTGGATCAGGGCATTCTGACCACAACAACCACCAGAATCATGATCACAAGGACCACCAGAATCACGACAACGTTGCTTCAGAGGCATCAAGATTCAGGTTTTGAAATCCACCTATAACAAATAATAGATTTTATGCCCCCAATATCTGAATAACGTTGTAGAGTACAATTACAACAAACGAGAAATAAGATACGGTTGAGAATAACAGAGAACTGAGGAATAGGTTCTTCATGGTCCTCAGCTGTGAAATCAGGGCAGCAATAATTGTGAATAATGAGAGCAGTATAAGATAAATTATTAGCCTACCGGAGAAGGTGAAGAGGGCCAGCCAGCTCATGGAGGGAGAAAGTATGGACATTGTGAAAGCTACAATTATGAGCCCCTCAACGAGCATTATTTTACCAAGAGAAACTCCTATCCTGAAAAATATGGCAGACAGCACACCCTCAAAGATTGCTATGGAAAGGATGATGGCCACAATTATGTTGTACGGGTTGCTGAAATGCGGTAGGAATACATAGATGTATGAGAAGGGTGTAATGACCAATAGCAGGCCGGCCCAGGAGCTTACTGCAAGCATTATCCTGTAAACCTGGTAAACGATTGCCGATTCATAGACAGGTGGTTTTTCATACTTGTAAACCTGGCTGGAATACACGCTCTTAGGAAGGCCGTTCAAAGTGAAATAATACAGCAAGTCGAAAACCGGGTGTTCAAAGTAGCCCAAACCAATCAATCTGCTTTCATATCTGGAGACACTGGCCGGAAAGTAAAAAGTCCCATGGCTGGAGGGATATTTCAATAGAGTTGATTCAAAAGATGTGCCAAGTTTCCTCGTTCTCCTTATAAAAGGGATTGTGTATTGCCAACCGGGCAATTTCCTTCCAAGGTAAAGATAAATTAAAAGGGAAATCAGTGTCGCAGTGAGATATTGAGGTATGAACAGCCTGAGGTTTTCAAAATGCAGGGCAATCACGGAATTACCCTACCTTCAAGCCTCTTCAGTAGTGGTTACAAGGAAATTGACATAATACTGGGTAAAAACTACCCCAGATGAGCTGTTACCAGTATAATAGCCATTTATCTCAAGGTCTAGCTCCCACGTGTAGGATCCAATGGTTTTTGCCACACTGACATTAAGGCCAATCCCCGTGACCGTGTGTGAATTAACACTTGCCGGACTGTTTACAGAAACATTCCCATTGGCTGATGAATAATAGAAATTGTCAAAGTATGCGCCAGTTGAGTTGGTGCTGTAAAGGTTCACACTTGATGTGTGCCCATAACCTGTGAAATTTACAACATTGATTGTATAATAAAAGTTCCCGGGGGTGTTGGAATTGAGGAAAAGAATGTTACTGAGATTTTTTGTAGTCTGGCTGCTAGCATAAAAAAATAGTTCAGACAGGTTGGCGTTTGCCACAGAGCCAGCGCCATTGGTGGTAACATTCAACCCTGAATAACTCTGGTTGCCTGCTGTCAGGTGAACAGGTGGTGTAAACTGGGAAACCTGGAAGTTGTAAGTATTGTCAATAATTACCTGGCCCATTGCGGTTGAAGTCAAAGCCAAGGCTGCAAATGCAGAAATAATGATCAATAGCTTTCTTCTACCTCCAGAGTTCATGTTTGCAATCCTATGATATGGTATACTGCAGACTTATTGTTGCTGAGCCGGTTGAGGTGCCGGTAAGCTTGAATCCAAGATATTCTACTGTGCCGCTTGCAGTGAGATGAAGGGCAGTAGAAGTAATACCTGTACCAAGCAAAACTGTACCTGATGGTGATGTTCCCGTAAATGTCTGGGAAGTGCTGCTACCGTAAAGTGTAACCCCAGTAGGCAGGGTTCCATTTATCCAAACTGTGACTGAACCGGTAGAAGTGCTGCCATTGTAAATTTCAAGGACATTGGTAAGGACCACATATCCACTTCCAGGGACGGCATTAAGGTAAACAGACATGTTTGTATAATGTTCATTATTGCCACTAACCCCGATATAATTGCTCTCATTTGCACTTGAATAGCCTGGGCCGGAAGCAAGATAGACAACATTATTGGCAGTAGGCTGAAAATTCACGGTTATTCCATTGTTCACAACTACAGCTGCTGTAGCGACAGCTGGTAGAAGCAGGGCTAAAGCCATGGCGCTGATAACTAGCAATGATCGTCTCATATATATACTATTTAAAAGATAATCGCCAGCTATTTAAGACTATGTGAATTTTTATTACATATTTTAACAATAAAACCAGAATAAAAGCCGTTTGCCGAAACATCTATTTTAGGCCTTTGTCCAACTCAAGTTGAAATGACTAAAATGGGAAATTGACACCAAATGGTTCCTCTATGAGGCATACTTGCTCAGGAATAAATTTAATATTTAAAAATAGTGTAGAATTGCCAATGCAAAACAGATTCTCCGAGATTTTTCTCAGTAAGGGATTAAACTACTATGCTGCCGATAAGCCACTGCAGGAGGTATTGAATCACTTAGGCTTTAAGGAACAGCGCACACTTCTTGAGCTGGGGCTTTACGTATCCTCAAGAATGATTGAATCTCTTGATTTCATAGACCATTTTGCAAAACCTGTCCTTCAAACCTGGAGTATTATGGGTGAGAGGATTGACTACGTACGCGTATCGCCTGATCATGCTAAGGTGCTGCAGGAGCTTCAGGAATATGGGGTGATAAGGAGTATCAATGGGGAGCCTTCTGATCTTTTGCAACATTTCCTGACAGGTTATCTCATTTCTGACTCCGGAATATTCTGCACGATGGCACTCACGGCACAGACCGCTTATATTGTGCAGAAATATGCAGACAATGAACTGAAGGAAAGATTTCTAAGTAGGTTTTACAGACAAGAGAATCCATGGTACGGAGCAACTTTCTATACTGAAGTCCAGGGTGGAAGTGATATAGCTGCAAACAGGACGGTTGCAAATGAAGAAAATGGGAAGATTCTGCTTTCAGGTGAAGACAAGTATTTTGCGAGCGACTCAGGAATAGCGGATGCAGCTTTAGTCACTGGCAGATTCAAGGATTCGCCTAGTGGAGCCAAGGGGATTTCTCTATTCTTTGTTCCTTCACATCTTGAGGACGGAACACCAAACTACTCAATCAGAAGATTAAAAAACAAGCTGGGGACAACTGCAGTTCCCACTGGAGAAGTGGAATTTGATCGATCAGCTGCCTTCCAGATTGGCGACAGGAAAAATGGGATCTACATAGCAATGGAAGCTCTAGTCATTTCAAGAATTGATGATGCGATTGCTGCGGTGGGAATTTCAAGAAAAGCTCTCTGGGAAGCATTCCTATATACACAGAAAAGAAAGGCATTTGGAAAGAGGCTCGTTGATCATCCATTAATGAAACGCGACCTAGTGGAGCTAGAGGTCTCCCTGGAATCAGCCGTTCTCAAAACATTATGAAATGTTATGCAATGTCTCGTTCGGAACGTATGCCATCTCAGTCCTTCCTGTTCCAGGAGCATCAGGCATGCTCCTGGTGTACAGGTATTCATCCATCATGGATGGCAAAGAGGATTCCCCACTCACGGGGAACGG
>JAJZOK010000050.1 GCA_021811525.1 Thermoplasmata archaeon | reverse complement strand
ATCCTTGTAAGCAGGCGTCTTCGTAGGCGGATCGAATGTGGGCGGAGTCAACACGTTTGTGGGAAGGTCATGGTAATGGAAAGTGGTGAAAAGGACACCAGAGGGGAGATCATCATTGGATCTCACTTTCCCCTGGATTTTGCCAGCCTTGGACTCAAGAACAATTTCCTCCCCTTCAAGAAAGTGCTCTTTCCGCATATCCGAAGGATTCATCTCAATGTTGCCACCACCTTCCACAAGCTCAATTACCTTTGATCTCGATGTCATGGTGGCTGTGTGGTAATGTTCCCTCTGCCTCCCTATGATAAGAGAATATGGGTAGGTATGCAGCTCTGAGGGATCTTTCTCCCTCCATGAGATGATCCTGAACCTTCCCTTGCCTCTAATGAACGAGTCAGTGTGGAGCAGTTCAGTGCCCTTATGATGCTGATCTTTAACCGGCCACTGAAGTCCCCTCTCCTTAAGGCGCCCATGGCTGATGCCGGCATATGATGGAATCAGAGAAGAAATTTCTTCCATTATCCCTGAACTGGAACTGAAATTCATGTCGTAATTCAGCCTTTCTGCGAGTTCAGAGTAAATTTGCCAGTCCGGCCTTGCTTCGCCAGGAGGTTCAAGTATCTTGTTTACCAACTGCACTCGCCGCTCTGTGTTTGTGAACGTCCCGCTCTTTTCAAAGGATGATGCAGCCGGAAGAACTATGTCTGCATATTCGGCAGTCTCAGTCATGAATATGTCCTGCACAGCGAGGAAATCAAGCTTCTCCAGGGCGGCAATAGTGCCTGAAGTGTCAGGGTGTGATCTAACAGAATTTTCCCCTGAAATATAAAGAAACTTCAGCATGCCTCTTCTTGCCGCATCAATCATTTCAGTGCTCTTCCATCCCTGGAATTCAGGCAATTCCGAAGCCCAGGCATTCTGGAATTTTTCCCGGGTCTTCTGGTCAAAAAAGGGCTGGTATCCGGGAAGTGAGCCTGCAACTGAGCCCATATCAGCTCCACCCTGCACGTTGTTCTGGCCCCTGATGGGACTTAGTCCGGATCCCGGTTTGCCTACGTTTCCGGTTATCAGTGCAAGATTGATCAGTGAAGATACATTATCAGAGCCATTCTCATGCTCTGTGATTCCAAGAGTCCAGAATATTATGGAAGGTTTTTCTGTCGCATAGGTGGTAGCAACTTCCCTTATCAAATCCTCATTAATGCCGCTTACCATGGATGCATATTTTAAAGTGAAAGGTGCAAGGCTTTCCCGGTAAGAATCAAAGCCTTCAGTTCTTTCAGAGATGAAAGTCAGGTCAGCCAGTTCATTGTCCAGAATGTACTTTGCCATAGCGGAGAACAATACTGCGTCCGTTCCAGGTTTCAGCTGTAGGTGCATGTCTGAAAGCCTTGAAAGTTCAACGCGTCTTGGATCAACAACAATCAGGTTCGCACCTTTCCTGGCCGCTTTCTTGATTTCAGAAGAAAGGACTGGATGAGCCCGATCCACGTTTGAACCCACCATTAGTATGGTCTTCGCGGCTTTCACGTCCTTCATGGAGTTGGTGGATGCACCTGCACCAGTTGCATATGACAGCATAGCAGCGGAAGGGGCATGGCAGAGGGTGGCTGACTGGTCCACGTTGTCTGTACCCACAGCGGCTCTCATGAATTTCTGGAAAGCAAACACATCTTCGTTTGTGGCCCTGTCGCAAGCAATGCCTCCCACAGATTGCCTTCCATGGAAGTCCCTTGCTTTCTCTATTTCCATGGCCATAATGTCAAGGGCTTCATCCCATGTGGCCCGGCGGAAGACATCTTCAATGCTTCTTCCATTGAGGGGAGTCCTTTCCTTGAGGTTTCTTCTCACAAGGGGAGCGGTGAGCCTGTCACTGCTCATTTCAAACTCAAATCCGAACTTTCCTTTAACGCAAAGTTTCCCGCTATTGACATCACTCTTGTCATAGCCTCTAGCCCACACTATTCTTCCACCGCTGATTCCATATTCAACAGAACATCCCACTGCACAATATGGGCAAATAGTTACTGCAGTGCGTTCAGCGGGCTCCCAGCCCTTTTCTATCAAAGCGCCAGTGGGGCAGGCATCCACGCACGCACCACAGCTTGCGCAGCTCGATTCACCCATAGGTATATCCATGTCAAAAGCAATCCTTGTTCCCTGTCCCCGGCCGGAAACTGAAATGACTTCATTCACCTGGTCATAGTCGCATGCTATAACGCACTTCCTGCAGAGGATGCACTTTGACGGATCATATGAAATGCCGGGGTGGCTAGAATCCATGGAAACCTCAAAACTTGCAGTTGGCCTTTTTACATCAATATGGTACTCTTTCCCGTAGTCTTCAAGTTTGCATTTTTCACTATCTGATCCGGTATGTTCAGGATGCTCCTTCATAATAATGCTTAGGAGCCCGTTCCTGTAATCTTCCAGCAAGGGTGACTTTGTCCTGACTTCTATGTTTTCGGTGGCCATGGTAGAGCAAGAGGGAACCAACCTTGGCGGGTTTCCCGTTTCCACCATGCAGAGCCTGCAAACACCATTGTCATGTCCAGAGTATGAGCAGAGATTGGGCACTTCAATCCCATTTGCTTTTGCCACATCCAGGACGCTTTGTCCATTCTGCGCATCAAAAGCCGATCCATCAATGCTGATTTTGTAAGCCATGCCTATCTACCATCCTGAAAACAGACGTTGGAGGGGCAGTCGCCTGAAACATGTTTCTCCAACTCACCGCTGAAGTATTTGATGGAATCAAGGATCATCTTGGCACTTGCCTGGCCGAGGCCACAGATTGATCCCTTTATCATGACATCGGCTGTTTTTTTGGCTGATTCTATGGAGTCATTAGTAGCAGTGCCCTTACTTAGGTCCCTGAATAATTTTGAGAGTTCCTTGGTGCCATAGCGGCATGGCAGGCACTTTCCACAGGATTCCATTTCAAAGAATGATTCCACGGTGCCCATTACATTGACCATGCACCTGTCTTTGGATATTGCAATCAGGGCGCCAGTCCCCATTCCTGCCCCTTGGCCTTTTACTGAATCAAAATCTAGCTTCAGATCTCCCTTGTCTGCGGGCAATATGCCTCCTGAAAGGCCTCCTGGAAATACTGCCTTGAGATCAGATAACTTGGACCCGCCTTTCTGTGCAATAAGTATCCCGGAAGAGATTCCGTATGGCATCGAATAGGCTCCTGGCTTTTTCACATCGCCACTCAGGCAGTAAACCTTTTCTCCGGGGCCCTTTGTTGCCGTCTCTGAAAATTCCCTCAATCTTCCCAGAAAGTAAAGTAGCGTTTCCACATTATCTATCAGGGTAGGCTTACCATATAGCCCAACTTCAGCGGGGTACGGCGGCCTGAGCCTTGGTTCGCTTCTTCTGCCCTCAATGGCTTCCATAAGTGCACTTTCCTCCCCTGTAATATAATAGCCTGGGACTCTCTGGATTCTCAGTTTCGGGAGCTCGAGGAGCCCAAATACTCCTATGAGGTATTCCATAGAACTGTCAAAAGCACTCTTCAATATACTCTCTGCGTCCAGGTATTCATGCTTCAGGGCAATGATTACATTTGAAGCACCTACAATAGCTGCCGCCAGCAGTGATGCTTCTATGAGGTCATAAGGATTTGATTCTATAAGGATCCTGTCCTTGAAGGTCCCTGGTTCCCCTTCATGAGCATTTACGAGTAGATATTTCTCGGGTTCTCTAGAAATAGAGACTGCATTCCACTTGACATAGGCGGGAAACCCTGATCCTCCGAAGCCCCTAAGGTTGAAATCCTTAACAAACTGAAGGCCTTCGTCCTTTCTGTCATTTTTTATAACATTTATTAGTGCCTCAAAACCCCTCATGCTAAGGAAATCTTTTAGATCGCGGACTTCCCTGAATCCATGTCCGGCAAGATGAGGGTCCAACTCTTCTGCACTTCCATCTCCAATGTGGTAATACTTGCCATTGGACCAGGCCACTGGCCCGTTGTCACAGTGCCCAAGGCAGGATATTTCTTCCAGGTTCCCATCATCCAGTTTCCTGAGAACTTCTTTTTCCGATCCATTCTGCTTCAGAGTGCAGGGAAGCCCCTTGCATAGCTTGGCACTTCCCTGATTTTGCCTGTAGAAGCTCCAGACATTTTCAGCTTCATAAGGCCTTAATCCGTATTTCTGGCCAAGCCTTTTAACCTGTTCTTTGGAGTCCCGATGATTAACTGGATCGTTTAACAGTTCTTCTAAAAATTCTGATTCATGTTTTAATGCCATTAATTCCACCACCACACCATTTTTCTTCAGGTCGCGCGGTATCGTGAAGAAAAGAAGGACTGCCCATCCCAGAGGGATGCACAACCCTGTGTAGTGGATGTTTTTAAGTTCCGGAATTACAAATTTATTTTGGCTAACATATTGGGTCAGCCGAAGGGGGATCACCTGCCATTGGCTTTTATGAAGCTCGAAAGCACTTGCATGTATTTGTCCCGTTCCTCCCAGAATTGAAGATGTGAACTTTCCTGGAAAATTTCGAGTTTGGAGTCCCTGATCTCTTTGTGGATGGTTTTAGCTATTTCCGGAGTAACCTCATCATACTTTCCGCAGGTGATGAGAGTTGGCACCTTGATAGAATTTAGCTGGTCTGTAAAATCTATATCCTTGATCAGCCCAATTATGGTGAACTCGCTTGGCCCGTTCATCTTGAGATATGTTCCCCTTTCATTGGTCATCATCAGCATCTTGTTGACTTCAGGTGGAACATCATCCATTCTGAGCAAATGCTGCCTCATGAAATAGTTCGTTGCTGCTATGTAATCCGGGTGATCATAATTCCCCTTTGCCTCGTGCTCTTCTATGGCTTTCTTGTGGTTATCAGGCATGAGAGAAATAAGTCTGTGCATCTCCCTGACTGTATCAGGGACGCTTGACAGGCCGCTGCTGGAGGTCAAGGTGCTCAACCGGCCCTGGTGCTTTATTGCGTAAGCCAGTGCCAGCATTCCTCCCCATGAATTGCCAAAAAGGTTTATCTTGCTATCTCCAAAGACGGCTTTCCTGACGCCTTCAACCTCTTCAACAGCATATTCAAGGGAATAATCCGATTCATGTTTTGGGTAATCTGACTTTCCGCAACCGAACTGGTCGTAGAAGACAACATCAAAATCCATTGATGCAAGGTCTGCAATGGGGAGTATATAATCATGAGTGCCTCCAGGTCCGCCATGCAGTGCAAGGAGCTTGTGGCTGTTGCCTTTGCCAAACCTCTTGTAGAAAATTCTGATTCCATTTACAACAATGTAGCCCTCTTCATGTTCAACTTTCTTTCCACTCATTTGAATTCAACTCCAATTGTTCGGTTATTCTTAGAAAACAAGAGTATTATGGATCAATATAAGCTTTCTTTTGGAATCCCTGACTGTTTAATAACCTTAAGTTTGTATATTAACGCCAAAAGTTTAATAATGCAAGATATAGCTATTATGGATGTTGAATTCCTACAAGGCAGGAGTTGTAATTCTTATAGCTTTGGCTGTGGTAGCCGCTGGCTATTACGAACTTGCCGTCAGGGATAATATCGGTAACCAGTTCTTGCAGGATAACAACAGCGGCACACTGAACCTGTTTGTCTATGACTCTCCTTTGGATAATTTGAGTGCGGTTTATATCACCTTTTCATCTATATGCCTATACGGGGAACTTGGCGGAAGCGTCAACTATTCACTGGGGAAAATTCCCATAAATATACTGGAGACCACAAGCTTCAATGCCTCTCTTCTCAAGGGCCTGAAACTATCCCCCAGTAATTACACATCAATTGAGTTGGTAATATCCGGGGTGGTCATAAACTCAAACGGTACGAATCAAACGCTTAACCTTACATCAAACAGGGCTTATTTCCCCCATAGTTTTAGTGTTGTAGATAACAAAACCACAAACGTGAATATTGAATTCGATCTAGCAGCGGACATTAATTTCACTGCAATGACTTTCAGCCCAAATGGGAGTTCAAGTTATTTTGCAGGTACACCGGGGATACAGGACAATGGAACTTTGAACATGCTTGTCTATGACGCTCCGAAGGACAATGTGAGCGCAGTATACCTCTCCTTCTCAATGATCTCACTGCATGGAGTTCAGACGGGATGGGCTAACTACTCCCTTGGGAACATGACAGTTAACATTCTGAATATGACTATGAAAAATGCCTCTCTGCTGAAAGGCCTTTCCCTTGGACCACAAAACTATACAATGATACGCCTTTACATCCAGAATGTCACAGTTACTGCAAATGGAAGCAATGAATCGTTCAGACTTGCTTCCCCATTTGCCTTCATCAACATGCCTTTCAACGTCTCTGCAAATGGCACCACAGATGTGTATATTCAGTTTGGTCTATCCGGAGACCTGAATATGCACTCCAGAGTATTGACGCCGAAAATAGGCACAACGGTAAAGTCATGAACCCATGGCTTTTCAGGTTGTTTGGGCGATGTCAATAGGCATTGTAAAATTGTATTTCACCTTCAATTAATACATCAGATCATTCAAGAATAGCCAAATCAGTCTATCATAGTTCTCAATTTTACCGTTTCATCGTGGGCAATTCTCAGGATGTCCGGGTACTTGTGATTGTATTTTTCACTAATGTAGGAGACAGCCGAGTCAAGGCTTATCCTGTGTCCCGCACTGATAACACAGTTTTTCCTGAGCATGTAAGCAGATTTTTCCAGGTCATTGTAAATCCAGTTCCCCTCCTTCCGTCCCAGCAACAGAGACTTTGCAATACCTATTGTTGGAATGCCAAGCATTACTCCTGTGAATGAAGCCAAACCAATCCTGCGCGGATGCAGGTATCCATTTCCATCCACGAGTAGTAATCCCTTGAAATCACCAGCCAGTTCCCTGATGAACCTGAATTCTCTGTACGTGAGATACCCCGGTATATAGGGAAATCTGCATTCCATCTTCTTATGCCTTATCTCAAGGTCTCCGCCACTATCTATGACCATTGCGCCGTATCCGAATTCATCATCATAAGAAACATCTACAGCTGCTATTTCATTGGTTGTAAAATCATCTTCCAGGGAAACCAGGGAAGCCATCATGCCCTGCTCTTCCTTCATTTTCTGGAGAGGCTCTTCTGAAGAGAAATCCTTAAAACAAATGGACTCAAAGCTGGCAATTCTTCCGTCCTCAATGACAATTCCATCATTCTCAAGCCTTCTGGACTTTTCAACAGTTCCAAGCGGATGTGTGAATTTGCCAACCTCCCCATCAGCCTTCACCACTTTGTAGCAGGGGGTACCAACTGGATCAGGGTTGAGTGAAAGCATATAACCGCAAGCTCTGGCCGCCACAACATCACCCAAAGCCTTTGCAAGGTTGCCATAGGTTGTTACCATCCCCTTGGGAATCTGCCTGACCAGTGCATAAAAATCCGAATAAAGGTCATAATCAACGAAGGGGGATTGAAGTTTCACCATTTACCAATCTTGTAGTTCAGTATAAGGTAAAGATTTTTCAATTTCACAAAATGATTAGGGATCATTAAATAAATATCCATGTGATAACCGGAGGATGTTTGAGGGTGCATTTGAAAAACTCGGTAGAACCTCAGCCAAGCACAGTGGCAAGGTCATAATTTTCTGGATTGTCCTACTTGTCCTTTTGACACCCTTTGCAAGCCTGCTCTTCTCAGAAACTTCATATGACCTCGGAGGGAGCATAACTCCTGCCAATTCCATGGCTAACATTGCATCAAATCTTCAGACAGCATATTTTGGCGGTAATGGTACTTCAGGCTCAAACCAGAGCATGGTTATTGTCACAACCGGCACCTATGTAAACCAGTCTAAGGGATACTCTGCCATTGCTGACAGCCAGAACAGCGTCTCATCATATTTGAAGTCCCAGGGAATCAGTTCTAATTTTACTTCCATAATAAATATAGAAAACAGCACCTTGACGGGTGCAGCGTTATATGTTTCCGCTATACTCAACGGAACTTATCCTCTTGTCAGTTCCATAAATACTCAGGCAGTTCAACTTAACCAGACTCTAGTTGCAGTCAACTCCACATTATTCAAATTTCCTGCCCTATATCTTACAAACTATAGTGCGAATCTTTCAAGCACCACAGCTTATGCCCAGACCATTGGAGCTATAAACGCCGCATCTTCTAGCTCTGGGCCTATTCTGACAAATTTCACTCTCATTTATTTCAATACCTTTGCTTCGTACCTGAATAAGACTATACCCACTGTCACTAATGTTTCGAATAGCATCAATGAAACATTCGGCACATTGAATAATTTTACCCATTTGGCGCAGGACCCGACATACGCACAGTTATACGGAATTGCATACACTCTGCACCTGAATTTCACTTTCGCACAAGCTGCTGGCCATGATTTCTACTTGACGTTTGACAGATTCACGGATAAGTTCGTTGTTTCACAGGTATCAACCGGCTTATCTTCAAATGCCACACTAAAGGGATTCATCACAAACCAGCTGAATGTTTCTGTGTTGAATTTTGTAAACCAGTCATACAAACTTGGTTTTGCTCCTCTAAGTTGGGAGGTAGCTAACCTTTCCGACGGATTTGTGGCCAATAGCACTTTAAACTTCTTTGCGGGGAGCCCTCTTGTCAGTATAAATAGTGGCCAGATTCTCCAGTTCGTCAAGGACATAAACGGAACAAACAATCCAAATGTTACAGTCTCCAAAGTTTTATCTGAGCAGGACTTTTCAACCTTTGCAGCAGTACCTGCAACTTATGTGTTCCATCAATTTGTAGGGTATAACAATGCAACAGTGATCACCATACTATCCACTCAAGTCAATCTTACGACTTCGCAGGTAAACCAGGTCGGTAAAATTTATGGTGGCAATCTTCAGAACATATCCAATACAAGCTATTACCTGGCAGGATCGTCAGCACTTAGCAACCAGCTTGCATCAGAATCCCTGTCTGGAATGGTTAGGGCACTGGTTATCGGAATAGTACTTTCAGTGATCATAGTCGGGGTGTTTTTCAGATCACCGGTTGCTGCTTTCCTGCCGCTAGCTGTATTTGGAATGTCCGCTGCAATTTCTATTTCACTCAATGCCTTGCTATACAAGTATGTGATTCACGGTTCCATATCATTCATCACACCAACTCTGCTGTTGATCCTCCTACTGGGGTTGTCAAGCGACTATGTGGTCTACATCATGTCCAGGTACCGGAGGGAACTGCGGAAGAAGAATGATGACGCTGCGGCTATAACCACGAGATGGGCAGGACACGCTGTATTCACTTCAGGAATAACTGTGGGTCTTTCATATGTGGTGCTATGGCTTTCAAATGTTCCAATATTCAGTGACTCCGGCATAACAAATGCCATCGGGGTCATTGTGGCCGTTTTGATTGCAAACACGTTCCTCATTGCGGTAATGAGCAGGGCAAAAGGGAAGATTTTCTGGCCATACCGGGTGGACAAGGATGAACACTTGCCTGCGGAAAGAAGCATGCAGAAAGTTGCCCACTTTGTCATCAACAACAAGGGAAAGATACTGGTTATCTTCCTCGTTAGTGCATTGTTCGGAACTTATCTCTATGCCATAACCCCGACAAACATGGATGTTTTCAAACTGGTGCCTTCCAGCAGTGGCATTCAGGCTTTAGAAGTGGTGAACAGCAGTTTCCATGGCGATTTCTTCGACAGGGGATTCATAATTATGGAATTCTCAAGCCCAGTGATGTACGGGAACAACAGCTACAACATTTCCGAGGTAAACGCCATAACCAATGTGGAAAAGACACTGATCGAGAGTTCCCAGATTTCGCAGGTATACGGGCCAACTTTCCCATATGGGGAGTTTACCAACATTACTCTGTCAGATGTTTCCGCCAATTATACATCACAATTCAGGTCCCAGGTCAACAGCTATATCGGTAATGACAGCAGGTATGTCATAATAGACTTCCAGCTTAAGTCCCTCGCATATGAAAATGCAGCTTCCACTTTTGTAAGCAACCTTCCAAAACTTCTAGGGAATCAGTCAAACGGGGTATCCTATAACGTATATATCGGTGGGCTTACAGAATCGCTAAACGATTCCTACAGCTTCACATTGAGCAGTTTCATCAAGATGGTGCCGATCCTTTCATTAGCCATATTCATAGTGCTGTTAATTCAGATCAGTTCGCTGTTGACTCCCATCAGGCTTATAATAATGGTGTTTGCTTCTGTCATTATCTCATTAGCTTTAGCATATCTTGCATTGCACTTCTATGCAGGATTGCCAGTGCTCATTTTCCTGCCAATGTTCACTGTGATTACCTTGCTTGCTGTGGGACTTGATTATGACATTTTCATGGTATCCAGGGTCAGGGAGGAGGTTTACAAGGGCAGGACTGACGAAGAAGGCATTAAGACCAGCATCACTGAAAATGGTGGAGTTATAATCACCCTTGGCACTTTGCTCTTCGCGACATTTGGCTCCCTTGCCTTCAGTGGCATAGGAATAATACAGGAAATAGGCATTGGACTTGCGTTCGGAGTACTTATTGATACGTTTATCAGCTGGCCTTTCTTTGTGCCTTCTGTAATGCTGTATCTGCACAGGTTCAACTGGTGGCCATCCAAGATCGGAAAGAACCGCGGGGGCCCAAAACAGTAATTTTTACTTCTTTTTTAAAACAAGCATATTGACCCTTTGATAGGTAGATAATCAAAATATGGTTAATCTCCCTATCCTGCAATATTATTCCAGTTTTACGCCTTTCGTAAAATCAGCTAAAATTAGGCTTCTATACGCACATATTAAGTTGAGTATTATAAGAAAAAACTTTATAGATGCCTCCAATTAAGCATCGAAGCCTATGAAAACCTATCTTAAAGTAACATTCTCCAGTGAGGGAGCCAAACCCAGTGAAGTAATCAATAGGTTGAGGTCTCTTGGATTCAAGCCTGTCATAGGAGAACAGGATCTTATATACGAATGGGGAGACAATGCAACCACCGATGACTCAATCTGGTTCGCGGACAAAATTCAAGCTACTCTTGAAGGCTTCAGAGTCATGTTCCAGATAGAGACGTTAAACGATTGATAACGTTCCTATTTACCGGCAATTCAAATTCATAATATAATTATGGAATGTTTACGAGCTTATTCCCTGATTGCAGTTGCGAACTTATCTCTATTAGCTAAAACTTTTGTGCTTTTACTTCATTTTCGGAATTAGTTTTAACGTTCTTAATCGATCTCCGTATTAAAATAGAGTATATTGCGGCGAATATTGAGGCACCCAGTATGTGGAGATATGCGGCCGGGTTAATTATATAGAAATAAAGGGCAAATAGAATTATTCCAGAAGATGAAGCCAATAGTGCATTTATTGATGCTCGATTCTGTTCACCGCCTAATTTTCTGAGCCTTCTAATGACAACCCATGGATATGAGACAAAGTAGGTAAGCAACAGGCTCAAAGATATTATGGAAGTTCCAGTAATTGGATGTTGTGCAGCGGGAAGAAGGAATATAAATCCTGAAACCAAGTAGGAAGCGCATACTCCAATGATATAGGACTTCCCCATTGTTATTGAAAATCCAAATATCCTGTAATTTCCCTTTACAATATGTTCACCAATAAAGATAGTCCCTGCAGTAATCCAAAAGTTTGCACTTAATGCAGCATATTGAAGGGCCTGGTTAAATGGTGTATTTGCTTTGAAATCCTCACTAAAGCTGAATGGCCCTGCAAAGAAGACCAACCATTTATTCTCAGTGGTTGAACCTGCAATATATGCATTCCCAAAGTGCAGGTACAGAATTGGGTCGATTATCCAATAAGTAATAACGAAAAAAAATGTGACTTTGTATTTCATCAGGGATTTCGCGGCTTCCTGAGTTATATCCAACAGTAAGATACAATCCGCAGGTTTAAAAATGGTTGCATGATTAACGGAATATCATTATAATTTATACAATTGAAAACAAATATACCAAATGGTTCTCTAAAGGGCTTTAACAGTTAAGTGAATATTTGAATTTACAATAATTTCAAGTTTATTTTTTATAAGCACCTCTTTACATGGGAGAAAATCCCTTGATAAAATCCTAAAGTTACCTGAAAATCTATTTATAATTCATTGGAAAGGCTAATAAAAACAGAGAGGATTGAAGCGGCATGAAGATATCAGGCATTATAGACCTGTCAGTAACCATTGAACCAGGAATGGCTACTTGGCCTACAAACCCGGAGATTACACTGAAAGCAGTCCAAACCTTCGAGAAAGATGGATACTTAGAAGAGGATTACAGTTCCTCAACCCATACTGGAACCCACATCGATGCGCCAATTCACATGTATTCGAAAGGGGTCCCGGTTGACAAGATAGATCTTGGAACTCTCGTACAGGAGGCATATTGCATCAGGCCTGAACTGGCTGGCGAGGAAATTCACTTAGAGAATGTCAAGAAAGTCTGGAAAAGTGAGTATAACCACCACGCTGTCCTTATCAACACGGGATGGGACAAGAAAAGGGGAAAGACTAAGGAATGGCAACACCAGTTTCCCGGACTGGCAGAAGATACCATTGACTTCTTCGGCAAGAATGGTGTCAAGCTTATTGGAATAGACACACTAGGAATAGAACCAGCCTCACATACTGAGTTTCCAGTTCACAAGGGGCTCGAGAAATATGGCATTACTTTCATCGAAGACATGGCAAACCTTGATAGGCTCCAGACAGGCAAACCATACCTGCTGGTTGCATTGCCTCTTAAGATCAGGGGCGCAAGCGGTTCTATGTCTAGAGTTATTGCACTGGATATGCAGTGAAACTGTAGAATTGAACGTGTAATAAGTCAATCTGAAATATAATATTGGAAAAACTCCATTCCTATTTATGGAAAATTATAGGGATTTCAGGGGATATGGAAAAAATCCCCCATCTTTTTTATGGCCAGGTGGCAAGAAATTGGCACTATCGCTGGTGTTCAATTATGAGGAGGGGGCTGAGCATTCCGTTGCCACTGACGGTGTAGTTGAAAGTATCGGTGAATTCGCACCTGTCGACATAAGTGTCAGGGACGTAGGCATGGAGTCAGTGTATGAATACGCACAGAGAGTGGGTATATGGCGAATTCTTGCAGAACTGGAGAGAAAGAGTGTGCATGCCACTTTTTACTCTTCGGCCCTTGCCTTAAAGGCAAATACGGATGCGGCCTCGGAAATAGTGAAAGGGGGCCACGAGATCTGTGATCATGGTTATGGCTGGAGGGAGTTGTTCAAGATGTCACCGGAGGAGGAGAAAGAAGAGATCAGGAATTCCATAGAAGCTATAGAAGCAATAACAGGAAGGAAGCCAACTGGATTCTATGCCAGGGAACCCAGTGAAAACACAGTCAAAACCCTCACCCAGTTTCCTAATTTCATCTATGACTCAGATTCCTACGCCGATGATATCCCATATTATGACAGAGACACAGGCCTTCTCATTGTCCCTTATACTCCAGATGCCAATGACTTCCATTTCCAGAACCCAATGAACAGGTTTGCAAACGCTGAAGAGTTTCTCTCATACCTTAGGGACACATTCGATGTGCTTCACAGAGAATCGCAAAAGAATTCAAAAATGATGACTGCCGCGTTTCATGTCAGGGTAACGGGGAGGCCTGGACGCTTTACTGCGCTGTCAAGATTCCTGGATTACGTGTGTAGTTTCAATGATGTGTGGATTGCAACAAGAGAAGAAATTGCCAGGTTCTGGATAGAAAAATTTAAAAAAGAATAAATTTTAAAAAAATTTGGTTTGTTGCAGATTTATTAGATATCTGTAACTCCCTTCCCTTTGTATGCCAAGCCAGAATGGAACCCTATGAAGTAGAAGAGCACAGTGTCCAGTATGAACGCCACGTTGTCGAAGGGGAATGGCAGGAAATTTGTGCCTCCAAAGAACGAGCTTCCAAAATACGAGAGAACTACCACTGTGAAAAGGTAGAATGGAAGCCACATTCCGGCATACAGATCCTCAATTGAAAAGTTCTTCTTTCTTTTGGCCAATATGAGGAAGAGAAGCCCGGCATACACTGATGCTATGCTGATAGATACAGCAGTAAAGCCTGACCAGTATACCAGGAGCCCGGCCAGCACATATGCAAGTGGGGCCGTTATCTTGTATGCAGGAAGTTTGTAAGGTCTGTTCTCGTCAGGATGCCTCTCCCTGAAAATGGCAAGGCTGATAGCAGATTGTGCGTAAGAAATAACTACGGCGTCCACGAACACACCTATGAGGGATGCAAAGGAAGGCAGCAGTATAAGGTAGAAAACAGCTATTACAAATACCACTACAACAGAGTTGAAAGGAATTCCCTTGTCGCTTAGGTCTGAGAAGAAGTTAGGGAAGTACCTGTTGTACCTTGACATAGTGTTGCCTATTCTTGCAGCGCCACCCCAGTAAACCAGGCCATCACTGAACGAAGCGATGATAATGACGATAACCGCAAGGACTCCGAATGCAGCAAGGCCAACGTTAACCGAAGCTGATGTAAACGGAGATCCGAGACTGAACAGACTGCTCCATGAACCCGCAGTCAACCCAAGTTTTCCCCAGTCAAGTGTACCGAGGAATGCAAGGCTTTCCAGCACGTAGAGGATCATGACTATGACTAGTGAGATTGCGATTGCTCTCGGAAGGAACTTTCCTGGGTTTTTGACTTCTTCTGCATAGTCGATTGGCTGCCTGAAACCGGCATAGGCAAAGATCGTTGCAGAAATAGCAAGGAAAATACCGCTTACTCCCATTGGAGCAAATCCACCATTAGCAGTGAAGTTGGCTACCCTGAAGAATGAAATAAGCACAAGTGCTATGATTACCATCAGGGAGGCTTTTGCAAGTGTGAACGCATTGTTTACATTTCCAATAACCTTTACGTGGCGCACTTCTACAACGAATATGAGGAACAGCATCACGATTCCGATTACAATCCCAAGGGGAGTGATGACCCCGTTGGTATACACAGGGGGATAGTAAAAACCGATATACTCAATGACTACAGCAACCTGTGTCGGTAGAGCGAGGGTATACCCTATAAATGTGCTCCAACCATTGATAAGACCTACCAGTGTTCCATGGCTCCGCGCGGGATAGTAAGCCACTCCGCCTGCCCTGGGCCACATTGCGCCCAGTTCCACATACACGAATGCAATAGGCAGAATCAATACAAGAGCAATAGGCCATGCAAGAAGCCCTGCAGGACCTCCATAGGCGAGTACATATATAGGCACAAATGCCACAGCTGAGCCAAAAATCGCTCCAACAGTGAGCAGCACTACATGCCAGAAGTTCAACTCCTTCTTGTACTCACCTTTGCCCTGTAAGTTAGATTCTGCTGTTTTTTCGTAACCCTCATCAACCATTTTGTTTACACCTTTACCAAAGCCCCTGTTGACTGCAGGGGCTTTTAAAAAGATACAAAGTGGGTTTATTTAATAATTCTGATAGGGACTCGGATTATTACCTGAAAAAATATTAATGGACTTAAAGTGAATATAATTTGGATGGCAATTTGACAATTTTGCAGTTAAGAAATGAAATCGTTGCATTTCAAACTCTGAATTGATTGCTCAAATGGCAAGTTTCGGAATTAAGTAACTTATCTTTGTCCCCAATTCTAATTTCTGTAAGGGATCCTTCTCAAATCATTGCAATGGCTGCATGTTATGATACAAAGTCCGCGCTTGATTCTAACCTTGGTTAGTTTTCCATAAGGCAGTCCGCATTTTTTACAGAAGGACCTCTTTATGTCAATCGGCAGCGATATATCGATCCGTTTTGCCATAGTCTCTGCCAGTCGCATGTATCGCCTGCTGAATTCTAAATCTGGAGTTTCCCTGGCTAATTTTGACAGTTTTTCGATTCTCTCCATGGCAATGTCCTTTGGAGGCGGTGCTTTTCTGCGGTGTACCATTATTAATAGTCAGGAAATTACCACCAATGATTAAACTTGTCCTTCTTGATGTGGATGGCACTCTGACAGATCCCGGAAGGCTCATCTCCACAAGAGCTGTGGAAGCAATCAGAAAGGCTCAGAAGGATGGAATCATTGTTAGCCTGGCAAGCGGGAATGTAGTTCCTGTGATGTATGGCCTGAAGACATTCGTCGGGATCAAGGCTCCGGTTTTTGCTGAAAATGGAGGTGCAATGTTCCAGAATGATGAAATTTCCACTTTTTTTTCAATGGATATGCCGAAGAAATTTTTTGACAGGTTGGAGAGTGAAGGCAAGGTAGAGGGAATACTTTCAAACAGGTGGCGGCTCACATCGATGGCTTATGTCCTCGCTGGGGCGTCCCCCGAAGAGATTACTGCAGATGCGCAAAAGGTCGGTCTTGTAACAGTGGACAGTGGCTATTCCTGGCATCTTCTCAATAAGGGACAGGATAAAGGGTTTGCCTTGGAGAAGCTTAAAGATACGTACTCACTGGATTATGATGAGATTCTAGTCATGGGGGATGCATATAATGACGCTCCAATGTTCAAGAAAAATGTTGTAAAAGTGGTTCCTTCTAATGCAGAAGATAGCCTGAAGTCTATTGCGGATCATATTCTAAAGGAAAATGATGGAGATGGCGTGGCCGAAGTCTTGCGGAACATCAGGTCATTTTAATTCTTCAACATGCCTGCCAATCCTGTCTTCAACCAATTCTCCTGATTCAATAAGAAAATCTCCTCGCAAAGTAACATCATCTGGAAAGACAACGGAAAATTCATTGAAGGGCGATACTGGTGTTTTGGAATGAAGCCTTTCCTGGCTCAGTCTTTTGACACCGCTTAGCCTGAAACTGAAGAAATCAGCAAAATATCCTACCTCAAGTTTTCCCTTGCGAATTCCCATGAACTCCGCAGGGTTCCTTATTGCAGTATTGTAAAACACTTCAAAACTCAGGACTTTCTTCTGAACAAGTGCGAGAAGCAGCGGTATTCTTGTTTCCACCCCTATTATGCCAGAGGGCGCCTGAGGAAACTCTTCCTTGTCATGCTCGGTGTGTGGCGCGTGATCTGAGGAAAGTAGATCATATTTACCATCCAGGTAAGCCTGGAGATTATTTTCCTGAGTACTTCTGTTCCTCAGGGGCGGGTTCACTTTTCCCCAGGAGCCAGATTCTGAGTCGGTATTGAGGAGAAGATGGTGTGGCGTCACCTCGCCCTTGACTTTTCCCTGAAGTATATCAAGGCTTTCGGGAGTGCTTATATGCCCCATTAAGGAGCGTCCTATTCCTAGATTGAGAATAGTCCTGGCAGATTCGGTTTCGCATATCTCTGGTCTGCTAAGTTCATGTTCCGATAGGGAGTGTACCTCATCTTTTTTATGTCTTGCAAGGCAAACTGCATCTTCCCCGTGGAATACAACAGGTTTGCCCAGTTCACTTAAACCTTTTAGTTCCTTATCCTGGATATCACCCACGGGAAGGGAATTTGTGCTGCCCCCAAGATAGATCTTTATGGAGCTGCTTCTTTTGTCTATAATCTGAGAATTTTTACCGGTAAACATTGAATAAAGCCCGAAGTCAACGTATGCTTTACTTCGGACGGTGTGAAGCTTATCATCAAAAGCCGCGTAGTCAAGAATAGGTGCCTTGTTGTTGGGCATGTCGAATATGGTAGTGGTACCCCCATAGGCAGCGGAAATGGTACCAGTGGAAAAGTCCTCTTTATGTGTCTCTCCCGGGTCGCGAAAATGCACATGCGTATCAGTCCCGGCTGGAAAAATTGCACCTTCAAGCTCCTTCCTGGTTCCGCCCTTCAGGTCTTTGCCGATCTTTTCTATCACTCCATTTCTTATGCCAATTTCCAGATCCCGGAACTGTCCCTGAAAGTAAAACTTGCCAACAAGAATTGTATCAAACGCCATAGGGATTATACTCCGGGGACTTCTCCCCAAATGAGCTTATGGAGCTGAGTAAGGACCCTGACTTTCAGGTTATCCATCAAGGCCAGTTCAACTAGCCATTTCAGGTCCGTACCCCATGCAGGCTGCATGATTATCTCACTGTTTATCTCCCCTCTGTGGGAAGAAATGAAATCTGAAGCATATTTGTAATCCGTTTCGTCCTTGATTACAAATTTTATGTAATCAGTCTGGCGCAGTGACTGGAGGTTTGGTAAATGAATAGATTTTTCCTCTCCGGATGAAGGTGTCTTAACATCCATATCAATTAGGGTGCCTGGAATCTGTGTGTACTTATGAACTGGAAGGGAACCTCCCGTTTCGATGAGCACTTTCTTTCCAGCTGCGACCGCTTTCTTGACAAAATCCTCAGCTTCCCTTTGTAGAAGTGGTTCCCCTCCAGTAAAACAAACCCATTCTTCTGGCGTGGCATACACTTCTTTCAGGATATCCGTGAGTTCCTTTTCAGAGCCACCTTCAAAAGTATAAGTGGAATCGCACCATTTGCATCTAAGGTTGCATCTGTTCGTTCTAACAAAGAACATTGGAATCCCCATAAGCGTCCCTTCGCCCTGGATGCTGTGGAAAGTTTCAGTTAATCTCACTGTCTCTGTATTCCTTATGGGAATAAACCTTTAACCTATCTTATACCCAAGATACAGAAACATACACAAGGATTCCACAAAAGGTTTTAACACGCAATATATTGTCAATTGATATTATGGACTTCAAGAGAATATTTGACTATGCAAGGGAAACCGATGCAATCCTGATTGTTCAGGGGGATGAAAACAGTGTTGACAAGACATTCTTCTACCTTACTGGAGTTTCGGGTGGACTCTTTGAGGGTTCCGCACTTATTGTTAAACCAGATGAACTCAAGATCATAACCTCTGCCCTGGAGGAGGAAACAGCAAGGCAAACCGGCCTTGAAGTAATCGTTGCCAACGGAAGGGGAGATTTTGAAAACGCCGTTAAAGAGAACCTGAAGAACACAAATGTAGTGGGCCTGAACTATTCATCTCTCACACTAGAGCAGTATAAGAGGCTCCTCAGGGTCATACCGGACAAGGAATTCATTGACGTATCTAATTCTATTTTGGAGTCCAGGAGAATGAAGAACCCGGAAGAGCTCTCCAGGCTCAGGCAAGCTGCCAAGATTGGAAGCGAAGCATTTGAAAAGGTAATTGGCAAGCTTCACGTCGGCATGACTGAAAGTGAAGTGGCATCTGAATTGGCATACGAGATGATGAAGCTAGGTGCCTCAGAACCGTCATTTACATCCATCGTCGCCTTCGGGGAAAACGCATCCATGCCTCACTATGCACCCGGAGACAGAAAACTCAAGAAGAATGAATTTGTGCTGATGGACTTCGGTGCGAGATACAAAAGATATTGTTCAGACATAACCAGAACTGTGGTGTTCGGCAAAGCCACAGAGGAAATGAAGGAAATGTACGATATCGTTTACAAGGCACAGACTGAGAGCATGAACATCATCAAGGAGAATGTCAATGGAAGGGATGTTGATCTCAGGGCGAGAAAAGTGATCGACGACTCCAAATTCAAGGGCAGGTTCATACATTCCCTTGGCCATGGCCTTGGAATGGATGTTCATGATCATCCTGCGCTGGCCTCCAGCTTTGACTTCCCTCTTAAAGAGAACATGGTCGTTACAGTTGAGCCGGGGGTATACATACCTAAAGTTGGTGGTGTGAGGATCGAAGATGATGTCATCGTCAAGAAGGATGGTTTCGAACTTATCACCACTGCGCCAAGGGAACTTATAGAAGTATCTTAAATGATTCCGCAGGCAGCCAACGCCTACCTGGATGTCAGGGATACATCCATATCCCACATCCTTTCCTCATTTGATCCCACTTCATCCCAGATCCGCAGGCATTCTGTCAGGTTGATCGTTGAAGCCATGGGCAATGAGGAAAGAAAAGAGGTCTCATCTATAGATGACCTGATTTGCCTCCCGCTTTCTCTTTGGCTGCTCAGATATGTGAATGAGCATATTCTTACTTCAAGGGTAATAAACCACGCGAGAGACATCGTTGAGAACTTTCTCAGTGCATCATCCCTTGCACCGGAGTTCGTGCCGGATTATGCGCAAAGATATGGTGTTCCCATACAGTATTCAGATGAGGATGAAGTTTTCACAATGTCTGTTGGAACCTTTGTAATGTATACTTCTCGGGTCAGTGGATTCAAGTACAGGCTGGTTTACCAGAATGTCAGAAGAGGAATCGTTTACACAGACAGGGAGATAGCTGCAAAGGTGATCCGGGAAGCCTTTGTCAGGAATGTTCTTGCCGCATATGAGACAATCGAACCAGGCAAGACTGCAACTATACTGCAACCCATGAAGACCAGCATTGATGATATAATTGAAAAGCTGCAAAAGTCGGGAATAACAAAGAATTTCGACTTAGGTGAAGTTGACTTCAACCTTTTTCCCCCCTGCATAAAAGAATACATTACTGAGATGCAGGACGGGGTCAACCTCCCTCATCTTGCAAGATTTACACTAGTGAGTTTCCTCCACAAGATTGGGATGGATAACCAGGGAATAATTGCTCTCTTCAAAACAGCCCCAGATTTCAGGGAGACGCTGACGACTTACCAGGTGAACCATGTTACGGGCGAGATCTCTAGCACAGAGTATTCGCCTCCGAAATGCACTGTTCTCCAGTCTAACCACCTTTGTTATATGGGTGACGATCCACTATGCCACAAGGAATGGCTGAAACATCCTCTGCAGTATTACACAATTAAAAAGAAGCCAAGGAATCAGCCTCCAAAAACAAGGAAGAAAGCGGAAGAAACTGAATCTTATTAACACCTTTCTTGTTTATCCAGAATGCCGGTGCAAACCAGGAAGGCTTTGTTTTCTGACCTTGAAGGGATATCCAGGATTTACAACCAGGGCATTTCAGACAGGATTGCCACTTTTGAATCCGAACTTAAGACTCCAAATGAACTGGAAACATGGATAAACAATAGTTATCCGGTAATAGTTGCGGTTGAAAATAGTGAGGTGGTAGCATTTGCAGCCAGTTTTCCTTACAGTTCCAGAGAATGTTATAGAGGAATTGGGGAATTTTCTGTTTACGTCCTTCGAACTAGAAGAGGTACAGGAATTGGCACAATTGCCATGAAAGCTCTTATAAACGAATCAGAAAAAATTGGCCTCTGGAAACTTGTTTCCAAAGTTTTTTTGGAGAACTTCTCCAGCCGGAAAATGCTAAAGGAAATCGGGTTCAGAGAAATCGGAATTCACGAAAGTCATGCTAAACTCGACGGAGCCTGGAAAGACGTAATCCTGGTGGAATACCTGATAAGAAGCAATATTCGCTAAAGCCTTCTTGAAATAAGCTCAATAAGCGTGCTCTTCTTGACGTTGGCTTCTATAACATAAATCTTGGAAGGTTCCCACGGGACTCTTGGATAATGGGCTTCCCTGGATTCAAAATGGAACTTTAGCGATCTTAAGATCTCTTCAAGCTTGCTATCAGAAAATTTCTTGGCAGTTTCGAGAGGTACTCTTCTGCCCTTGTTTTTAGAAATCTTAGGGCTAAAATACTGTGAATAAAGTGTTAGGGTCATAGGAGTACTGCGTTGACTACTCCGTCCTGTCCAGGCCTGGAAGTGATCCTTGCTTCCCCGAGCTCTGTCTGGATGACCGTTCCCCTGTTCATTATGTTTCTCTGGACATAGTGCGGGTTAGCCGGGTTCTCTTTTACTGTCTGGATCTTGACTTTCTTGGTTACTTTTTCAGCTGGTACGTAGACGTTGGCAACTTCTGCTCTCATGAGGACTGCTTTGTTGTTTCCGCCAAGCGTGCGGAGTACTTTTCTTGCTTCAGGTCCAATTCTAGTAAGTGTGGGCTCTCTACCCAATTCGAATCTCTTCTTTGACCTGGAAGCCTTGAGCTTTCCGCCAGTCGCTTTTTTTCTGGATTTACCTTGAAATATTGTCATTTCTACATCACTGGTTCAATCTTGCCATGATGACAGGGATTGTTCTTCCATATCAGATGGTAGAATAAATAATTTGATCTTCTTCTATCAATCCTTGAGCAGGTTAAGGTGGTCCTTGTACCAGTACCTGCTTTCCACATCAGAAAGAATCAAAGAGACATCTGTGGGTTTCCCTCTTTTTATAACTTCAACGATCGACTTGTGCTGCTCATCCCAGGTACCATTCTCGAGTTCGAAGAAAACTGATGAGAAAAGCTTGTGTTTTGCCCTGAAAAGAGAATCTGTAACCTCTGAATTAATGGTATCGGGGCCATTCCAGTACTGTGCAAGATAGTTGTAGATTGTATCATCAATTAGCCCAAGCATGTTCTTCTTGATTGTAAGTTCAGGCGTGTTCAGGTTTTCAGCTACATATTCTTCCCGGAATTTCTCAAACGGCTTGCTGCTTACCCCGGCAGGTATGATTGTAGCGCCAGTGGATCTTCCGAGTGAATGGTAGAACGCTGATGCAGATTCTTTTGTATATTCCGCTTCTGAAATCTCGGTCAGGAAAATCTTGTCAGGTTTCAGCTGGCCAATGAGCCCGGTAAGGACTTCTTCATCATAGCCTCTGACTGATATGCCCAGGCTGGCAACAGATGAGAGGACTTCCATAGATACAATAGAGGCTAATGCCCAATTAATATTTTGCATATGTAGAATTGCGGAATCCCTGAGAATACATACAAAAAATGTTATATTCTAATCATTCCTGCCTTAGTCCATGGCAAAAAGGTCGCTTGACCAGTTGATCGGTCTCGTGGGAAGTCTTGTAGGCATCATAATGGGCGCGATAGGTCTGCTGATTCACAGGCTCATAAGCTCGTTTCCCCAAGGCGATGCCATAACCATGATTCTCTTTTCAGTAATAGGACTTGTAGGAGCATTCCTTGTAACTTCACGCAAGAAGGATGCTAGCATGATAATGATAGTAATTGGGTTGGCCGGAATAATTGCTCTTCCCGACTACGTCACTGTGGTTCCATTCCTGATCCTTCTGGTAGCAGGCATAGTGTCCAGGCTTTAATCCCATCTTATTTATTTCGCTAACATAGATTTTAATATTGAATTGTAAATGATATTTCATGGAACTGCTTGAAATCCTAAATCTGATAGCGCTTTCATCCTCGCTGATATTCATGGCAGTAACAGCTGCCAGGGATGCAAGGCGCTTTGCAATTTCATATGCCATAGTTACAATACTGGGCTTAGCTTTTTACTTTCTGTACACAACAACCATGCCGTTTCTGGTCATGGTACTATCCGCAATAAGCGTAAAATACCTTTATTCAAGGGTTTTTTACTATTTTACGCCAGTACTTTTCATAATTGGGATCGCCCTTATTGTTATGAGGGTGGACATCCTCGTTTGGGGATTATTTGACATCTCTGTTGGAATAGGCACTGCAATATCTCTGTTTACAGATGAGCAGAGCAGGGGCCATATTGTTGCAAACAATAATTCCAAGGGGACAGATGTTGTTAAAGAGATTAATAGGGACCTTATCCAGGTAGGTGCAGGAATAGTAATTCTCATCCTCCTTTTCACAATGGGCCAGAAGGAATTCCGAATGACAATGAGCATGGCTATTTTTCCACTTTACTTGGTAGGAAACTACTATTCCATGGCTCCGGAGACAAAGCTTGGAAAAACCCTTAACTCATTCGAAAGGCCAAAGACTCCACTGGGGCTCGGGGCTATCTGGTTCGCTGCAGGGATACTCATAGCTTTGGGCATAGTGAACTCTAATTCCATGCTGGCGATCATAATTTTTGTGACAACCATAGGGGATTCCCTTGCTACAATATTCGGAAGCAAGTTAAAGTCGCCAAAACTGCCTTACAACAGGAAGAAATCTCTTGCAGGTTTCATGGCTATTTTCGTGTTTTCCGGCATCTTTGCTTTCGCGCTCATCGGTTTCGAAGGGGTTGGAATAGCACTCCTGTCTGCTATACTCGAAAGCATTTCACTGCACCTGTTGGATGACAATTTCATTCTCCCTGTGGTTCTTAGTGGGCTATCCTATTTGATTTGAAGAGGCTCACTCTCTTAAGAGGAAATCAGGGTTTCTTGTAGTAGAAAATTTCCGACGTGCCAGACTCCCTGAAGCCTTCCTTTTCGTAAAGTTTCCTTGCAGGGTTCCCCTCAGAGACCCAAAGCTGGCAATCCTCAAATCCTAACCTTTTCAGGCCATTTAGAGACATGTCAAGAAGCTTGCCCGCGTATCCTTTTCCCCTGAATTCCTTCGCAACAAATATGTCAACAAGCAGGGATGATTTTGTGTTTCCAAGCTTCCTGTAATCAGTGCATACAGAAGCTCCCACTATTTTGTTGCTTTCAATAAGTATGTACGATGCGTCTTTCAGTACCGAACCATATTTTCCGTCCATCATTCTTCTAACAAAGCCAAGCCTTTCCTTTGAATCACTGGAGTTAAACAGAATCTGGTCAATGGCTCCAGTGTAAGCCTGAAACTGTGCTTCTGAATATGCTTCTGGCCTTACCTTTGTAACCGATACCGCCTGTTCCTGACCTACTGTTTTTATTTCGTGGATCTTATAATCCCCAAGGTCAAGTGAAAGCCGATCCCGTTTGAACTTTGTGAATCCATGGGATGGGAGATAGGAACTCTCGAGTTCCTCAGCATTGAACATCCTGTCAATCATAAGGTACCGCTTCTGCAATCTGGCAATGTCCTCCAGCCATGTTAGGAGGTTTGAAAGCCGTTCTTCGGAGGCAAACGAGGGATTGGTGAATCCAATGGAGCCGTAAATCCTGTCACCATAGTCAGGGCTTGGGGCAACGAATGCGTATCCCGAAACATTGATGCCACTGAGAATGACTCTAGACTTCAGTTTGTTTGAATTCAATTCATGTATAAGGCCATCAAATGATTTCCTGACTGGAATATCCGGGTAAAGCGACTCCAGATGCTTGATCTGGCCCTCGAGTATGGGTGCCCAGTCTAGCTTGACATTCTTCATATCCATGCCTGGATAATCTAATAATTAAAATAAATCCTTTGAAACAAAAATGTTTGATTTCTTCGTCAAATAGCGAACTCCGGATGCAATATTATGGACAACCTTAATATGCGCGCTTAAACTGAAGCCTTGATTTAATGGACGATACGACCCGGACTGAAGAATACAATCAGAAAGCTATCCGATATTCAGAATTTTACAAAGGCAAGGTACAGATTGTTTCAAAAGTTCCAGTAAGGCATCTGCAAGACTTCTCTGTCTGGTATACGCCAGGCGTTGCGGCCGTTTCCAGAAAGATTGCCGAAAACACAGACCTCTCATTCGAACTGACAGGTAGGTGGAACAGCATAGCCATCCTCACTGACGGCACAAGAGTTCTGGGCCTTGGAAACATTGGGCCAGAAGCAGCTATGCCTGTTATGGAGGGAAAATCTCTCATTTTCAATTTCCTGGGTGCAGTAAACGCCGTACCTATTCCTATTAGGACAAAGACCAAGGATGAGTTCATAACTGTTGCTAAGGCACTTGAACCATCCTTTGGCGGGTTTAATCTTGAAGATATAGAATCCCCAAAATGTTTCTTTGTTCTTGAAAGCCTTCAGAAAACGCTTTCCATCCCTGCATGGCATGATGACCAGCTGGGAACAGCATGCATCACACTTGCAGGGTTGTTCAATGCGCTTCGTGTTACTGGCAGGAAGATAGAGGATTCCAAAATCGTGCTTCTTGGATCGGGAGCAGCAAACATAGCTACTGCTCATCTTCTGTTCGCTGCGGGATTCAAGGAAGGTAACATTGTGATGGCAGATTCCAAAGGAATCCTTGAGCCAGAAAGGGAAGACATGGACAGCCTCATGCTCAATAACCCATGGAAATACCAGCTCGCAATGAGAACCAACTCGGAGAGACTTAAGGGGCCTTCCGAGATTGCTTTCAAGGGGGCTGATGCAGTTATTTCAGCATCCAAACCAGGACCAGACACAATAAAGAGGGATTGGATTAGAACCATGAATGATGACTCCATTCTGTTTGCTTTGGCCAATCCTGTTCCAGAAATCTGGCCTGAGGCTGCAAAAGAAGCAGGTGCGAAAATTGTTGCCACAGGCCGCGGAGACTTCCCCAATCAGGTCAACAACAGCCTTGTGTTCCCTGGTGTTTTCAGGGGAGTGCTTGACGCAAGGGCAAAGGGGGTCAACTTTGATATAATGGTTTCAGCTTCTCACGAGATAGCGGATTTTGTCAAGAATCCAAGCGAAGACAGAATCGTGCCCACCATGGAAGAATGGGAGCTTTATCCAAGAGTGGCCTCTGCTGTGGCTTCTAAGACTGTGGAATTAGGGCTTGCCAGAAAAACTAATTCAAGGGAAGGCTTCTTCAAGAACGCTCAGGAAATGATAGAAACCAACAGGAAAATGTACATCAAGCTGATGGATGAAAAGATCATTAGGGAATTGCCGGGTGGTGACAATGTCGAAAAGTGAAATCAAGATCAGGGAACTGAAAGATACAGATGTTTCAGTTGCTGCAGAATTAATGCTGCGGCTGAAGAAGCTTAACGGAGAATTTGACTCTATATTCAATGTCTCAGATGGGGCAAAGACAGAGGCAGAACAGATACTGAGGGAGGCCCTAAAGGATAAGGCCAGGCACATAGCTTATGTCTCCGAGAGGGGCGGCAAGGTTGTGGGCCTGATAGTGATTAACCTCATTCACAGGTGCTATTACGAACCGGAAATGGAAGCCAGGATAGTAGACTTCTACATAATGCCCGAAGGCCGAAGAACTGGAGCGGGAAAAGGGCTTGTGGACATGGCTTACAAGGAACTCAAGGCAAGAAATGTCAAACTTATAACGGCAGAGTTCCCTGCTCTAAACCCCATTGCAATGAAATTCTACAAGGGTCTTGGGTTCAGGGAGATTGTTGGAATATATGGCAAGATGCTGGAATAATTTCTCCAGCTCCTGTCCTCTCATTTCTTAATGATCTTTTGGTATTATATTCTCCCAATCAGACCTAATTAACTAAGTATTTCACTTGCTAAGTTCAATGAGCGCTTCTACTGTTTCCGCTGGCTTCGTAACCATGGGATAGTGCGCAGCAACAAGAAGCTTGTATTTGCCGCCCAGTGAGGCAATGAAATCCTTCCAGTCCTGTCCAATATCCTCCCAGTTCTTGTTGCAGAGGATGAAAGCCTTCTTAGCTTGGTCCACTTTCTCACTTGCTGTTATGGGATCGAAGTTCAACTTTGCGGGCCATGGTGTAATCTTTGAAAAGAACCATTCCCGGTCTGCACTTTTCAGATCCCAGGTAAGTTCCTCTAGAAATTCATCGGGAATACCAATTTTCCACCCCGACCCTTCTACCTTAATGGCCTTTTCAAAAATTTCTCTCTCATCTTTGCTCATTTGGTCAATGCCGCCTTGGGGTTCCCTGGATTTCTGTGGCACAAAGGCGTCAAGGTAAAGGAGCAGCCTAATCCTTTCGGGCACTTTGTCAAAAACTGTTGTTATCACTTTTCCCGCAAAACTGTGACCCACGAGTACAACATCTTTCAGATCCTCGTACTCAAGCAGGTTTACCACATCCTGGGTTGCAGTATCCATTCCATATTCTTTACTGGCGAGGTGTACACGATCCCCCATGCCTGTAAGCGTTATCGCATAAACTTCATGTCCCTTCTCCCGCAATGGGCCAAGTATCTTCTTCCAGATCCATGAACCAAGCCATGCGCCATGGACAAAAACAAATGTGCTCATGATAAATTGATACTTCTGATTATTAATAATTTACTTGATTACTATAAAGTCTGTATACAGGAAGCGTGTATGCAATCGCTTCAAAAATAAATTAATATATGGATAAAAAGCTACAGTCAAGGCATGCCAGCTTTAGTTGTTCAACCTCCTCTTCTCTGGCCCTTCCTCTTACCTGGGCTATTTTCCGGATTAGGCCTGATCATAGGTTCTCTCATCCGGTTCATGTTGGACAAAAGGATTAGCAGTGGAATGAGGGGTTTCTTGGTTGTTGGAGTTCCGTTGGCTGTATTCAATATTATATCATTGATTATCTGTTATTCTGAGAAGGTTACAATTGTGAACCGCAACGGTTTCTATTTCCTGTTCCTTCCATTTGCCGCCACCATTGCTGTGGCAGCCTCATACTTATCATATGAAGTTCTTTTTAAAAAGAAGCGACTGATGGAAATTTAGCCCGCAGGCCCCGGTGTGTGCCAATTGCTCATGTCGGTATCCCGGTTCCCGTTACAAGGAAGGAATGTCAAATTATTGAAAGGGCAATGAAACATTAGATATTATCAATTGCCAGCCTTATTGCATTGTATGCTGCAACACCTATGCTTACCAGTGCAATCAGGAGCATTATGAACCAACCGAAGACGTTAGGATTCCAGGACAGGAGTATCTGAATAGCGGATGGAAGCGGATCTGCTATGTGTGCAAAATCAAATGGAAAAACGATGAGGAGCCAGATTGCCGCAACTGCAGTGAACACATTGGAGACCAGTTCAAATGGTCTTGCTCCATCCTTTGTGCCTATTAGCGCTCTGGCACCGGAGGCCAAAATAGCCAATGCAAAGGAACCATAGAATAGAAATATTTCCGCAGGGCTGAATTTAGCAGTCATGAACCCTGCATTGGAGACCTGTAGGTACGCGAAATACGATGCAAATAATGCGATTAGTGCTATGGCAACAATCTCGCCTATGCGCTCAGGCATAGTCAGAACATTCCTGTCCCTTACAGTTTCTGTTATTCTGAAAGTCCCCATTTCAAGTCACCACCATGCAGCTGCATTCCAATCCTTATATTTTTATAACTTCAGAATTGATGATATTGCTTACTCCAAACCACTAAGGGAACTACAGCCTTCACCAATGAAAATTTCTAAGGAAGATATGGTTCCATAATCTAATACGGACCCGCCGGGATTCGAACCCGGATCATAGGCTCCGGAGGCCTAGGTGATAATCCATTACACTACGGGCCCTTAACTTTTGTACCCAATATCCCTGAGGAATTTCCTGCGCTTATTTTTGTTTTCCTCGTTTTCAACACCAACAGGGCAGGAACCATCGATTACCCCAAGTATGCCATTTCCCCCCTCTGATTTTGCAATGATTACCGACAGTGGATTTGCTGTGGCTGCAAAAATTCTTCCCACCTCCTGGCAGTTCTTTATCTGGTTCAAGATGGAAATGGGAAAGGCATTCTTCAGGAATATGAGGAAGGTATGTCCAGCTGAAAGTTTCTTTATTGCATCTATTGCCCTGCCCCTTAGATCATCATCGTTTGCCTCCCATCGTATCAGCCTTTCCCCTGACGCCTCAGAGAATGCAATGGCGTATTTCGCATGCGGGGCATGTGTTGCAATGATCTCATTGAGGTCCTCAACAGTCTTGATGAAGTGGGAATAGCCCAGAATGACATTGGAATCCTTGGGTAGCTCAATATCCACAATCTCAGTTGAAACCATAACACTCCAGCATCATTACATAGATAAATTTCTCCCGTGGAGCTAAACAAAGACTTGGTTGATTCAATTGGAGTGCAGGATGGAAAAGTGGAAAGCATTTATCTAAAAACACAATAACTGCGAAAATGGAGTTTTTCGAGCTCATTGGCAGGGAAATAAATCAGGGTCAGATCAAAGACAGAGATGACCTGCAGAGGAGAAAAATGGACCTTGCCAGGGAACTCAGGCTCGATTATATTCCCGGGGATACAGAAATTCTCAATTCAGGTTTCGTGGATTCGAACTACAGGAATTTACTGAGGATAAAGCCAACCAGAACCATCTCAGGTGTTGCTGTAGTTGCAGCAATGACTTCACCCGAAGGATGCCCGCATGGCAAATGCATATACTGCCCCGGCGGTGTTGAGAACAACTCTCCTCAGGCATACACAGGCTATGAGCCTGCAGCTTTGAGGGGAAGAGACAACGATTACGATTCATACAGAATAGTGTTCAACAGGCTGAAGCAACTGGAAACCATAGGCCACGATACAAGCAAGATTGATTTGATCATCATGGGTGGTACCTTTACAGCACGGGACAGAGGGTACCAGGAATCTTACATTAAGGGCTGTTTTGATGCAATGAACAAATCTGTGGCACCGAATCTAGATGAAGCCATCAGAATTAATGAGACTACAGGCAGGAGATGCATTGGCCTTACCGTGGAAACAAAGCCAGACTGGTTTATGGAAAAAGATATCGATCTATCGCTTTCATACGGCACCACTAAGGTGGAACTGGGGGTTCAGGTTCTCAGTGAGAAGGCTCTGAGATTGAATGGAAGGGGACATGGGATTTCAGAGATTGTCCGTTCAACACAGTTAGCTAGGGATGCAGGTCTTAAAATTGTTTACCACGTGATGCCAGGAATGTATGGTACGGAACCAGATGACGATAGAAAGAGCTTTGACAGTATGATAAGCGACCCAGATTTCAAGCCGGATATGCTTAAAATTTACCCGACGCTTGTCGTCAAGGGGACCTCACTTTACCGGCTATGGAAGCAGGGCAAATATGTTCCTCCAGATACCGAAACCGTTGCTGAGCTGGTAGCATATTTCATGGAGAAAATGCCGCCATGGATCAGAGTCCAGAGGATGCAGAGGGACATTCCTGTAAAATTTATTGAAGCAGGAGTCAAGAGGAGCGATATCAGGAATATTGTTGACAACAAGCTTCGCGGGCGCGGGGTGAAAACGATGGAAATACGGAGCAGGGAAGTAGGGCTGTCCCACAGCGCAAGCCAGGAGGGAATGGAACTCGTGAGGCGTGATTACGACGCAGCAGGCGGCAAAGAGGTTTTCCTCTCTTTTGAAAACAGTGACAGCATATATGGATTTATACGACTCAGAAAGCCGTCACCGGGATATCACAGGCCGGAAATGAAGGGAAGCTCAATAATCAGGGAGATCAAGGTGCTAGGGGAAGTGGTTCCAGTGGGAGAGCATTTTGAGGAATTGTGGCAGCATAGAGGGATAGGCACTAAGCTCCTCGAAGAGGCTGAAAGGATTACCCTGGAAGAGTTTGGACTTGAAAGGATTCTTGTAATAAGCGGCGTGGGTGTACGAGAGTACTTCAGAAAGCACGGATACGATAGGGTCGGCCCATACATGGGAAAAGCCCTTCATCATAGGTTTTCCAATTTATAAATAATCTAATTTACCTGCAAGAATAGGTAATTTATTCGACAATTATTTAATACTCAAGTGGCATCTATGCAGGATATCCATGATTATTGCGTATGTCGCTGTCGGGCTTGTTGTCCTTGCTCTGGCAGTCTATCTTATCTACACAATAGTCGGAGCTGAGAAATTTTGAGTGACATTCAATTATTGTCTTTGTCAACCGGAACTAGTTCGTTCTGGGGGAATTTCTTCCTGCAAAACCGGATTGTGTCAGGTGCAATAATCATCCTGATCTACATTCTCGTTATGTCAGTTATGGCATTCCTGCTCTCAGGATACATAAAGAAGCTGTATCTTGGAGAGCCCAATATCCTCGATCCGATTTCTGGCAGGCTTGTCAATTTCTTCGAGAAGATATTTGGGGAAAACAAGGAAAAGACCATGAGATTCAGGGAGTACTTCCTGAACCTGCTTTTATTCAATGCAGCTGCCGCCATAATGACTTTTCTTGCCCTTTATTTTCAGAATCTCCTTCCTTTTTCTGCAGGCTATTCTCACTTCAGCCCCTCTCTAACATTCAACACAGTCACAAGTTTTCTGACAAACACCAATCTTCAGCATTATTCTAATCCCCTGCAATTAACCTATTTCAGCCAGACTTTCGTCATCACAGGCTTAATGTTTGTTGGAGCTGGAACGGGCTTCGCAGCCTCCATGGCATTCATTAGGGGGATTATTCACGACAAGGGTTTCCTCGGAAACTTCTACCATGACTTCCTTGTTTCCATATTTTATCTTCTTTTTCCCCTGTCGCTTGGGTTAACCGTTATTCTCCTTATATTCGGCGTTCCAGAAACACTTTCCTCATCAATGATTGTCCACATCCTTGGGTCACAGGGTACAACAACAATACCTTTGGGGCCAGTAGCGACTCTAGAGGGCATAAAGAACATCGGGACAAACGGTGGCGGATTCTACGGCGCAAATGCCGGTTTCCCATTTGAAAACCCTAACTGGTTTACCAACCTTTCTGAATTTGTGGGTTTCACACTAATTCCACTGGCCTCCATTTTCTCCCTGGGCAAGGTCTTCAACAACAAAGGTTTCTCCAACATGCTCTTTGGTGTCGTTCTGACGGTATTTATCTTCACAACCTTTATGACATACTTTGGGGAATATACTGGCATTCCAGCCCTATCATCCCTCGGCACTCTTTATACCGGCAACATGCTCGGGAAAGAGACAGCTTTTGGAATCTCTCAGAGCTCTATTTTCTCCACCGGTGCCGTATTCACATCTACAGGCGCTGGAAATTCAGTCCTGCTGGCATTCACCCCGGTTGGCATACTTGGTGTGTTGGGAAATCTCCTGTTAAACGACCCAATAGGCGGTGTTGGCGTAGGAATAATGAATCTGTTCATGTTTGTTATTTTTACCACATTCATCACTTCTCTGATGGTGGGAAAGCTCCCGGAACTTATGAGCCTGAAGCTCAGTTCACGGGAAATCAAGTATTCAACTCTTTCGCTGGCGACCCATCCCCTTTTGGTGCTCATACCTTTTGGTGTTACAATGCTTCTTCCAGGCCTCATTGCGGGTTTCCCAGGAACAAGGCCTGATGCAATAACTGCGGTGCTTTATGAATTCGGAACCGCTGCAGCAAATAACGGTTCTGAAATAGGCGGATTCCTTACAAATCAGGCTTATTTCAACTATCTTGATGGAGTTGTCATGCTACTGGGCAGGTTTCTCCTCATAGGATTCCAGCTTGTCATAGCAGAATCATTTTCTTACAAGAGCCCCAAGGTAGAGTTTGGGCGGTCCATTAACCCCAACAGCATCCTCTATGGGTTAATGCTCTTCACCGTAATGATTCTCCTGGGCGTGCTTTCCTTCTTCCCCATACTGGCACTGGGCCCATTCCTGTCATGGGCACATGATTTCTCTCTTTTCATCGGAGGTGTGATGCATTGAATACAGTGGCCAATGCTGCATTGCAGACGCTTAAGAATTTCAACCCGAAATATCTGATGCGCAATCCTGTTATGTTCATCACAGAATGTGCTTTCATTCTCTCCATGGTAATTGCCATTGAACCAGTGTGGTTTGGCGCACCGACGGGGCCACAATATGGCCTTTTTTACATTGCAGTTGTTGCAAATCTCTTCCTCACACTGCTATTCTCAAACGTCAGCGTAGCCATCTCAGAGAGCAAAAGCAAGGCCATTTCAGATTCCCTGAGACAGCTTAAAAAAGAGGTAAAAGCGAAGTTATTGGTAGATAACCAGGTCAGGGAGGTTATGTCTTCCGACCTCAGGAAAGGCGATATCATCTTACTGGAACAGGGCGACACAATACCAGCCGATGGCGAAATCATCGAAGGCACTGGTTATGTGAATGAGTCCAGCGTCACCGGCGAATCAAGGCCATCAAGGAAGATCTTCGGGGATAGTGTCACTGGGTCCACTGTTCTCGTCACTGATAGTTTAAAGGTCAGTGTTACAAGTAATCCAGGAGAATCCTTCCTTGACAAGATGATCGCAATTGTTGAGAGTTCCAAGCGGTCAAGAACCCCAAATGAGATAGCCCTTACAGTGTTCCTCTCCGGAATCACCCTAATATTTCTAATAGTCGTATCAGCACTGTTTGGTGCTTCCTATTTTTCCGGAATTTCTCCAAACCTCATGATTCTCATTGTCCTGCTCATAGCGCTCATACCAACAACAATCGGTGGGTTGCTCCCTGCAATCGGGGTGGCTTCCATCAACAAGATTTCCCAGTATAACGTCATTGCAAAAAGCGGCAAAGCCATAGAGAATGCAGGGGATATAGACACCATCATACTGGACAAGACCGGTACTGTCACCATGGGGGAAAGAGAAGCAGCAAAGTTCTATCCCAACAAAGGCGTGAATTACAATGATTTTGTCAGGCTTTGCGTTATGAGTTCCCTTGATGACCTGACCAAGGAGGGAATGTCCGTAGTCAAACTTGCAAAGAAGGAAAATATAGAGGTCAGCAGAGAGGAATTAAGTGGTTTCCAATTTGTCCCTTTTTCTGCGGAAACAAAATCCAGCGGGGTAAAATCCAGCAATGAGGAAATATTCAAGGGTGCCCTGCGAGCAATGGAAAGCAAGTACAGCCTTTCTGATATTTATATAGAAGGGCTCTGCAAGGAAATCTCCCTCAGAGGAGGCACTGCACTAGTAGTCGTCAGGAACGGGGAATTCTCCGGTGTCATCGAACTAAATGATTTGCTTAAGCCGGGGATGAAGCAGAGGCTTGAGCGCCTGAAGAAAATGAATATAAAGACCATAATGTGCACCGGAGACGATGAAACAACAGCCGCATATATTGCACAGGAAAGCGGCATAGACGAGTTTGTTGCAAATAGCACACCCATGGATAAGTACAATGTTGTGGTAAGAGAAAAGGATCAGCAGAGAATGGTTGCCATGGTAGGGGACGGGACCAATGATGCCCCCGCTTTGTCAAGGGCAGATGTGGGAATGGCAATGAACAACGGAACTCAAGCAGCCAAGGATGCCGCAAATATGGTCGATCTGGACAACGACCCGACAAAGCTCCTGGATGTGATATTTCTGGGCAAGCAGGTCCTGATTACAAGAGGGTCATTAACGGCATTCAGCATTGCAAATGACCTGTCCAAGTACTTCGTCATCGTACCTGCAATGTTCACCATGCTTCCCCAGCTGGATTACCTTAACATACTGGACCTTCAGAATCCAATTGTAGCCATAACATCTGCCCTCATTTTCAATACTATGATCATTTTGATGCTGGTTCCAATGGCGCTCCGCGGAGTCAGGTATAAACCCTCATCAATCGGGGATCTGCTACGCAGGAACATTTCCATATACGGCATAGGCGGAATAGTCCTTCCATTTGTGCTCATCAAAGTGATTTACACAATCATGATTGCAACGGGGGCGGGCTGGTGAACAGCAGTAGGGTATTGAAGGCATTTGCCTTTGCATTTGCGTTTCTATTCATCCTTGGATTCGTATATCCAACCGTGATGTCTGAAATCACGCAGAATGTTATACCATTCCAGTCAGAAGGTTCACCGGTAAAGATCAATGGAACAGTCTATGGTTCCTACCTCATCGCTGATGCTTTCAACGCATCGTATTTCTTCCATCCAAGGCCAGATAACAACAACACATATGCAATAGACACCAATGGAACACTGAACCAGACCATGAAATACATCCACCAGTTCCAGGCTGAAAACCCCGGCATCAACATTTCCCAGATTCCTTATGCCATGGTTGCATATTCTGCATCAGGGGTAGACCCGAATATACCAATCCTTGGCGCTTATGACCAGGTGTCCAGGATCGCCCACTCATTGCAGAATGTGTCTGCGGCAAAGAATGTATCACTCTCTTTGGCTTCACTCATCGGAGCCCTTGACAACAGGATATCGGTACTGGAGCAGGTTAGCTTCCCCATATTCGGTTCATACTACGTGAATACAGTTGCCCTGAATATATGGATAATAGAGTACATGCAGAGTGAGGAAATTCTACCTTCAGGACTCTTATCTTGAGAGCGAGCTGGAACAGCAAGATATTTACTACTTTTCTGTAGTGTTCTGCTCACCAGAAAAGGTAATTACAAAGGTGATCTGTCCGTTGGGACGGATACTTCATATTTTCCTTGAATGCTCCTCCAACGCCAGAAGTTCGGACCATCTTCTGTCGACTGCAGACTGCACTTCTTCAATTTCCTCATCGGTTAGATGGGAAAAACGGTTCTGGACCTCTAGATATCTCTTTACTTCCATTGGCTGTGGAGGCTTGCTGAGCTTCAATGCCCCATTAATAAATTCATAAAGGGGGAACATGTGTGTCTGAACAGCAAGTCTTGAGACTTCAATGGTTTTCTCCGGGGAGTAGTACCACCCTGTGGGGCATGGGGAAAGAATCTGAATGAACTTCGGGCCCTGAACTTTCTTTGCATTCTCCAGTTTCCGGACCATATCTTCAGGGTAAGCTACTGTTGCAGTGGCAACATAGGGAACCTTCTGGGCAATCATTAGGTCTGCAACCATCTTCTTAGGCTGCTTCTTGAAGTTCCTGTCCTTGCCCACAGGAGTAGTCGTGGTAACCGCACCATATGGCGTGCTTCCTGACCTCTGCACTCCTGTGTTCATGTAGCCTTCATTGTCGTACATGATGAAGAATACACTGTGCCCTCGTTCCATTGCGCCACTGAGTGACTGCAGGCCTATGTCCGATGTTCCTCCATCTCCGGCAAAACCCACGACATTGTAATCCTCTTTCCCCTGCTGGTCAAGTGCCTCTCTGAGACCTGAAATGGATGCCCCGGTGGCAGCAAATGGTGTGTATACCATGGGGACGTCCAAGGTTCTGTTTGGCATGGCACCCGGAATAACTGCCCAGCATGAGGCAGGCACAGATACCACTGTATTCTTTCCCAATGCCTTGAGCACATATCTCATGGAAAGCGTTGCACCACACCCATGGCATGCTGTGTTTCCAGGTTCCATCAGCTCCTGTTTCGGAATGGAAAATGGCAATTCAATTCCCTCCCTTAATATTTATCCAATACTGCCCCGGCTCTTTGTTCTCCATGGTTCTGAACATCTCCTCAAAGTCCTCTATCTTTACGTCCCGGCCACCAAGGCCTGCAATAAAACCGAAAAGCGTTGGATTATCAGTTCCGTAGAGTGAACTTGAAACTTCAAGATAGGTGTTGCCTCCATTTCCGAATGACATGGATCTGTCAATGATACCGACGCCCTTTGTTCCCTTTATGGCCTTCCTAATCTCGTCCGCAGGGAAAGGCCGGAAAAACCTCATCCTTATGATACCAACCTTATGGCCTTTTTCCCTCAGCCTCTGCACAACGTATTTTCCAGTTGAAGCAAGAGTGCCCGATGCTATAAGCACATAGTCGGCATCATCTGTCATAAATTCCTCAATGAGTCCAGAATAATCCCTCTCAAATGATGCTGCGAAATCCGCTGTTACCTTCCTGATGGCTTTTCTTGCCTTTTCCATTGAGTCATGCATATCCTTTTTCAATTCCATGAATGGCCCATCCGGAGTGGAATAGGAACCATACCCCATGGGATTTTCCACATCTATCCTGTAATTCAGGTCAAGCTCCGGCAGGAAATCATCCACAGCTTTTTGCTCAGGCACATTTACAGGTTCCGATGTGTGGGAAAGCACAAAAGCATCCTCCATGGTCATGAGTGGCAGCAGGACCTCACTGCTCTCAGCGATTTTGTATCCCATAAGTATTGTATCGAGGGCTTCCTGGTTAGATTCACAGTAAACCTGCATCCATCCGGTATCCTTTTGGTTCATTGTGTCGGTCTGGTCAGACCAGATGTTCCATGGGGGGCCAATTGCCCTGTTCACTACACTCATTACAACCGGCAGTCTCTGGCCAGCCACCCAGTGAAGCATCTCGTGCATGTAGAGTAGACCATGTGAGCTGGTCGCGGTATACGACCTGGTTCCAGTCAGTTCGCTTGCCATGGTTGCAGCCATTGCGCTGTGTTCACTCTCAACTTCTACGTATCTGGAATCCAGTTCACGGTTTGCAATCATTTCCGCAAGTTTTTCCACTATGGTGGTTTGGGGGGTTATGGGGTATGCCGAGATGAAGCGCACTCTCGCAAGTTTTGCGCCCATTGCAACAGCCTCATTTCCAGTCATTATGGCATTGTACTTCTGCAGAGTCCTTATCATGTCATTCCACTCCTTCCATTTCCATCTTTATGGATTCCTCCGGGCATTCATTTGAGCATATCCCGCATCCCTTGCAGTGATCATAATCTATTATCGGGGCCTCGAGCCTTGCAACCCTCCCATTTGGAGAGGGATAATCATTTTCCGTGGAATACATGATTGCATTGTCAGGGCAGAACTTCCAGCATATCATGCACCTTATGCAAGTGCTGTAATCAATGACTGGTTTCTGTGTTCTCCATGAATCGGTCCTGTTCCCCCTTGAGCTTACCTCCGCCACAGGCACTAACACCATTTCCCTCACCCCATCCTCACTGACCCGTAAGCCTGCTTTACGGCCTCGGCATTCTCCGTTCTCTTCTTCGGGGAACTTTCCATGGTTGCATTAACCACAGTCTCTAATGAGACTAGTCCTGTCGCTTTGGCAAATGCCCCGAGAATTGCAGTGTTTACAATGGGGTTTGCCCTGCTGCCCAGTTCAAGTGATACCGCGATTGATGTTGCATCCACGGTGGCTGTTTTCCTGTTGAGTTCAAACTCACCAGGCGCTTTTCTTGAGTTGATAATGAACATCCCGTCTTCAGGAACTCCAGAAGTAGCACCCCCGTTATCGAGCACCCAGGGGTCTAGTACCACAACGATATTTGGATGGTAAATCTGGGTCTTCAGGAGAATAGGCTGATCGTCAATTCTTGTAAAGGCCGTAACCGGGGCACCCCTCCTCTCCGTGCCAAAGAAAGGGAATGAAATGACATATTTCCCCTCTTCAAAGGCTGCTAAAGCAAGAATTCTGGATGCTGTGACTGTCCCCTGCCCTCCCCTTCCGTGGAACCTTATTTCAAACATTATTTCACGGTCTAAAATTCCCTGCATTATATTTATATGTAATTGTTAACAGGTTCAGTATTTAACTGGATTTTAGATAACTTTACCAGTTGATAGTGTTTATTAATAATTTGTATTGGATACAAATCTCAGAATCGAAAGTTTTATTTCTTCAAAACAACGATGTCCTGAGTTGTTGACTTCACGAGAGTTTTCATCTGGGAATTGAACCTTACCTTGCCGCTCTTAGATTCGGCCACACCAAATACCATGAGGTCAGGTTTCTGATCCCTTATCATTAGATTCATCTCATCAACTAGGTTTGTTGAAAAGCTTGGCCTCACCACTGTTATGTTTTCCCCATACATTGAGGTCAGTTCCCCCATTCTGTCAAAGAGTGTGGAGAAACCATGGGTTCTTTTCCTGTCGTACTTTCTCAGATCGGCGAGCACAAGTTCTGCACCTATGGCTTTCTTTATGTGCACCGCCAGTGAAACAGATGCCCTTGTGTTGAGCGTTTCACTGAGGGGCACAAGTATCTTTCGGTAAGGATACACGCTTCCCTTGATGCTGAATACTGCTGTGGGAATCTTTGAATTCTTGATGACATAGTCCCCTATTCCTCCAAACAGAGAACCAGAAAGCATGGAGCGCTTGAATGTGCCCAATAGTATAAGGTCATAGTTCTTGTTGCTGGTTTCCTCAACTATGCCCTGCCTTACGCTTCTGGAGGTCCTTACTTTCGGGATGACTTTTATATTCTTGTCCTTCCCGTCTCTGTAAGCGTTGATTATGACATTCACCTTGTCGCTCCAGGTTACCTCCTTAAGCTCTTCCTTCACAGTAAGGGCAGTGATCTCAGTGTCGTAAACGTTTGAGAGAGAAAATGCAAGGTCCAGAACAACCCTGGAACGGTCTCCTTTCGCCATAGGCACGATAGCACGGTCGAATTTCAGAAGGTAGGCTCTAGAAGACTCAAGCATAAGAAAATATAATTGAAAATTGATAAATAATTTTTTGGTTGTCATTGGGAGACAAAAGTGAAATTGTATTTTATCTATCATTCTGCATAATTCATATATATTTCCCCGTAAGTTCCATAAAGTGATAATAATGAATTTTCATGAATGACACTCACTCTCTAGATATGCGGGTCAAGATGGAATTCTGTAATCGGGTATCCACTTTCAATGTTCAGAATCTGAAGGAATTAATTGCATGAAAGATTTCATCAGAATAACTTCAAAAAGCTTTTAGTGAATCAATCTAATATGGCTTTGTGTCTGTTTCTCCACTTGAATACCGGTATGGACGAAAGGAAGTCAAGGATATTTTCTCTGAGGAATCAAAATTAAGATATATGCTGAAAGTTGAGGAGAAGCTGGCACAGGCCCAGGCAGAATTTAACATAATCCCAAAAGAAGCATTTCTTGACATACAGAAGGCAGTAGATTCCAACGCTGTGAAAGTTGAAAGGGTCAAGGAGATTGAAAACGAGATCAAGCATGATGTGATGGCCATAGTGAAGGCATTATCAGAAAAGTGCAATGAGGGCCAGAAATATGTGCATTTCGGCGTCACGTCGAATGATATCATCGATACCGCCACAGCATTGCAGATCAGGGACTTCTACTCGTATTTCATGGAAGACCTGTTGCATCTGCAGAAATCCATGGCAAATCTAGTGGATGAGCACAGGCTCACAGTGATGCTGGGAAGGACTCATGGCCAGCACGCAAGCCCTGTCACATTCGGACTGAAGATGGCGGTATACCTGGCTGAAGTGAACAGGCACATCGAACGTGCGGTCCAGGCAAAGCACAGAGTCATTGCAGGCAAAATAATGGGGCCAGTTGGAACCGGGGCATCCCTTGGAGACGCTGCCCTCGAACTGCAGGACAGGGTAATGGAAGTGCTGGGAATAAGTTCAGAGGTCGCCTCCTCCCAGATCGTGAACAGGGATAGATATGTGGAACTCCATTCGCTACTCAATGGTGTTGTAACCTCTCTCGAGAAGTTCGCCACTGAGATCAGGAACTTACAGCGACCAGAGATAGATGAGGTCTCTGAATATTTTGATTCGTCTAAGCAGGTGGGTTCAAGTTCAATGCCAAGCAAAGTGAATCCAATAAACTCCGAAAATGTCGTGAGCCTTTCCAGGCTTGTCAGGAGTTTCATATTGCCCGAATATGAGGCAGCAGTAACATGGCACGAGAGAGATCTCACTAACAGCGCATCAGAGAGATTCTCCATACCATACGCCTGCATTCTCACAGATCATGTTCTAGTGAAAATGGCCAAGGTTTTCGAGGGGCTCGTGGTTAAAAAAGAAAACATGTTGAGGAACCTTAAGGCAGACGACTTCGTGCTTTCTGAAAGATTTGTATCTGAACTCACTCTCAGCGGTGTACCAAGGCAGGATGCCCATGAAATGGTAAGAGAAGCTTCAATGAAGGCTTATGCAAACAAGACCAATCTCCTGAAGAGCCTTGAAGACATGGGAATACTGGCAAAACTTTCTAAAGAGAAGGTGGATGCTATTAAGAACCCATTAAGTTTCGTTGGCAGATCTGACAGGATCTGCACCTCGGTACTGGAGCAGGCAGAGAGTATTAGGAAGATCTCCCTGGGAGCAGCATGAAATGAATGACCTCAAGACACCGAAGACTTTGAAAGAAGACATCATATCTGAACTGGTCGAAGAGGAGAAGTCCATTTCTGGCCTGCAGAAATCACTTGAAACCAGAGGAATAAATACCCACAGGCTCGTTCTTACTGGTTATCTCAAAGCCATGGTGGATGTCGGCATCTTGAGGGAGAAGGAGATAAAACCCTCCAGAATATATTCCATTCAAAGCATACCGGGAAGGGACATTTATGAACTTGTGGGGCTTGCCGCAAGAAAAATGACAGATGAGTCAACGGGGGATTATGCCCTTGAATTACTATATTATATCTTCAACAGGCCAATATTCGTCAGAGAGATAGAAAGGTGCAATGTGGATCTCCCAAGGCAGTACAAGACTGTAGTCCCACAAAGAAGGCTAGAATATATCGCCAAGCTCAATGAACAGGGGATAAAGATTCCTCAGAACAACATCATGATGGAACCTCAGTCAAGGGATTCACAGAAACTGCTTATGATGTTGAAGGATTTGGTTTCTATCACCCTCGATGTCAAGCGATATATCATGCCAGACCAGGAAGGCACGCAAACCACTCTGGATTAATCTGGCTTCTTTACGACTTCTTTGAGCAGCAGGTAACCGTGAGATCCCTCCCAGACCTTTTCTGATTCTATGACCTTCAGTTCACCCATACCTCTTGCTGCAAGCACATAGGATTCGTATTCTCCGCCTTCACCAGAGACATTTATCCCATATTTTCTGTTCTTCTCTTCAAGCTCATCAATGTAACCAGGGTCGATTACTCTCCCAAGATCATCAGGTCCAAATCCTTCTGCTGACACTGATACAATCATTGCTGTTATTCCGCGGATTTGAAGCTCTTTCAAAATGAGATTCTGCTCCTTCCTCCAGAGGGGGATGAAAGACATGATCCCCAGTTCTGTGCATAGCCTCTCCACCCTGGTCTTCTGGTATTCTGATGCAATGGCCCCTACTGTGATTGCCTTAAAGCCCTGCATGGCATAATTTGCAATTGCTGATTTGAAATCCTCCTCTTTTATTGTGTTCCAGGGAACTCCCAGCAGAGAGGCAACCATCTCTGCCTTTGCAGCATTGGGGTAGTGGAACATCAGGGAGAACTCCTCCGGAATGACTGTTAGTGCGGCCTGTACGTCATAACCCTGTTCCATTGCAATCTGGGCAGAGAGAAAGGAATCTTTTCCACCCGACAGGAGCGCCAGAGTTTTCATCACAAGCAATAATCACTATGGTTTTATAACCTTACGCGATGGCGAAGCAGGTGAATATATGTCGGTAAAAGTAGGAGAAAAGGCACCAGATTTTAAGGCACTGGACTCAACACTCAAGGAAAAGGAACTGTCAGACTACAAAGGCCACAAGACTGTTCTGGCTTTCTTCCCGGGTGCATTTACTTCAGTATGCACAAAAGAAATGTGCACATTCAGGGATTCCATGGCAGCTTTCAATGAACTTGACGCAAAAGTGGTAGGGATAAGTGTGGACCAGCCATTCTCCCTGGCAGAATTTGCAAAGCAGAACAATTTGAACTTTGAACTTCTAAGTGATGCCAGCAGGGAAATCAGCAAGAAATTTGGCGCGCTTCACGAGAACTTCGTTAACAAGCCCGGGCTCACAGCTTCCAAGAGATCAGTTTTTGTCCTCGACAAGGACGGCACCGTAAAGTATGCCTGGGTTTCTGAGGATCCAGGAAAAGAGCCGGATTATGAAGCTGTCAAGAAAGAACTTTCAAAAATCAACTAAAATTTTTTATCCAAATGTGAGGATATACACCCTCACTCCTTTTGGAACCCTTAAAACAAGGTTATTTTCGTCGTAGCCTGATATTTAGTTCCAGTACATTTTTTGGTTCATTGAATGCAAAATTAATTGTTTCCCGGCAATTTCAGTAGAGATAAAGCCATTGGAGTCACAGACCAGGACGCTGCCCATGCCTTCGAAGGCAACAGGGATTTAGGCATCATTGCCATGAACCTCAAGAAATCCAAATAGTATGTCCGTATCTCATAATTGTGAACAAGGACCTATCGAGGAAACTCATTGCCATTGTGTCGGCAAGCAAGAGATCTGCACAGGGTTATACAGAACAGGATTTTGTAACCAACCTGTCATTCAAGAAAAACCTGCTCGATCCTGATACAGTGAAGGAGTTCATAACAAGTGCCACAAATGAAGGCCTCCTTGTGCAGAGGGACAAACTTTTCATCCCAAATTTCAGCACCACTGGAGTCATAGTTCCTCTAGACTTCTCAGTTTCCAAGGAGGAATTATTCACTGAATCCAGGGAAGCGCCTCTTGTGGACAGAATACTTGAAGCAGTCTCTGCCTCAGGAAAAATGACTAAGAAGGACGCGATCTCGAGAGCACGGGAAGTCCTGAAAACGGTAAAATATGTGCCTTTCGAGCTTGCATTGATTTCAATATTGTCTGATGAAGGGCTTGACACCAGGCACTTTGTAGAGGAAATCAAGGAAAAATGGAATAAGGACTGAAATCACTCAGCTTTTGATCTCTGGGCTATTTTAATGGCCTCATCAACATTCTCAAGTTCCATTGCTATATCTGAGGCAAGATCATAAATGAAGCCCAATGATTTCTTGAAGTCTTTCTTCTCTTTTTTGTTCTTTATCTTGCCGCTAATCTTGTCTATGAGCTCAATGGCCTCCATAGCTTCCTTGAGGGCTTTGTCCTCATCTCCGGCTACTCTGACCAGGCCTATCCTTCCCCTCACAGCCTCAAAGTAATTTTCCCAGTCTTCAGTGTTTTCTGATATCTTGAGGACTTCATCATAAATCTGTGCAGCCTCTCCCCTTTCCTTTGCACTCTGTGACTTGAGTTCCGCCACTGCATTAAGTGTGGTTGCAATGAGGAATGGGTCGTCAAGCACCTTTGAAACTTCAAAAGCTTTCTTGAAGTAATCTTCACTCTCTCCGCGCTTTTTTGCATCCATCTCAATGTATCCAAGGTTGAGGTAATCCAGAACAACAAGATCTTTCTGGTCTCCCTTCTGGTGTATCTTCAGTGAGGTTTCGGCATACATCTTGGAATTCTCGTCGTTCTTGCTTTCCAGCGCATTGTATGCCTGAGAAAGTCTGTAGCAGAGATCCGCAGTTTCGTCGTCTTCATTTGCCTTGATTATCTCATAGGCTTTCAGGTACTCCCTTATGGCATCCATTACCTTCTCTTTCTGCATCAGCACGTCGCCGTTTTTTATCGAGATCTCCACCGTTTCATCCATTTGTTGTTCGCCTCTTAAATTTTAATTCTCTATTTATTTGTTCTTTTGCGCATGTCCTCAAGCAGTTCCTTTGCTTTGGACATGCTTATTGTGCCCGTCTTGACCATCGTATCTGAGATAAGGTCTATTTCCTCGTTCTGCGCTCCCACTGAAGCCGCAAGGCTTTTTGCATGGAGTGACATGTGCCCTTTCTGTATTCCCTCGGAACTCAATGCCCTCACAGCCGCAAAGTTCTGTGCAAGTCCTACCGCGGCAAGGACATTGGCAAATTCCCTTGAATTTTCAACTCCGAGGATCTTCCTGTAAATTGCTGCCTTCCTTACTGTGTTGGTGGAACCACCAACAGTTCCAACTGCTATGGGTATTTCTATTTCCCCGAGAAGATCACCATCAGGAGTTTTGCTGTACCGTGTGAGAGAATAATTCCCTGTAAGGGTATGGTATGTGTGAGCGTTCGCTTCAGCTGATCTCCAGTCATTAAGGGTTGCGAGCAGCACCGCATCTATCCCGTTCATTATTCCTTTGTTGTGTGTCGCAGCTCTGAATGGATCAACGTTTGCCATCTGGTAGGCACTGATGATATTGTCCACAACAGTTTTCCCACCAATCAGGTCCTTCTTGAAAATTGTCTTGCTTCTTGAGACCCTGTGTGGTGTCAGATTACTGAGGATTCTCAGATTAGTCCTGCACCCGCTTATCTCCTCTAGATATGGTGCAACAGTCTCACACATGCTGTTGACAACGTTGGCGCCCATGGCATCCCTCACGTCCACTAGAAGATGGACCACTACGCTTCTTTGAGGGTCATCCAGGGTCCTTATTTCAATGCTTTTAGCCCCAGCCCCCATTGAGGAAAGAGTCTTGCTTCGAGTATTGGCCAGCTCGATAATATCATTTTTATGTTCGAATATATCTTTCTTCAGCCTTTCAAGCGATTCATAGGCAACAATCTGGATCTGCCCAATCATAATTGGCTCAGTTGACTCAGAAACAAATCCACCTGACGCTCTTGCAATTCTTGCAGCATTGGAGCAGGCAGCTACAACAGAAGCCTCCTCTATTGCCATTGGAATGAGGTAATCCTTTCCATTAATCCTGAAATTTGGGGCAATACCCACGGGAATCTCAAAGGTTGAAACTACATTTTCAATGAGTTTGTCTGCAAGTTCAGTATTAAGTGAACCGTGCATACGCAATACATCAAGCTCTTCCTGAGTAAGGTTGGAGAATGAGCCAAGAAGCTCTAGCCGCTCCTCCACGCTCAACTTGTAATAGCCTGATATCTCAGAGCTCCTGTTTGCCATCCAGATAGAAATAGCGCTAGTCTAGTTAATGATTTTCAACCTCCAAACTTATTTAATTCTCTGAACAATCTGATATCCTGATGTTAAAGAACAGGAGCATTGTTTCTATCGAGGACGTCTCCCAGCCTGAATTGGAAGATATTTTCAAAACAGCCGATGAGATGTCCGATCATCTCAAGCAAGGCAAACCACTCAAAATTCTTGATGGCCGCATAATGGCAACCTTTTTCTATGAACCAAGCACAAGAACGAGGCTTTCCTTCGAGAGCGCAATGAACCGCCTTGGAGGCTCAGTAATAAGTGTTTCCGAAGCAAAATCCTCATCAGTGGCAAAAGGTGAAACTCTTGCAGACACAGTGAGGATGGCAGAATCTTATTCTGACGTTATAGTCATAAGGCATCCAATGGAAGGCGCTGCAAAACTTGCAGCGAGATTCTCATCTAAGCCAATAATTAATGCAGGAGACGGATCCGGCCAGCATCCTACACAGACCATTATGGATCTTTATACAATAAGGAAAGAACTGGGGAACATAAATGGGAAGACCATAACAATGGTTGGAGACCTTAGATACGGCAGGACAGTTCATTCATTGCTCCTGGCACTGTCTAATTACGATGTGAATGTTAACCTAATTTCACCTGAGATTCTCAAGATACCTGAGTATATAATTTCCAGGCTTCCCAAGAATTTCAAGGTTAATATATCTGCTGATTTTGACAGCGCTGTGGAGCAGAGCGATGTCCTTTATGTCACAAGAATCCAGAAGGAGAGGTTCACAGACCAGAATGAATACCTGAGTGTGATTGGATCTTATTCAGTGTCCCCTGAAACGCTGGAAAAAATGAAGGAGAAATCCATCATTATGCACCCACTTCCAAGGATTGATGAAATATCGCCTGAAGTTGATTCAAGCCCAAAGGCTGCGTATTTCAGGCAAGCGAGCAACGGTGTGCCCGTAAGGATGGCTCTTGTTTCCATGATACTGGGGTGATAAAAGTGGAGCGGACATTAAAAATTTCAAAGATAAAAGATGGGACAGTTATTGACCACATCACAGCCGGGAAAGCCATGAAGGTTCTTTCCATTCTCAAGATAGACGAGAAGAGCAACAGTTCCGTCAGCATAGGAGTCAGGGTGCCAAGCAGCAAGTTTGGCTTCAAGGATGTTATCAAGATAGAAAACAGGAATCTCGAGAAGTTTGAAGTGGACAAAATCTCACTGATTGCGCCTGAAGCGTCCATAAGCATTGTGAAGGATTACGAAGTCACGCAGAAGTACACCGTTGAACTGCCTTCTAGGATAGTTGGGATAGTGAAATGCCACAATGCGAACTGCATTACCAATGTAAAGGAACCGGTAAGCAGCGAGTTCACACTCGTTTCCAAGAAGCCACTAGTAATAAGGTGCAATTTCTGCGAGAGAAATATGAGCGAAAGGGAAATATTGACTTCCCTTTGATTTATGCAGATAGCTGGTACTTAAGAAGTTCGGAGGTGTTTGAGAGCCTCGCAGAAAGGACTTCCACGTGCCTTGCTATGTCCACATTTATTTTTCCAATTACTTTGTTCTTGTCGCGGTGCACTGAACTCAACTTCTCTATCATCTTCTGATTGTCGAATACCACGACGCTTGCTCCGCTGTCTTTCAGTTCCCTGATTCCCGCTTCTGCAAGTTTTCTTCTCTTTGTATCTTCCCTTGACGGCTTTATGATGACATTAACATGGGCTATTTTTCTGCTGGTGAGCAGTCTTGAGAAATTGACGTGCATGGATTGGGCAAAGTCTCCACCAAAACCACTAACCAGGACATAGGAATTTGATTTATCGATCTCGTTGATGAGCTCCTTGCTCATCGCTTCCCAGTTGCCGGTTTCGCCAACATATAAGGTTCCCACTGATGCGGATTCCAGTGGTTCATCCCATTGCTCGAACTGGCTGAGAGTTTTCCTGTAATCATATTCCTCTCTAGAAAGAAGAGTAACCCTCATGGGATCTGGTTCAGAGATTTCAAGATCAGTGTACGATTCTCCATTCTTGTTGTTTGCAAAGGCCCTGTCTTCTTTGACTAGAACCGATCTGTACGAAGTTCTCCTGATCTGAAGAGGCTTTATGTTCCTGAGAATTCTCTCCCCTGCCTTTCCAAAAGAAAGCACAACATTATCCATCCTTTCCTGGTAATATTTCCTGATGAGTCCCTTCAACACACCTTCAATATAGTTTGCACCTATTGTTTCCAATTTTTTATCCCCCTTACAGTTTACGTACCTTTTGTCCCCTTGGCGAGCCTTCGCTGAATTTGTCATTCATCTCCTCGAATTTCTCGAGGTCATTCATTATGGAGGCAAAACTCTCCATCTTGTCCTCGATTATTTTGTGAAGTTCTCCGGATTTCACGGCATTTTCAAGAAGTTCTTCTATAACCTCGTCCTTTGTTTTGAAAAAGCCCTTCTGAACAACTGATGAAATGATCCTGTCCATGTTCTTGCTGAGTCTGATACCTGTTTCTCCCTGGTCTACAAAGCCTATCCTTGTCTTCGAAATGTAATCAAGAACCGAGTGCCTGATAAATTCCGATCTGCTCCCGAATCTAGGGTTCGTGTTCAGGAACTCGTCTATTTCTGCTAGGTCCTCTTCTGATATTCTCAATGTCAGCTTTGTATCTTTATTGTCAAGACTCAATAGACTTCTGCACAAAATAACGTATTATATATTTAAACATTCGTATGTGTACATACATTATGTGCGAAATGTCTATCCATTGTTATTATTTGTATTCACACAAAAAGCGCCTTTTTTAAGGGTTATCTCAACATCCCTAATAGGTAAGTGTTAATTTGTTTTTAACATTAGTATGACTATGTATGTTTTTATACGTTGCATAAAATACTGAAGGTATAAGTGGAATCATAGTTGACAATATTATAAGCCAGATTCTAATTACTCAATATGGACGTAAGTGACTACGAGAGTCTTTTGAAGAAGACAGAAGACGTACTTTCAAAATCAAATGTTAACCAGCAGAGATTACAGGTTCCAGAGCCTGATATAATGCAGGAAGGCAAGGTAACAATTGTCAGGAATTTCACGGATATAGTGGAAATGATCAACAGAGATCCAAAGCACATCTCCAAGTTTCTGATGACAGAATTCGGTATTGGGGTGACCATAAGTGGGAAGAGGCTCATAATCAACAGGAAGATTTCTGCTGATCAGATTTCGGCAAAGATTAAGCTGTATATGGAGTCATATGTCGTGTGCTATGAATGTAATTCTCCAGATACAGAAATCCAAAAGATCGGAAGAACATATGTTCTAGCATGCAAGGCATGTGGAGCACAGCACCCCATCAGAATTGCTACTGAATCCAAGGCTGATGACACTAAGATTGAGGAAGGAAAAACTTACACTGTTGAGATAAGCAAGATTGGTAACTCTGGAGAAGGCAGGGCATTCTACAGAGGATTCAATATATTCGTTCCCGGCGTCAAGAAAGGGGATACTGTAAAAGTCTTGATCAAGAAGATCAGGGCAAACACAGCCATCGCTGAGGTTGTGGACAAAGAGAAGAACTGATGAATTCGGGATTGGCTTCAAAGGTTCTTGTTGACACCAATTCCCTGATTTATTCCATAGAGCACAGGGTGAACCTAAGAGCACTCCTGCTGGAACTCCCTGAAGTAAAGGGGATTGTGGTTCCGGAATGTGTTCACAGAGAACTTCAGGCTTTGTCAAGCAATGTAAAATTTGCTATGGGCGCGCTTGAATTCTCAGAGCAATTTGAACGCGTTTCCGGAGAGGGATACGCGGATGACTGTATTCTTGAAGTAGCTAAAAAAGGGCATTTATTTGTACTGTCCAATGACCGGGCCCTTCTTGCTAGAGCCAAGGAGGCGGGAATAAGGGCCATTACAATCAGGGGGAACCGTAAGGTTGAGTTTGTTTGAATACTGCGTTATATCTGCAAAATCTGCAAAACAATAATAGGCAATTTGGAATTCGCCTGCTAACTGGTATACCATGGGCGATTCTATAGACAACAGTTATTGGGCACTCAAGGCACTTAAAAGTCTAGGGGGTAGCAGGAGCCTTATTTCTATTTCATCTTCAGAACTAGCAGAGTACATGAAAATCAGCCAGCAATCTGCTTCGAGATTTATTCTTGATCTGCTCAGGGGCGGCTACATCATCAGACAGATGAACGGAAGGAAGCAGGATATTTCAATAACTGAAAAAGGAGTGGCCCTCCTTGTCAAGGAGTACGCAGACCTAAGTGTGATCCTGGAAAAACCGGTTAAGATGAAACTTTACGGTAATGTCCAAAGCGGGTTAGGAGAGGGCAGGTACTATATTTCAAGGAAAGGTTACATTGTCCAGTTCCAGGAAAAACTCGGCTTCATACCCTACCTTGGGACACTTAACCTGCGAATCAAGCCTGGATCAGAACTCTCCCTAAGAAGGCTTAGAAGCATGGACGGAGTCCACATTGACGGTTTTGTTACTGATGACAGGACTTATGGTCCGGTGAAGTTATTTCTTGGAAACATTAATGGAGTTAAATGCGCAATAATATTTCCTGAGAGATCAGTATACAGCGATGTCCTGGAGATAATCTCTGTAGATTTCCTGAGGGAGACATTGGGCATAAAGGATGGGGACGAACTCCTTGTGGAAGTAGAGGGTCCGTTCAACTAAAACGATACGTCCAACTTTCCTTCCCTGATTTCTGAAATTACTTTGTTTTCCTTTTCCTTTACCTGTTCCAGCGTAAGGCCGCACTCGTGCAGCTCCATGTAAATTTCATACATTTCATCTTCCGGAGAAGGATTTAGGACTTTTCCACTGAATACCCTTGTGAACCCGCAGGTTCTGTCAGCATCAAAGTAAAGCCTGTAATTGGTCTCCACTGTAACATTCTTATCTTCGAGGTAACTCCTTTCTGAATAGTAGTCTTCTGCCATCTTTTAATTCACCTTTTTAAGTTTCAACATAATATCAGATATAATTATCAAGTCCATGCAGCCAGGGTTCTTTGAATTCAGAAACATTTCCCTCAAGGAAATTAAGGTTCCTATCAACTATCCTTATTTCACCGGATGTGGTCCTGCCAATCTCAGTAGTCTTCACCCCTTCAAATGCTTTCAGGAACTCCTCTCTGTTTTCTGGTTTCACTTCAACAATGATCCTTTCCCCGGCCTCGGAAAAAATCTTCTCAAAAGTTCTTGCATCTGAAACCTCGGTGAGGTCAATATCAAAGCCCAGGCTGAACCCAAAGGACATTTCCAGCAAGGCCTGAATCAATCCACCAGAAGACACATCATGTGCAGATAGTATGAGCTCTCTGGCAAACGCCATCAGGTACTTTTCGGAAATTAACCTTAGTTCATCCATGTCAAACCAAGGAAGAGTGGTACTTGCAATATTCCTGAATTTCAGGTACTGGCTTCCACCAAGGTTGGAAGACTCCCTGCCAATTATAAAAATATGGTTCCCCGGTTCCTTAAAGTCAGAACTGATAGCCTTGGAAACGTTTTCAAGCACTCCGACCATCATTACGTTCGGGACTGGCTTGATGTTGTTTCCGGAATACTGGTTGTATAAACTGACATTACCTGCTACTACAGGTAAATCCAGTTTCCTGCAGAATTCTGACATCGCTTCAAGTACCTGGATTAACTGCCCCATTATCTTGGGTTCTTCCGGATTTCCCATGTTCAGGCAGTCAACAACAGAGTTTGGCTTTGCACCCGTAACTAAAACATTCAGGTAAGCCTCAGTCATTGTGCCAAAGGTCCCTGACATTGGGTCTATTGCAACCATGTCGTACCTGGAGCCTGCAGTAACAGCGAGCCCTTTCATTGAATTTTCCAGAGGTTTTATGACGGACGCATCAGAATGTGTTTCACCATTTGGCCTTCCGGTGAGTGGGCGGATGACTGTATCTCCCCTTACGGTGTGATCATATTGCCTTATGATATTCTCCCTTGTGCAGTTTGCCGGATCATTAAGAAACTTCATAAGAAATTCCTTCAGGTCAACATTTTCTGGTGGAATCACGTATTCGAGCATCTCTTTACTTGGGAGCTCATAATTTCTGCAGTATACTGGCCCGGAGGTGAGAAAGTTGAGGTCTAGGTCGAGGACTTTTTCCTCGTTGTATTTGAGCACTAGAGAGGTTCCGTGAACGACCTCGCCGATTATTGAAAACTCGATGTCCCAGTTGTCAAATATGCCTGCGATTTTCTTGAGGTTTTCAGGAGATATGGCAAGAAGCATTCTCTCCTGGCTTTCACTGACCCATATTTCCCATGGCCTCATTCCCTCTTCCTTTAACAGCACTTTGTCCAGCTGCACCACGGCTGTAACTCCTCCCGCAAGGCATATCTCGCCAACAGAGCTTGAAAGCCCCCCTCCGCCAAGATCCTTCATTCCATCAATGAGGCCTGAATCATTTGCCTCAAGAACTGCATGGATGAGGGGCTCCTTGATGATTGGGTTTCCAAGCTGCACAACAGATTTTTTTTCCTCGCTGCCTTCGGTTAGGATTGCAGACGCGAAATTGACCCCGTGTATGCCGTCTCTTCCGGTTCTCCCGCCGACTAGAAGAAGCAGGTCGCCAATCTTAGAGATGAGGCTCCTTGAAATCCTGTCTTTCCTCACTATCCCAATACAGCCTGCATTGACTAACGGTGAATTGTTAAAGCATTTGTCAAATTCAACAGAACCTGCAATATTTGGTATGCCAACCCTGTTTCCATAATCACGAATCCCACCAACGACGTTATTAAGGACAAACCTGGGGTGCAACCCCTTTCCATTAAGTGAATTGTTCCAGACTTCCCCAAAATATATTGAGTCCAGGAGGCCAACTGGCTGTGCACCCATGCACAGTATATCTCGGAGAATGCCACCAACGCCAGTGGCAGCGCCACCATATGGCTCAAGGGCACTGGGATGGTTATGGCTCTCCATCTTCACAACGTATGCATATTCATCGTCAAACGACACAACTCCGGCGTCGTCTTCCATGGCTAGGATTGCGTCGTATTTCTCCAAACCCGAGAAATATTTTTTAAGATAGAATTTCGAAGATTTGTAGCAGCAGTGTTCGCTCCATGCTTGTGCCATAGCCTGCATCTCCACATCAGTGGGATTCCTGCCAAGGTTAGAGAAATAGTTCTGGAGCATGGACATCTCCTCTGTGCTGAGGCCAAGGGACATATCTGTAGAGATAGTTTCAAGCCCTTTCCTGTCCGCTCCAAGAAGGGGAATAATATCCGAAGCCGTTTCCATTTTTTTGTTTCCAGCCATTTTTACTCCCTGATAGTGTAGGACTGGATTACTGGGTTGGCAAGTAGTTTCTCCGAAATCTCCTTCACCATAACTTTGGGGTCAGAATCGCCCACTTCAATGTCAAAAGTGTAGGTTTTGGAGGTCTTCAGGCTTTTTATTCCTGAATATCCAAGCAGCTTCAGGTTTTTCTGGATAGTGAGTGCCTCAGGGTCTTCGACTCCCGGGAGGAATTTGATTTCAACACTGATTACGGGCATGTGTTTCAGGATTTCCACAGGAAATTAAAAGGTGTTGATCACCTGACGGACTTGATTTCCTGTATTATGGGCATTAAGGCGTCATATACTTTTTCAGCCTTCTCCACGATGGTTCCGGTTACTACAACATCTGCTCCGGATCTTGCTATGAGCGAAGCATTTTCCCTCGTCCTTATGCCTCCGCCAACAATCAATGGGACGCTTACCTGGGACTTAACAGCCTTGACTATCTTCGGGTTTACAGTTACGGGCGCCCCGCTCCCTGCTTCCAGATATATCAGTTTCATCCCCATCATCTGCGCAGCAAGAGAATAAGCAACGGCGCAATCTTCCTTATTGTTGTCTATGAGGTCTGCTTCCCCCACTTTTCCAACGGTCATTCCTGGATCGAATACCAGGTAGCCCATTGGAATTGTCTCCACCCCCATCTTTTTCAGGTATGGGGCAGCCTTCACCTGGTGCCCTATGATAAAGTTTGGATTCCTGGAGTTAAGCAGGCTCATGAAATAAATGGCATCTGCATGCCTGCTGATCATTGATGATGAACCGGGGAATATGATGACTGGTTTTGTTGTCTCTTTCTTGACGCTCTCAATGGTTTCATCCATGGTTTTCATGTCTATGGATGTGGAACCGCCTATCATGATGAAGTCTGTTCCAGCCCTTTCTGCCTCCACAGCTATTTCCGTGGATCTTGAAATGTCCTGTGAAGCCGGATCAATCAAAGTCATGTGTACTTTGCGCTTCTGGATAAGTTCGCATATCTGGCCATAAACTGTCATATTATTCCACCAACTGCAAATGAAAGCAAGCCAACAATCATTGCCAGTTTGGACACCTGCTGGCTTATTCCGGGATTTCTTATTATTGTAACGGCTGAAGTAATGAACAGGATATCGGAGACTGCCACAATGGCGAGGTAATACAATCTGAAAATGCCAAGGTAGTAGGGAAGATAAGAGAAGGAAACTGCTATGGCGATGGATGCGATGGCGACCGTAGCTGCACCTCGTACCCCTATCCTCTTAGGCAGGGTTGCCCGGTCCACGTCCCCTTCCATGTCCTCTATATCCTTGATTATCTCACGGGAAAGGTTTGCAAGAGTGGCCATGGCAAACAGGATGAGCATTTTCCCTATTGAATTGACTGCGATTCCACCAAAAATGAATATGAGGCCAACAAGAATACTGACCATTACATTGCCTGTGAGCCCCATTTTTTTCGTTCTAGACTCATATAGGCCGAGGAACACTTCTGCCAGTATGACCACAGCCAGTGCATAGAGAGAAATGAAAATCCCAGAAACAACAACTGCAACAGCAAAAAACAATGCAAAAGCTGCTTTAGCTGCCCCGATGGATATTCTTCCAGTAACTATTGGCCTCTGTGGGTGATTTACTCTGTCCGTTTCAATGTCAACAAGGTCGTTGATTATATTGCCCCCGGAAGTGACAAGAAATACAGAAACTGAAGCTGCTAGGACTGCATAAAGATGTGAAGGCAAATTGAATCCTGCGCCAATAAAACCTGAGATAACTGTGGCAACGATGCCCATTATCCCGTTCACCGGTCTCATTATTTTAAGCCAGGGATTCATTCCAAAAGGGGAAAATAAAAACCGTTATTATATTTGCGAATGGCAAAAACCGGATTATTTAACTGCAATTCCCTCAAAGATTCTCATAAATTCAGAATGGTTTGCATTCACTTTAAGCCCAGTCGGCGAAAAATGAGTTCTCCAGGCTACAGTACTCAGGTTATCCTTCAGTGACTCCATAAGCCTGTCCAGCCTGGGAATGCTCTTTCCAGTATAAGATGCATAATCCGCAGTTTCAAAGAAATATACCCTTGCATCTTCGTGTTGAAGTGATTCCAAGAACTGCAAGGATTTCGCCCCTATTCCTTCCATTGACTGTTTGCAGGATTTTTCAACAATATCATGCGAATTCATGAGGCCAGTCCATAATGGGCCCTCTTCGCTCTTGGGATATACCGGGCCTATTTCCTCGTGCTTGGAGAGAGTCCTGATGTTCAGGAGATCCTCATCAGCTCGTCCGGCTCCGTTGGAGACCTTGATTATGGTTCGGTAATAGTGTGATCTCCAGAATGAAACAAGTGGAACTATATGCTTATCCAGAGCAGCTGCCCTCTTTGCTACATACGACAGTAGCAGCCTGATTCCAGTTTCATGCCTGAGGCGGTCATTCTCAACATGTGCGCCATACCTCCTTGCAGTCTTTTTAGGGGCCGAGCCTGTAAGTGCAGAGAGGTCGGTGGCAGTAAGCCCGATATAGCCACCATTTTTCACATGCGTAAGCGCTACATCCAGGTATGGAACTATGGAACCGTAAGGGTCAACGTCTATGAAATCAAAGAGCAACCTTGACACTACAGATTCGAAGGGCTCGTTCCTGATTTCTAGATCCACTTCATTTTCTTTTCGGTTTCTCTCAATTACTTCAACGGATTTCCTGTTGATTTCTGCAATAACTGAGTTTGTGCCAGTCTCTCTGGTAACTCTAATTCCCCTAATGCCGGTACCACCGAAACCATCAAGGTAATTGCGGGGCCTTAAGGCGTTGACAAGCGCAACAGTGATGTCTCTGTTCAGGACCTGGTCAGGATTGTAGAAACCAACCCTCTTAGTGCCCGGGCCGGGTAAAATTTTCTCATCAGGTATAAAAATTTGGGAAAGCCCTTCCCTTATGATCAATTACGCGCCTTCTTCTCCCCTGAGTACCATGAGGACTCTGAAAGGCAGGATGCTCCTGTTTATGGGAGTGATATCAAAAACTCTGATCCCTTCGAGACTCCTGATCTCCTGCAGTACCGGGTTTCTAGACTTCTTGTGGAGTGTTACTATAAGCGGCTTCTCTGATTTCAGTGTCGTCTCGATTTCAGTTTGAATATTTCTAGTGGTATTTTCCAGCTTTCCTACTTCATCTATCACGATGACATCCGAAGATTCCCTTGCCTTCTGAAGGCTTGGTATGAGGATTTCCTCAAGCAGCCTGGTATCCACGCCAAGCTTGTCGATTTTCACCCTCGATACAATCCCTGCCTGTGCAAATGTTATCTTTTTCTTGGTGCTGATATCGAACAGGGAATATCCTGTCAGTTTGCCGTGTTCTGTAATTTCTGAAACAAGGACTCCTTGAACTACTGTTCCGTCTTTCTCAAGCATCTCTATGATTTTCTTGAGGGCCTCTGCCTTGATTGACCCCACTGGACCCGTTATTCCTATCTTTACTGCCATCTGACTTTTTTACTCCTCTATATACATCAGCGGATAATCCATTTCTGGAACATACCGCAACTTCGCTGTAACCTGTTCGTCACCGTATTTTACCCGTATTGTGACATTGAGCATGTCACCCGTAAGTGTGATGTACTTGTATACGCCCTGCTTCTTTGAGATCTGTTCCTTGTCTATCCTCACTACTGCATCCTCAACAAACGGCTGAACCTTTGCGCTCTGGCTCATTGCCTTTTCAAGTGATTCCGCATTACTAAGGTTTAGGGGGGCACCAACATACTGGTGGTAAATAGTACCCAGTTTTATGCCGGCCTCAAATATGGCACGCTCTCTATCAGTACAATTGAAATACTTGCTGGCGGGATCATGCATGGGCTCTTCCTAATCACCCCGATAAACATAAATATTTTGACGCCAAATGTCAAGAAAAATAGAATTTTGTGGAATCAAATCCCCATTTTTATGCGTTGGTAAAGTTGCCTTGCTATGGCAAAGAGTATCGCGGTTATCACAGAAATGATGGCAAGGTCATATAGGGTGGAAATAGTGGGGGCGTAGACCAAGGAATTTCGTACCACATCTATGACATAGGTTAGCGGATTCCCTAAAGCCATCAGTCTAACAGGGAGGGGTGTCTGGGGCGTGATGGTATAGAAAATAGAACTTGCGAAATCCAGTACAAAGAAGAGAACTATGGTTATGGTGTTGTAAGCCTGCATTGTCTTGGCAAGAGTAGAAATTATCAGGAACAGTGCAGAGAAAAGTATGGTGCCAATAACCAGCGCCAACACAGTAAGTGTAATGGAAACTGCATTGAGGATAAATCCTCCCGAAACCGCTTCAGAAAGCACCAGCATAACAAAGCTTCCACCAAGGGTGAAGATAATGGCGACAAACATTATTCCAAGCAGATAATCTGTTCTCTTGAACGGGCCAACCAGGAGCTGTTCAAACATCCCCCATCTCCTGTCACTCCAAAGCATGCTTCCTCCAATATTGCCTGCAGTAAGGGTCTGCATGGCGACAATCCCCGGCCCAAGGAAATGGGTGTACGATATGGTTTCGCCGTTGAGGCTTACTCCACTTATCAGGGTCTGGAACATGGAGCCCATTACCAGAAGGTACAGAGCTGGCAAACCAAGCATGAAAACCATGGTTCCAGTATCCATGTTAACCATGATATTTCTGTAAGTAAGCCTGATTGATGCGGGTATTCTCATTGGTTGTTCACCACCTCTATAAACACATCATCAAGGGTTGCATCTCTTAGATTTATGCTTTCGATGCTCTTGATGTAGTTCCTGGCAAGCCGTAGAATTTCCTCCAGCACTTTAGTGATCCCTTTGCCCACAATTTTCAGTGTCTTGCCCTCCAGCATTACATCCTGTGCCAAACCAGAGTCGACCAATTCGCTTTTCAATTTCAAAATTTCAGGTTCCACAATTGTATCGGGAGTTGTTATTTCCAAGGTTCTAAGGCCGCCATATTTTGACTTGAGTTCAAATGAGGTGCCCTCCACTCGTATTTTTCCGTTGGCCATGATGGCGATCCGGTCACATATGTAATCGGCTTCCTCAAGGAAATGGGTCGTGAAAAGGACTGTCATCCCCCCTGCGGCCCTTTTTCTGATATTGTCGAGGATCCTCCTTCTCATTATTGGGTCCATTCCAACAGTTGGTTCATCCAGGAAAAGGACATCCATATCATGCATAAGTTCCCTTGCCACCTGGAGCTTCTTCTTCTGCCCGCCAGATAGTTCGAAGGCCCTGGTCTTCCTTACATCAGTCAGTTCAAAAAGCTCGAGGAGTTCCTCTGCCCTTGCCTTAGCTTCCTCCCTTGGCATTTCCCAGAGCGTGGCATATACCTTGAGGTTGTTTTCAACGGTTGTGAAATCAAAGGACTCAGCCTGCTGTACTACCCCAATCCTTTTCTTGATCTGCAACGGATGTTTCAGGGGATCATATCCTAGTACATTCACGTTGCCCGAAGTTGGATCAATAAGGGTGGTAAGAATCTTAATAGTGGTGCTTTTTCCAGCTCCGTTCTTTCCCAGAAGCCCATAAATCTCGCCCTTCCTGACGGAGAATGTTATATCGTCAACTGCATTCCTCTTTCCGTCGTACGATTTTACAAGGTTTTGTACTTCAATGGCGCTCCCGGAAGTGGAATTCATCAACCTTAATGTGCTATTCATATAAAATCCTGCATAGAATGAGGAGAACTCAATCCCGATAAAACTGAGTATTTCGAATGTCCCATTAAATGGCGTATTTCAAAATTATAAACCACAATTGCTCAATTTGCAAGGTCCAATTGCAATGTAGCGATATACTGAAATACATCTGGATAATTAGGCTCAATTGTAATATGGCGACACTAAATGAAACAAAGGCCAAACCTTCGCTCTGGAGGAGGCATTTCTGGGAAAGGTTCATGGGTTTCGGGCTCCTCGTTATAGGTGTGGCTTTTTACGTTATCTGGTCAGTCCTGTTCGGAACCTGGACAGATATAGGCCTGTATTCATTCACTATCGTACTCGTCGTTTTCGGGCTTCTGGAGCTTTGGCTCGTGCAGGAACTCATAAAGAAAGAAGACTCGGCCTCAAGTTGATTTTTTCAGCAATTTATCTTCTTCTTCGCTTGTTATAATCCTCAAGGTCTTACAGTAAGTTCCATCTGAGACTATGCATTCTGAATAAGGGTGGCGATTTCCGCCAGCAAGGTTCTCAGGTTTTGGTATGTCGAATCCATCTATCTTCAGTACTTTCTTGTGTGATTCATTAATATTCCTATTTCTGAAAATAAAGAGCCTATTGCTGTTGTAAGCGATATTTGAAGAGTTTCGGCTGAGGAAATCGTCGGTATTCTGGGAGATATTCATTATTGAGGTCCTAAAGTGCCTGGAATGCCTGACCATTGTCCCGAGCAACTTTGCGTTTGAGGGGTTCCTTAGCATGATGTGGCTCTCATCTATTATAATGAGAACATTACTGTCCTTATTCTTTGACATTTCCCGATTAACAGTGAGCAGAAAATCACTGACTTCCACATCACTGTCAATTTCCTCATATCTTGGTTTTATGATCTTTACTGAAGCCTCATTGGTAATCTTGTTTCCTGTTTCATCCACAGTTAAGTGTTCCTTGCCACTTTTTAGATATGATCCAATGGTGAATTCTGCGCAACTCTGGTTGAAAGACCCGCAATCATATTCATTCAGGGGGTCGAAAATAATGGCCTTATGTGCGATTTTAAAGTCAAGGGCCCTCCTAAGAAACATCTTGGTAAAATACGATTTACCGGAGCCAGTTTCACCGATGACCAGGGAATTATATGAATTCTGGGAGAAGGGATTATACCAGACTGCATTTTCGCTTATGTCATCTATGCCGATAATTATGCCATTTGTGTCACAAGGTTCTTCTCTGTAAACCGGGAGTAATCCTGCTATGCTTTCTGAATCCATCAGATATTTTGGCTTAGACGGAGTCAATGAGAAGTTCCTTAATTTGCGAATAATGTGTGCATTTTCCCTGGAGGTCTGGAAACCAAGCATTTCCAATGCTGTATCTACCCGTTGCATCCTCGCGTTTAGGATTGCAGGATGGTCGGAAAAGACCCTTATGGTAAAGGAAAGATCTAAAATTTGATTCCGGGATTTCTCCACTTTTCCGGCCATGATTTGAAGATCTGTGATCTGTTGCTTTAAGAACTCAGTTTCCTTAGACAACCCCCGTGTAAACCGATACTCGGCCTTCCGTTCCGCTAGAAGCCTGTTAATGTACTTCAGTTTGTTAGCAGCCGGAATCTTCCTCAACGAAATAATTATGTCAAAAGGAAGCCTCATGCTCTCCAGAAGAGCCAGATAATAAGGGCCTGAAAAGTAATTTGCATTCTTGATTGCAATTTCAGAGACATACCGATCCGTCTTCGCAAAATTAGCAAATTGGGAAAATTCTTGTTTTAGTCTTAACCCGTCCACCCTCATACCGGATTTAGCTACTTCAAGCCGTGAGGAGACTCCTGCTGTTTTCAGCAAAACCCTTCTCAATTCTTCTTTATTGTTGATTTCTGTTAGTCTGTGTCCTGCATTGCCTAAAAGTTGGACAAATTCATCAGCAGATTCCAATAATTTTTCTGAAGTAACTCCGGGGGCACGTCCATCTATCTTCATCGCTATTCTAATAAAAGACTGAAAGGAGATACGCTGAAGAGGGCTGAAATCACTAAGTTCCTCTTCATGCATCGACAAAAAGTCAATACTTGATTGCACCTTGTCTAAAGCTTCTGCAACACTCTTAATAATGTCACTCTGAGAAGCTTCTCGCATCGATAGGAGATCCATTGCCGTAATACTAAAGTAAACAGATACCTCAGAGTTTACAGTAACAACCAGGTGTCCATTAAACTCATTAAATTCCGCCTCTACGGGGGTTTCCTGATGCTTGTTCACTGTTTTACGCCAGAAATTGGCAGGAGTTTCCCCTTTCCTGGCGTATAGTATGAAGAAAATCAGAGATGCAGGCAAAATGCTTACTGAGGCAATAATGCTTAGTTTCGACGCAAGAATAGAGGCGCACAGAATGATAAGCACCACCAGCAAATCTCCAATAGGTAAACCTGCAATTGTTGGTTTGTACTGGTATACGTTAACTGGCAGGCGGTGCTTTATCAATCTAATCTCTCTCTTCTGTACTTGAGCTCCTCGTTGAGAAGTTCTTTCCATGGCATTTCACTCTTTGAGACATTGTTTCTTGGCACTTCATTAATGAAGTGCTTTTCCCTCAGAGGAAGCATTGCAGCATCTCGAACAGATCCTCCAATGCTCCCGCCACGGAATGGCATAGTTGCTATGTTTGCAGCTTCCAACCCCCTGCTAGCCGCACCTGACAGTGAAAGTCCTCCTAGGAAACCAAAAATCGGGGCGCTGAGAAAGCCGTTGCCTGTTGCAAGGAGATAGCCGGGAATTATTGTGGGAAGGAACAGGAATGCCAGTTGCAGCGGGACATCCCAGGCAAATATGTGCGCCAAATATAGAGAAAGCAGAACAAAGAATGGGTAAACTGACATCTCAATGATGATCTCCCAGACGATGCTTGAAAATCTCCTTCCTTTGGATGTTGAACCAAGAATTGTGGCAAATGGCACAAGTACAATTGCGAACAGCATCAAAGCCTGTCGGATCATGAGGATTGCCAACAGGCTGGAAACAGAAACAAAATACCCAGTTAATGCAAATATCTCAATGAGGATGCCAAGGGAACCAGATTGGGTGTTTGGCACTCGGCCCAATGTGGGGTACGAAGAAAAATTCAGGAAATTATACCAGCTGAAACTTGTTGAATTAAAAATAGCACCATATAAGGACCCTACAAGTGATAACAGCCATGTAATTACAAAAACTGATACTGCACCAACTAAAACGGCTACTATCCACTTAAAGAGGAATATGTATCCGGAGCTTGGATTAGAATATAGATTGATGATAAGAGCCCCCAGGGATGCGAATAGCAATATGAGTACGCTGAATTGAAAGAAGAATCCAGTGTAAAGACTATTCGTAAGAGAAATGAATTCCGGGTTTCCCAGGAACGTCAGCAGAAATGTATAATGCGGGTTTAAACCATAATATATGCATGCGTACCAAAGTACTCCAATGAGCGATTTGTAAAGTTGATCTATAAATTGCAGTATTGAAAGGAGAATAGGCAGAAACTGCATTTTAACCCAGTCTTACCCGGTGATAAGGTATTTCACCAGCGTGTAAAGAAGCCCGCTGACCGCTACAACGTAGATGAATGTTCCAATCAAAGCATTTTTCATCCTTATCCTAGCTTCGTAACGTCGATTTTCGTCTGCGCCGAAGAACCCCATGGCAATGGGGATCCATAGAATGGCAATGATGACAGCTGACACTGATGCTACCACTTCGTAAACCCTGTTAAGAATTCCCTGAATCTGAACTGAAACGGTCACTTGTGCACTTTGTGTAATTAAGTTAATAATTGCACTAAATTCCATTAATAAAAAGAATGTAATTCATGTATAAATTATATGCTCTTGGGCTGTCGTGCCTTGATGTCGCCCAAATTCTTCATCCTGACTTGCCGCCGGGTCTCTCCCTGCTGGAATCTCTCTTTGTCGTCTTCATTCTCAAGCACAAGGCCCGGAACCTCAGTGGGCCTGCCATCCTGAGTGATGGCAACATAAGTGAGCATACAGGTTGTTGTGAAATTCTTCTCGCCTGTTAGGCCTTCCTCTGAATAAACATCGACCTGTATTTCCATGGTTGATTTGTGAACATAATTTATCCTTCCAGTCATGTGGACTATATCCCCTAGATTTATGGGCGACAGGAAGAACAAGCTGTCAATGCTCCCAGTAACATTTCTTCGTCTGGAATGCTTTGTTGCAACAATGGCAGCGACGTTGTCAATCCATTCTACAAGCCTTCCTCCGTAAAGATCATTGAAGATATTTGTGTCCGGAGGCAGTACTAGCCTCTGAAGTTCTGTGTAGGATTCTTTCCAGGATTTTTCATTCATTGCAGTTCCAATACAAAATCAGTATTTACATTTTCGAACCTTTTCAGGTGGAGATGCTTTAAAATTGCCAATGGTCTTAAACACTCAAAAGTTTACAGGTTATGGTATCCAATGGAGATAACCTGAAAAGATCTGCTGCTG